>CAJTUQ010000018.1:6016-16579 GCA_910579335.1 uncultured Dorea sp. | reverse complement strand
GCTGGCCGTCAAAAACAGCGGGACGATTGATGAGTACGTAAGGGTCAGAATTTATAAATACTGGATGAGGGATGGAAAGAAAGTGACCTCCCTGTCACCGGACTTTATTGATTTGAATCTGGTAAACACAGGCCGCTGGATACCGAATCCCAATAATACAAAGGAGTGTACGGAGCTTTTTTATAAAGGTATTTTGGCTTCCGGCAAAGAGACGGAGGCGATTACGGATACTGTCCGTATCAGCAGGGAGGTAGCTGCTGAGGCGCAGCTTTTGCAGGAAGGCAATGTTATCAAAACAGTTTATAAGTATAACGGCGTAGAATTTCATGTGGACGTGGAAGTGGACGCCGTACAGACACACAATGCCCAGGACGCCATTAAGAGCGCATGGGGCGTAGATGCGTCTGCTCTTGGAATTTTATAAGGAGGAAGGCAGGATGAGAAAGAAAAGATTGTTAAATATAAGTCTGATAGCTCTTCTGGTTCTGGCGTCCTCTTTGACGGTACATGCGGAGGACAGGAAGGCTTCTTTTGAAGGCAAGGTTACCTTTGACGGAAAGAAGATGGACAGTAATTTTAACAATACAAAGATAAATGATGAGATTATATCCCTGCAGCCGGGTGATTCCGTGGAATTGACAGTAAGGTTGAAGAATAACTATAAGGGTAAAGTAGACTGGTATATGGAGAACGAAGTGTTAAGGGCTCTTGAGGATTCAGGGAAGGCTGAGGGCGGAGCCTATGATTATCTGCTCACTTATACCGATTCGTCGAAAAAAACAAGAACTTTGTATGCCAGCGAGAAATTCGGCGGGGAAGAGACACGAAACGGCGTGGGGCTTAAAAGTGCCACGAAGACTCTTGAGAATTATATATATCTGGACAGGACCCCGGCAGGGGCGGAAGGTATGGTAAAGCTTAAAGTTGCGTTGGACGGCGAGACACTGGTCAATGATTATCAGAATACGCTTGCCAGACTGCAGATGAATTTTGCGACAGAGCTTCCGACAGACGACGGAACTCCCGGCGGAAGCGGCGGCGGACGGCGGGAAGTCGTTAAGACCGGCGACCAGACGCAGACGCTTCTGTTCGTCCTGCTGACTCTGGGAGCGGGGCTTGTATTCCTGCTGGCGGCATTTATGAGGATGCGCCGCAGTGACGAGGAAGAAGAGGAAGAGGGAATTGAAACTCGTATGGGCACGGCAAAAAGGGGGCGGCAGTGATATGAGAAAAATAAAAACAGCAGGCAGGTTCTTTTTGCTCCTGCTCGTATTCGGCCTGCTCTTTCGGGCGGATGTGCTGGCGGCGGACGAATATGACTATACAGTGAGAATCTATGCGGGCAATCAGGGAGTTTTAGGAGACGGAGGTATTGACGCACCTTCCGGCGCAAAGATTGAAAGGAGCGGGGAAGAGATAGTCATTACGGGTCTTAAGTATGGAGATGTGGTTAATATCAGGGCAAAGGACGCTGCAGAGGTTACGGATGAAAAATATTATGTAAAAGGAATCCGGCGCTCCGGGCGGGATAATTCGGAGGCGACGGAGGAAGCGTTTCCGGTAGCGAGCGACAGGGATTACGTCATCGCTTATGGAATCCGCGGTACTATGGTGAAATATACGGTGAATTATATGGATGCCGGAGGAAAGCAGCTGCTTAAGTCAGATACCTATTATGGGAATCCAGGCGAGCGCCAGTATGTATCATACCGTTATGTAGAGGGGTATCAGCCGCAGGCGTACAATCTGGTAAAGACACTTTCTACGGACGAGTCCAAAAATGTGTTTGATTTCCGGTATTCTCCAGTTGAAGAGGGTGCAGAAGAGAATCAGAATCCTGCAGCACCGGCGCAGCCAGGCCAAAATGCCGGGGGTACAAACGCAGGGGCGGCGCCCGGCGGTAATGCAGGAGCAGCAACGCCTGGCGGAAATGCAGCCGGCGATGAAGCAGCAGCGGGCGATAATGCAGAGGATGCGACCGGAGCGGCTCCCGAAGGGACGGATGATGAAGCCGGCGAAGAGGACGGAGTCGGCGGCGATGCCGTAGTACCGGTACAGGATGAAGCGGTTCCGCAGGCATTGCAGGATTTAGATAAGGTAGAAGATCCGGAAGTACCTCTGGCGGATATTTCTACGGAGCTGTCCGGGAAAAGGATGGGCTATCTTCCAATTTACAGCGGTATTTCAATTGCTGCCGCAGCAGCGCTGGTAATTACGGTCATACTGCTTAAGAGGCGGCAGAAGGCCAGGGCTGCAGCCGTAAGAATTATGCATAAACTGCCGGAAAAAGAGAAGTAATTATGAAGAAAAAAATTAAAAATAAAAAAAAGGGCAGTGTATTGAGCGTTATAGGGATTCTTATGATAACCGCAGTTATCATCCTGTGCTCTATGCTGGTACTGCCGGGAATTTTTGGATATCATATGTATAATGTAATCAGCGGAAGTATGGAGCCGGCCGTGAAGGTGGGGAGTTTAATCTATGTACGTGCGGATGAGCCTGCGAAGATTAAGGAAAATGATATCATAGCCTTCTACAGCTCGGCAGAAGACGGCGGCATCATTACCCACCGTGTCATAGAGAATAATGCGGTGGCAGGACGTTTTAGGACAAAAGGCGATGCCAATGATACGGAGGATTTGACGCCGATAGAATATGAGAACTATATTGGCAGGGTCAGCCTGGTAGTGCCTTATATGGGAGAGTTGTTTACCGTGATGTCTTCTTCCTACGGGAAGATAGCAGCAGCTTGTGTGACGTTTCTGGGAGCGCTGCTCAGCGTATTTGGCTCCGGAAAAAAAGATTAGAGAGATATAAAAAAGCATCAGACTTGAGGTGACCCCTTAAAGTTAGACTTTATTAGCGAGACAGTTTTGACTGCCTCGCTAGTTTTATGCAGCCGGAAGACTGAGCCTGTATTGCACAGGACTCATCCATCCCAGTTTCTCCTTTATTCGCTGTTCATTGTAATACTTAACATATTTTTCTATTGCAACCTTTAATTCATCGTAGCTGTAATAAACAGTTCCGTAATATATTTCCTGTTTTAGCAGCCCGAAAAAGTTTTCCATAACCGAATTGTCATAACAGTTTCCTTTCCGTGACATACTCTGAAAAATCCGCTCCTCTTTGAGACGGTGTGAGTATGCTTTCATCTGGTATGCCCATCCCTGATCGGAATGGAATGTCCTGCGGTAAGGGCAGTCAGCAGTTACCTCAATTGCCTTGTTTAAGGCAGTCATTACATTTACGGCAGAAGGATGTCTGTTAATACAGAAACTTAAAATCTCACCGTTGCACATATCCATAAAAGGGTCAAGATACAGCTTATGCATTGTCATATGCCCTTTAGAATCCACTTCATAGTATTTAAATTCCGTTGTGTCTGTAGTGATCTTCTGGTGCGGTATATGTGTATGAAAGCGCCTTTTTATCCTGTTTGGAGCAATAGTACCAACACTGCCTTTGTAAGAACTGTATTTGCGGCTCTTTCATTATCTGTTTCTTAAACTCAAAGCTGTATTTAGCCATAAAACAAACTGACCTCCAATCGTTAGATTTTGGTCTAACTTTTGGGGGTCAGTTCAAAAGTTTAGGTGTTTTTTATCATTGTTATTTATTTTTTCCCGCTTCCTGCATTTTCATGGCGCGTACTTTAAGCGGCAGGCCAAACAGGTTGATGAAGCCATCGGCGTCGTGGTGGTCATAAAGCTCTCCTGTCGTAAAGCTTGCAAGCGATTCGCTGTACAGTGAATACGGGGAGGTCGTTCCGGCTTTTATAATGTTTCCCTTATAAAGCTTGAATTTTACTTCTCCTGTCACGTAAGCCTGCGTACTCTCGATAAATGCCTGAACAGCCTCGCGCAGCGGAGTGAACCATTTGCCCTCGTATAAAATCTGAGAAAGCTTGTTGCCCATCTCTTCTTTTACTTCATATGTAGCGCGGTCCAGCACCAATTCTTCAAGCTGCTGGTGCGCCTCGTAAAGAATCGTTCCGCCGGGCGTCTCGTAGATGCCGCGGGATTTCATGCCTACTACGCGGTTTTCCACGATATCACAGATTCCGATGCCATGCTTTCCGCCAAGTTCATTCAGCTTGCGGATAATGTCGGAAACCTTCATCTCTTCGCCGTTTATACTCTTTGGAATACCTTTTTCAAATGTCATCGTTACATATTCCGCCGTATCCGGAGCCTTTTCGGGCGAAACACTCATAACAAGAAGATGTTCATAATTCGGTTCGATAGACGGATCTTCAAGCTCAAGCCCCTCATGGCTGATATGCCAGAGATTGCGGTCACGGCTGTAACTGTGGCTGGCGTCGAAAGGAAGATTGATGCCGTGTGCCTTGCAGTAGGCAATCTCGTCTTCGCGGGACTGCATTGTCCATACGTCTGTCATGCGCCACGGAGCGATAATCTTGATATCCGGAGCCAGAGCTTTGATTCCAAGTTCAAAACGTATCTGGTCATTTCCCTTGCCGGTAGCACCGTGGCAGATAGCGGTAGCGCCTTCCTTCCTTGCAATCTCGACAAGGCGCTTGGCAATAGCCGGACGGGCCATAGAGGTTCCGAGCAGGTATTTGTTTTCGTAGATTGCATGGCCCTGTATGCATGGAACGATATAGTTGTCGCAGAAATCGTCGACTACGTCTTCGATGTATAATTTAGAAGCTCCGGACAGCTTTGCCCGTTCTTCAAGTCCTTCGAGCTCTTCTCCCTGTCCGCAGTCAACGCAGCAGCAGATAACCTCATAATCAAAATTCTCTTTTAACCACGGAATGATGGCGGTAGTGTCGAGCCCGCCGGAATATGCCAATACAACTTTTTCTTTCATCTTAAAGTCCTCCTGTATCATATACAATTTATTTCATGAAAATATTTTTCTTAACCGCAAGGAATACTATACACTACATTTTATAATTATGCAATAAAAAAATGATAAATATTAAAAAATATACGAAATATACAATTATAATGCATAAAAGAAGAGGTATACGTAAGAAATGTATAATATAGACGAGCAAGGATAGTAAGACTGTTTATAAAATAATATCTGTTTGGTATTGACATATGTAGACAATCTATATATAATGTAGATAACCGATATATAGATTGTCTACATAGGAGGCGAAAGTCAGGATGAAGATTACAGTCAAAATATTCAAAAGTAATGTATGGAGTTTCCTGCCTTGCTTTTTAAGTTCGATCCTGGTTACGGCAGCGCTGTTTTTATTTGTAGGAATTAAGGATATGTTTTTAAACGCCATGAGCGATGAGGAAATCCTTACGTCTTCTCTTGGCATTTCTGCTCATTTGTATATCTACGTGCTGCTGTTTATCGGCGTCATGTTGATTTTATATACGGTGAATAATTACAGCAGGAAAAGAATCAGGGACTATGGGACTTTCATGGTGCTTGGCGCAGGGAAAGGGAGCATTATCCGAATGATACTCATGGAATACGGATTGATAAGTATGTTTTCTTATATAATCGGGAGTGTGTTTGGAACAGCCTTTCTCTTCTTTGTAAGGAGGCTGATTCTCGCTGAGAAAATCCGTATGGACTTGGACTTAAGGATGTATGCCGGAATTGTTTTGAAAACTTTTTGTTATATGTTGATGGTGTATGCGGCGGCAGTTTTTATGAATGTAGTATATCTGCAGGGAAACTCTCTTTCTTCGCTTATGCGGTATGACCGGAAAAAGGGCAGGCTTCCTTCTATAAAAGAAAGTATAGCAGGCACGTTTTGTTCGGCGGTATGCTTTGCGGCAGCCTATGTCGTTCTGGCAAGTAAGAATACGGTTCCTTACGTAAAGATGAAATATGGGCTTTTCATTGTCCTTTCGGGCCTGTTTTTATGTTTTACTTATTTTGGAAGTCTTTTACTTTATCTGCTTGGCAGACGGGAGAGGTGGTACTTTAAACATCTGCTGAGAATAAAAAATATGTATTACCGGTTTGCAGACAATAAAAATATTATGCTGCTAAGCTTTGTGATAAATTTTGTGGTATTGGTATTTATCAATATCAATATTGTGGAATTTGGAGATACGGATTCCCGCTACCTGTGGAAATATCCGTTTGATTATGTGTATGCGGTGGAGGAAGGGCAGACGGAAAGCCTTCTTTTAGAAATCAAGCCGGAGGGAAAAGAAGTGGATGTGTATCCTTGTATTTTCATTACGAGTTTGGAGGAAGGAGAATATATCGGTATGCCGGCATCGGCTTTTTGGAAGTTAGCGGGGAAAGAGGAGGAGCTTCGGCCGGGAGAGGTTATCGGCATCCTGCAGAAAGACAAGGAGGACGAGGATATCCTGCTGCCGTCGGGACGGGTATGTTTGGAGACGGCCGGGCAAGCAGAATGGTTTACCGCCAAAGCACAGATGAACCAAATATTGTTTGTGGCGAATCAGCGGGAGAGTATAGGCGTGCTGATTTTAAATGATACGGATTATGATGCGATGCGGCGGATGTGGGGCTCTATGTCTCTTGTGACACAGCGGGTAGAAGAATACAGCGTGCAATCGGAAGAGTATTTGAAAGATACAGCGCAGTCCTTTGACGCAGCGTTGTTTTATTCCAAAGAGGAACTAATGTTAGAAGACCGGAAGGAGGATATGATGTCACTGACTTTTTACATATGTATGGGAATCTTTTTGATTATCGGCAATATGACAGTGCTTGCAGTCAAGGTGTGGTCGGAGATACCGATATTAAGAGGGAAATACAGCTTCTTAGGCAGGCTTGGAATGGACGATAGGGAGATTAAGAGCAATATTAAGGGCGAACTTTCTATCTGTATGAAAATACCTTTTGTTTTATCGATTGCTGCCGGTACTTTGGTATTGATAGGGATACTAGGCGTGGAAAACATTTTGGAAACCGAAAAGATTATACTGCTGTTTATAGCATTGATTTTTACTCAGGGATGTTTTATTGCCGGCATGACAGGCTATGGCTATCATTTAGTTAGAAACAGGCCGGACAAAAGAGAGGTGATGATATGGAATTGATAAAATTGGAAAATGTGATGAAAGATTATGGAAATACAAAAGTGCTTGAAAACATTACCCTGACGGTACGCGAGGGAGAATTTGTCGGTATTATGGGGAAGTCCGGGAGCGGGAAGACGACACTGTTAAAAATTATGGGTATGATTGAACCTATGACAAAAGGAAAGTTTTTTTATGAAAAGAAGGATGCAGACAGTTTTTCCAACAAAGAAGCGGCGAAAATCCGGAGGGAGGAGCTTGGTTTTATTTTTCAGGAATTTTTCCTGATGGACAGCTTAAATGTTCTGGAGAATGTGATGCTGCCGCTTCTTATCAGTAAATGTGCCGATAAAGCGGGAGAGGAAAAGGCCGAGTCGCTTATAAGCAAGTTCAAGATAGATGGGCTTGAACAGAAGATGCCGGATGAATTGTCGGGAGGGGAGCGCCAGAGAACGGCTATATGCAGGGCGCTGATGAATGACCCGCGAGTCATCTTTGCAGATGAGCCTACCGGCAATCTGGATTCTAAGTCAGGGAAGATTGTGATAGACGCACTGGAAAGGATTCATAAGGAGTTTGGGAAAACAGTTATCATGGTGACCCATGACCCGCAGATGGCAAGTTATTGCGAGAGAATCGTCCTGCTCAAAGACGGAGGTATCATGGGGCAGATGGAAAAGAAATCGGACACAGATAGTTTTTACAGGGAAATTATAGAAAGAATGATTGAATTGTAAGCGGAAAGTGTTTAGAGGCCAAGGAATGCCGAGGCTGAAAATATTATGCTGCAGGAGGGATGGTAGAGATGGACAGAAAAGAGTACATAGGACTTTTATCCGGACAGATACGCTGTAAAAGAGCGCTTCCTTTTGTGACAAGGGAGCTGGAGATGCATATCGAAGAGCAGAAGAAGGACTTTTTGGCAGAGGGTATGTCCGAGTGTGAGGCGGAGGAACTGGCGGTTAAGGAGATGGGCGACCCGGTAGAGGTGGGAATTATGATGGATGGGATTCACAGGCCGAAGATGAACTGGCCGTTGATATTTCTGATAGGGTTTATCAGTGCGGCGGGGTTTGGTGCATGGTATTATCTGAACAACTGGCTGGCCGGGGGAGAAGGGCGGGCCGCAGAATGTGTCCTCAATTATACGAAAAGGTATCTGTTTTATACGGCGGCCGGTTTTTTATGCATGGTAGGTATTTGCTATATGGACTATACCTGGTTTGCCGCAAAAGCAAAGAGAATCATGCTTGCATACTGCGGCGTGCTGACGGCGATTGTCTGTTTTTTAACCCCTACGCCGGGTATGGAAGATGTTTTGGACGAGATAGTTTTGAACGCATTGTGGATAATGCCTTTTCTGTTTGTACCATTATACTGCGGCGTGCTTTACAGTTATCGGGGGGAAGGGGTATCAGGGCTGTTGAAGGGAGCGGCATGGATGATGCCGATTGCGGCGCCTCTGCTCTTTTATAGCAATAGGCTGGAGCTTTTGCTGTTTCTGCTGATACTGGCAGCGGTTCTCTCCTATGCGGTTTATAGCGGTATGTTCCGGATACCGGTGAAAAGAGCGATAGCAGGCATCTGGGGGGCGACAGTGCTTTTGTGCGCAGGAATCCTGTCGTCTGAAAGATTTGTACAGGGAGCCTTCTCGTCAAAGGAATACGAAGAGTTTATGCTTCGATGCAGAGATATTGTACAGGGGCTGGTGGAAGGCAGTCGCGCCATTGGAAGTGCGGGGGAAGCAATGAAGGACTCCTATAGGTTTTTAGAGCTTTCCGGAGTGTTCACCGCGGGAAATGAATTTGTGCTGACATATACGGCAATGTGTTTTGGCACGTTTGCATTTGCGGCGGTGGTTCTGGTAATTGCAGCCCTGCTCTTAAAATTGATATCTATGGCGGTAAAGCAGAAAAACAAGCTGGGAAGGGTTACCGGAATTGGCTGCGGCCTGCTGCTTCTTCTGCATGGAGCCGGATATGTGCTGGCAAATGCGGGGGTAATTATGCCGGAACAGATCTATTGTCCATTTAGTGTCGGAGGCAGGGAAGTGATGGTTACCTACGTGTTGATGGGAGTCGTATTGAGTATTTACCGGTATCAGAATATATCGGAAACGTAAAAGGAGGAAATGAAAGATGGCGGTTGATAAAAGTTTGGTTTCAGGGAGTACGTCGATGTTGATATTGCGACTCTTGTCGGAGAAGGATATGTACGGGTATGAGATGATTGACACTCTGAGGGATAAATCCCAGAATGTATTTGAGCTTAAGGCGGGCACGCTCTATCCGCTTCTGCATTCTATGGAAGAAAAAGGCTTTTTGGATGCCTACGAACAGGAAGCGGCAGGGAAAGTACGCAAGTACTATCATCTTACGAAAGCAGGAAAAAAACAGTTAAAAGTAAAGGCGGAGGAATGGAAGGAGTATTCCCGTGCAGTAGTGAATGTCATGGGAATGGCGGGGAAAGAGGAAAGGGGAGAGTGTTATGGACAGGCGTAATTATATGGAGCTTTTGTCCGGACAGATTCGTTATAAAAAAGCGCTGCCTCTTATAACAAGGGAACTGGAAGCACATATAGAGGAGCAGAAAACGGACTTTATGGCGCAGGGAATGACAGAGCGCGAGGCGGAGGAGATGGCAGTACGGGAGATGGGCGATCCGGTAGAGGTGGGAGTTATGATGGATAGGGTGCACAGGCCGAAGATGAATTGGCGGCTGATTATCGGGATTGGGCTAATCAGTTTATTTGGTGTTGGTTTGTTATATGCGCTCGATACCGGCATCAGCCAGAAAGACATGCCTTTTTTGTATGCGGCGAGCCATTTGCTGTATATGACGGTCGGCTACGTTGTGATGATAGGAGTCTGTTATCTTGATTATACAAGGATTGCACACAGGGCGAAATGGCTTTTGGCAGCGTATATGATACTGCTTTTTATGGGAAATGTACTTTTTGGAACGACCGTCAATGGTGCGGCAGGGTTTTTGAATCTGTTTGGAATGACGGTGAATGGAAACCGTCTGACGCTCTTGCTTGTCCCGCTGTACTGTGCAATTTTATACAGCTATTGCGGGCAAGGGTATCAGGGGCTTATAAAGGGAATGCTCTGGATGGTTCCCGTCGCTGCCGCACAGCTTATGTTCCGCACAGCGGAGTTTGTCATACTGATTCCGGTATGGATAGTTATCTTGTCGGTTGCGGTGTATAAGGGGTACTTCCGGGTGCAGGTTAAAAGAACACTTGCCGTAATTTGGGGTGTGGCGTTATCTTTATCAGGTGCCGGGATCTTTATGATACTGAAAGCCGGCTCCCAATATCAGGCGGCAAGATTAAAGATTATGCTTGCTCCGTCAAGGTATGCGGCGGAGGAGGGCTATCAGTTCCATGCGCTGAAAAAGCTTTTGGAGGGAAGCAGGATTATCGGAAAAGGGGCGGATTTTTCCGAGTATTCCGGTACGCTCCCGGATAACTCAAGCTTTGCGCTGTCCTATGTCATGGCGTATTTTGGAGTGTTGGCGGCAGTCTGTGTCATAAGTGTAATTGTCATCCTGCTTTTAAAGATGA
>CAJTUQ010000018.1:0-6006 GCA_910579335.1 uncultured Dorea sp. | reverse complement strand
TTCCGGCAGAAAAATCATCTGGGACTTCTTATGGGCGCAGGATGCGGAGCGGCGGTTGCTGTACAGGCGGCGTGGTATATACTGACAAATATGGGAATTGTTTTTATCGGCCCGGTTTACTGCCCGTTTATCACGAACGGCGGATGCAGCATGGTAGTCACTTACATCTTGTTTGGGATAATGCTGAGTATTTATCGGTATCAGAATGTTGCGGAGATTGCATAGATTGCGTTCTTGATATGGTATCGTTATCGTATAAACTGTTTTGTGAACCTTATCAATGCGGAAAATTGCGATATAGTATTATGTTTATCCGAAATGTTTTTTCTCCAATTCCGCAACTCTTTCATAGGCATAATAAGCGGCATAATGAATTGTAAAAGTTATTTTATAAAACACTTGCATAGTATGCATATAAGATGTATAATTATGCAAGTGTTTTTCTATTTAATTATATTATGATTCATAATGGAGGCGGACAGGATGATTAAGGTTGGGATTATCGGAGCGACAGGCTATGCAGGGGGCGAGCTGGTAAGGCTTTTGACAGGCCACAGAGAGGCGGAGATTGTATGGTACGGCTCTAAAAGCTACATAGATAAAAAATATGCGGATGTATACCGGAATATGTTTGAAATTGTGGAAGACAGATGCTTAGATGACAATATGGAAGAGCTGGCTGAGAGGGCGGACGTTATCTTTACCGCAACGCCTCAGGGCTATTGCGCTTCTGTGATGAGTGAGGAGATTTTGTCTAAGACAAGGATTATCGATTTGAGTGCCGATTACCGGCTTAAGGATGTTTCCGTCTATGAAAAGTGGTACGGCATACAGCACAAAAGCCCGCAGTTTATCAAAGAGGCGGTCTACGGGCTCTGTGAGGTGAACCGGGAGGCGGTGAGAGGGGCGAGACTGGTTGCAAATCCCGGTTGTTATACGACTTGTTCCATATTGACGGCCTATCCGCTGGCAAAGGAAGGAATCATCGACATGGGTACGTTGATTGTGGACGCTAAGTCGGGGACGTCCGGAGCCGGCAGAGGGGCAAAGTTGCCTAATCTGTTCTGTGAGGTCAATGAAAATATCAAGGCGTACGGCGTCGCAGTACACAGACATACGCCGGAGATTGAAGAGCAGCTTACCCTTGCTTCGGGTGAGAATACGGTTATTAATTTCACGCCTCATCTTGTGCCTATGAACAGGGGGATTCTTGCTACAGAATATGCGTCATTGAAAAAAGATGTATCCTATAAGGATGTGAAGATGATTTATGACAGCTATTATAAGGATGAAACTTTTGTCAGAGTTTTGGAGGAAGGAATCTATCCGGAGACGAAATGGGTAGAGGGGAGCAATTATTTGGATATTAATTTTAAAATCGACAGCAGAACAAACCGCATTATTATGATAGGAGCGATAGACAATCTTGTAAAAGGAGCGGCGGGGCAGGCGGTACAGAACATGAATCTTATGTTCGGGCTGAAGGAAGGAGAAGGACTGGAGCTTGTTCCCATGTTCCCGTAGCAGGCGCTGTCGGAGAAGAAATGTTAGGAGAGAGTACGGATGTTAAGGACGATGACAATTGATGATTATGAACAGGTCTATGCGCTGTGGAAGCAGATACACGGCTTCGGTATCCGGAGCATGGACGATTCCAGAGAGGGAATCGCACGTTTTTTGGAGAGAAATCCCGCAACGAGCGTTGTTGCGGTAGAGGACGGTAATATTGTAGGTGCGATACTCTGCGGACATGACGGAAGGCGGGGGTGCATGTACCACGTGTGTGTAGATGCAAAGTACCGCATGAGAGGAATCGGTAAGTCTATGGTTGTATTTGCAATGGAAGCGCTGAAAAAGGAGAAGATAAATAAAGTTTCCCTGATTGCCTTTACAAAAAACGATATCGGGAATGCATTTTGGAATGAGATAGGCTGGACGAAAAGATTCGATTTGAATTATTATGATTTTACATTGAATGAAGCAAATATTACTGCATTTAATAAATAAAAAAGAAGGAAAGGAAGCGGAAAAAATGAAACAGATAAAAGGCGGAGTAACGGCGGCAAAAGGATACGAGGCGGCAAGTACGGCTGCAGGAATCAAATATACGGGAAGGACGGATATGGCCTTGGTTTACAGTCAGGTACCCTGTGCGGCGGCAGGGACATTTACGACAAATGTGGTAAAGGCAGCTCCGGTAAAGTGGGATCAGCAGGTAATCGCAGGCAGCGGGACGGTGCAGGCGGTTGTAGTCAATTCTGGAATAGCTAATGCATGTACGGGTGAGGAAGGATTTGGCTACTGCATGGATACGGCCAAAGCCGCTGGAAAGGTACTGAATATATCTCCGGCAGGAGTCCTGCTTGGCTCTACGGGAGTTATCGGTAAGCAGCTGCCGATGGATAAACTGTCTGCGGGTGTAAGCGTGCTGGCAAAGAAAAAGGACGCTTCACTGGAAAGCGGCACGGAGGCGGCAAAAGCGATTATGACGACGGATACTTGTGAGAAAGAACTGGCAGTTACGATTGATGTCGGGGGAAAAACAGTGACGCTTGGAGGCATGGCAAAAGGTTCAGGCATGATTCACCCGAATATGTGTACAATGCTTGCATTTCTTACGACGGATGCAGTGATTTCCAAGGAGACATTGCAAAAGGCGCTCAGTGAGGACGTGGGAGACACTTATAATATGATTTCCGTGGACGGGGATACATCTACGAATGACACGGTACTTCTTTTGGCAAACGGCTTGGCCGGAAATTCGGAGATTGTATATGGCAGTGAGGATTATGAAAAATTTGCAGAAGCGCTTCACGCCATCAATGAATATCTTGCAAAAAAAATAGCGGGAGACGGAGAAGGGGCGACTGCTTTATTTGAGGTGAAGGCAATTCACTGCGAGGACAAGGAGCAGGCTAAGGTGCTGGCAAAGTCGATTGTGTGTTCCAATCTTACGAAGGCGGCGATTGCAGGACATGACGCCAATTGGGGAAGGATTCTGTGTGCGATGGGGTATTCGGGGGCGCAGTTTGACCCGGAGAAGGTAGATTTGTATTTTGAAAGCTCTGCAGGAAGGATTCAGATTATAGAAAATGGAACAGCGGTCGACTATAGTGAGGAGGATGCGACAAAGATATTGTCGGAGCCTGTGGTGACAGCCATTGCGGACGTGAAGATGGGAGACGCCGAGGCTGCTGCGTGGGGATGTGATTTGACGCACGGATATATAGATATTAACGCAGATTACAGAAGTTAGTAAGAGCAGTTGACAAGAGCGGCGGACAAGAGAAGTCAGCAGGGGAATCTGGTAAGAGAAGCTATGTTAGAGAAAGTGAGATGACAGGGTAATGAATAAGGATATGGAAAAATATCTCGAAAAGGCGGAAGTGCTGATTGAGGCGCTCCCGTATATACAGCGTTTTAACCGCCGGATTATCGTGGTGAAGTACGGCGGGAGTGCAATGGTGGATGAGCAGTTAAAGCAGCAGGTCATTCAGGATGTGACGCTTCTTAAGCTGGTAGGATTTAAACCGATTATCGTCCACGGCGGAGGAAAGGAAATCAGCAGATGGGTCGGCAAGATGGGCATGGAGCCGCAGTTTGTGGACGGACTGCGCGTGACGGACGAGGCCACGATGGAGCTTGCAGAGATGGTGCTGGGGAAGGTAAATAAAGGATTGGTCCAGCTTGTGGAGAGTCTTGGGGTGCGCGCTATCGGGCTGAGTGGGAAGGACGGAAAGCTGCTTTCGGTAAACAAAAAACTTTCTTCCGGAAAAGACATTGGATTTGTCGGGGATGTGAAAGATGTAAATGCAAGCATTTTATATGACCTTTTGGAAAAGGACTTTCTTCCAATTATCTGCCCGATTGGGCTGGATGATGATTATAATACCTATAATATCAATGCGGATGACGCAGCCTGTGCGATAGCGAGAGCTATGCGTGCGGAAAAACTGGCTTTCCTGACGGATATAGAAGGAGTGTATAAAAATCCGGAGGATTCGGCGACACTGATTTCGGAGCTGAAAGTATCAGAGGCGAGGGAATTGATGAATGCGGGCTATATCGGCGGCGGAATGCTTCCAAAGCTTCATAATTGCATTTCCGCCATTGAGCACGGCGTGTCCAGAGTACATATTCTGGACGGGAGGATACCGCACTGCCTGCTTCTTGAGATATTTACAAATAAAGGTATCGGAACTGCGATTATCAATGACGGCGAACAGCGCTTCTATATGGGCGAGTAAAAGAAGAACAGCTGATACAGATTGTCCAGGACCGTTTAAAGCAGATGGAAAATGAAGGAAGAGGAGAAAAAAGAATGACGGCAAATGAATATATGCAGGTAACAGACAGTAATTTGGTGCATACGTACAACCGTTTTCCGGTAACTTTAGACAGGGGGGAAGGCGTGTATCTTTATGATACAGACGGAAAAAAATATTTGGATTTTGCGGCAGGGATTGCCGTGTCCGGTTTAGGATATGGAAATGAGGAACTCAACAATGCGCTGAAAGGGCAGATTGACAAGCTTATGCATTCTTCAAATCTGTACTATAATACCACGTGCGGAAAGGCGGCGGGCGCATTAAAGCGAATCTCAGGGATGGATCGGGTATTTTTTACAAACAGCGGGACGGAAGCAATTGAGGGGGCGCTGAAGGCGGCCAGGAAATATGCGTGGAAAAAGAAGACGGGAAGATATGAATACATTGCCATGAAGGATTCCTTTCACGGGCGGAGTATGGGAGCGTTATCTGTAACAGAGCATGAAGCGTACCGTACGCCTTTCGAGCCGTTGATTCCGGGAGTGAGCTTCGCAGAGTTCAACAATCTTGACAGTGTAAAAAGACTTGTGACGGATAAGACCTGCGCAATTATCTTAGAGCCCATCCAGGGAGAGGGCGGAATCAATATGGCCTCACGGGAGTTTATGCGAGGAATACAAGAAATCTGTGACAAAGAAGGCATTCTTTTGATTTGCGATGAGATACAGTGCGGTATGGTGCGGACGGGCGAGATGTTTGCCTGCCAGGCTTACGGGGTCAGGCCGGACATTCTTGTTATGGCAAAGGCAATCGGAAGCGGCGTCCCGGCAGGCGCCTTTGCTATGACAAAAGCCGTGGCGGAATACTCGTTAGAACCGGGGGACCACGGCACTACTTACGGCGGGAATCCGCTTGTGTGTGCAGCAGTGGAAAAAACAATCGAGATTTTTGAGAGGGAGGACATGAAAGCCCATGTCAGAGAAGTGGGAGCTTACCTGTCTGAGCAATTGAATGAACTAGTGAAGACTTATGACGTGGTTGTTGAACGGCGCGGAACAGGACTGATACAAGGCATCCGCCTTTCACATCCGGCAGGGAAGGTGATTCAAAGGGCGCTTGAAGAGGGGCTCCTGATTATCAGCGCAAGAAGCGATGTAATCCGATTGGTCCCGCCGCTTGTGATAGAGAAGGAGCATGTAGATGAGATGATCGATGTGATGAGAAGGGTGCTGGCCTATCAAAGTTTTTGATACTTGAAATTTTATGGATTTTGCTGCTAATATATGATATATTGATAAAAGTGTATTTAAAAATGAGGGTTGGCGATGGCAGCAATGGGGAAAAATTTTGATTTGAAAGATGATCCATATTATAAGTTGAGTAAAATAGATATTAGTAGATTACAACAGGAATTTTGGGAAGTAAACGAAACGATTTCTGAGCTTTCATATCTTACGCATAGTTATTTTAGATATTACGGTAAGTTTCCGTCAAAAATCGGCAAGATGATTATTCAAGATTTGGATTCGAGGAATTTGATTAATTCAAACGAAGATTTTATAGTTGATAATTACGCAGGTTCTGGCACTACTTTAGTTGAAGCTAAAATGTGTGGGTTTGATGCGTTTGGAATGGATATAAATCCGTTTGCTGTGTTGGCATGCAAAGTTAAAACAAGAAATTATAATGTTGCTTCGCTGAATAATTATTGGAAGAAACTTCAATCGGAAATAGTAGC
>CAJTUQ010000017.1:8479-34211 GCA_910579335.1 uncultured Dorea sp. | reverse complement strand
AATGCAAAAAGCAGCGGGGAAGACGCCATCGTTTTTTCTCCTGACATCCTGAATTTCGATTCCTATGACGCGGTACAGACACAGCTGATGCAGCCCATAAAGAATGGGAGGCTTTTATTTCCCCGCTGCCTGAAACCGGAACACGAAGCATTTATTCCAATCCGGGACGCATTTTTAGAAACCATGCGCTCCTTCAGGCGTCTTCCAAAAGAAACCTCTCTGATAACGGACCGTACCGTGGCGGAAGACCTGGCAAGCCAGCTTTTTATCAAGTCCTCATTGCTCCGCATCCTTGCAATTCTCTCAGACAGCCGGCTTTTCACACCTACGGAAAAAAACTACGACAAACGCGTAGAGGAGATTAAAACCGTCCTTACCTATATAAAAGAAAATTATAAAGAAAAAATATACATTCACGACCTGGCAGAGCAAGTGAATATGAACGCTCAATATTTCTGCCGTTTTTTCAAAAAATCTATTGGCCGTTCCCCTATGGAATACATCAATGAATACCGTCTCAAGCAGTCCTTCCGGCTTCTTGAGGAAACAGACCTCTCGATTACGGACGTCTGTCTGGAATGCGGATATAACAATCTGGGGAATTATCTGCGGTCATTTAAAAAATATGCCGGCACTACACCTTTAAAGTACCGAAAAAAGTCATTATTTCGTAATTTTTAATCAGAGAAATATAAGATTTCCCCACGCACAGCATTTATAATTATCCATAAGATAACTTCTGAAACGGAGGTACTATTATGGCTAATACTATAACGAAAAAATGGTGGCATGACAAGGTGGCCTACCAGATTTATCCAAAAAGTTTTTATGATTCCAACGGAGACGGCATCGGAGACCTTCCCGGCATCATAAACAAGCTTGACTATCTTAAGGAGCTAGGCATAGATATTATCTGGCTCTCCCCCTGTTACTGTTCTCCGCTGGCCGATGAAGGCTATGATATTTCCGATTATTATAACATCGACCCGCGCTTCGGCACAATGGAGGACATGGAAAAGCTTCTTGAGGAAGCAAAAAAACGGGATATGCATATATTGATGGACTTAGTTGTCAATCATTGCTCTGATGAGCATGAATGGTTCAAAAAAGCCTGCGAGGAGCCTGACGGGAAATACGGGAATTTCTTTTACTTAAGAGAAAAAAAAGACGGTGAGCTTCCTACTAACTGGCGCTCCTATTTCGGCGGACCTGTGTGGGACGACCTTCCAGGCACCAATAAGCAGTATCTGCATGTCTTCCACAAAAAACAGCCGGATCTTAACTGGGAAAACCCTGAGCTTCGGGAAGAGGTCTACAAAAATATAAACTGGTGGCTCGATAAAGGCTTAAGCGGTTTCCGCATTGACGCCATCATCAATATCAAAAAAGCACTGCCGCTTCACAGCTACGAACCGGACCGCGAAGACGGGCTGTGCAGCATTCATGCAATGCTGAGGGAAGCAAAAGGCATCGGGAAGTTTTTAGGTGAAATGCGCGATTGCACCTTTAAAAAGTATGATGCATTTTCAGTAGGAGAGGTATTTAACGAAAAACCAGAAGAGATTCCTGATTTTATCGGAGAAAACGGATACTTTTCCAGTATGTTTGATTTCAACGAGGCTGTTTTCGGTTCCAGCGAAAAGGGCTGGTATGATGCAAAACCGATTACGCCGGATGATTATAAGCGGTGCTGCTTCGAAGCCCAGGCAAAAATCGGGGACGTCGGATTCCTCTCCAACATCATCGAAAACCATGATGAGCCGCGCGGTGTCAGCCGCTATATCCCGGAAGGTGAATGCTGCGCACAGAGCAAAAAGCTTTTGGCAGCGCTGAATTTTATGCTGCGGGGACTCCCTTTTATCTATCAGGGGCAGGAAATCGGTATGGAAAACGTTCCCATCTCATCTATTGAAGAAGTGGACGACATCAGTACGCTGGAGGAATACCAGGTAGCTTTGAATGCAGGCCTGACTCCGGAGGCTGCCTTGAAAGCAGTGGCTAAATACAGCCGGGACAATGCCAGGACGCCCATGCAGTGGTCGAATGATAAAAATGCAGGATTTACAACCGGAACGCCCTGGCTAAAAGTAAATCCAAACTATGTCTCCGTCAACGCCGCTTCTCAGATGGACGACCCGGATTCTGTAAGAAGTTTTTACAAGAAACTCATCGCACTAAGAAAGAATGCCGAATATAAAGAAACCATCGTATACGGCTCCCTTGAGCCGGTCTGGGAGGACAGGCGCAATCTGATGTCCTACTTCCGCAAAGGCGACAAGACTCTGCTGATTATCGGGAATTACCAGATGGAAACGCAGACCGTTACACTCCCTTCTCCGTACAAATGCATATTGCTCAACAATTATCCCGACCTGTCTGAGAAGGAAAACACACTTTCCCTTCAGGGTTATCAAGTCCTGATTATGGAACTGTAATTTCCGGCGTGACATATGCGTCTAAAAGTAAATAAAACATGACAAAAATTACACATTGCAGAAAGGAACTTAAAATCATGAAAAGAACATGGTGGAAAGAATCGGTAATTTATCAAATCTACCCCCGCAGTTTTATGGACAGCAACGGCGACGGCATTGGAGATCTGCCCGGCATCACCAGCAGGCTGGATTATCTTAAATATCTTGGCATTGACGTCATCTGGCTCTCCCCGGTATATCAATCGCCTAATGACGACAATGGATACGACATCAGCGATTATCAGGCAATCATGGATGAATTTGGCACGATGGAGGATTTTGACACGCTGCTTGACGAAGCTCACAAGCGCGGTATCCGCATTGTGATGGATTTGGTGGTGAACCACACCTCTGACGAACACAAATGGTTTATGGAAAGCCGCAGTTCGAAAGACAATGCTTACCGGGACTACTACATCTGGAGGGAGGGAAAGGACAGAGAGACTCCTCCGAACAACTGGGGTTCCTGCTTTGGAGGCCCCGCATGGCAGTATGACGAAACAACCGCCATGTATTATCTCCACCTGTTCTCGAAAAAACAGCCGGATCTCAACTGGGATAACCCAAAAGTCCGAAAAAATGTTTTCGATATGATGACATGGTGGTGCGACAAAGGTATCGACGGATTCCGCATGGATGTTATCAGCATGATTTCAAAGACAGCAAAAATGCCCGACGGGAATGTGACGGAATTTTACGGCGATTTCGGCCCCTACTGCGTAAATGGCCCCAATGTCCACAGATACCTTCAGGAAATGAACGAAAAGGTATTGTCAAAATACGACATTATGACTGTCGGGGAGACGCCTGGAGTCACTACCGAGCTCGCAAAACAGTATGCCGGGGAGGATGCCGGAGAACTCAATATGGTGTTCCAGTTTGAACTCGTGGATACGCAGGGGAAATACGGCAAGTGGACTGACGAGAAGCTGCCGCTTACAGATTTAAAAAGAATTATGACTCACTGGCAGACGGAATTATACGGCAAAGCATGGAACAGCCTGTTCTGGGATAACCATGACCAGCCAAGAGCCGTATCGAGATTCGGGAACGACAGCAAAAAATACCGGACAGTCTCAGCTAAAATGCTGGCCACCTGCCTGCATATGATGCAGGGAACCCCTTATATCTATCAGGGCGAAGAGCTTGGCATGACGAACTACCCCTTTAAGCGTCCGGAAGATTTCCGTGACATTGAAAGCATAAATGCTTATAGCGAATGGTGTGAAAGCGGGAAAGTTTCTCATGAGGCCTTCTGGCCCTGCCTGATTTTCAGAAGCCGGGACAACGCAAGAACGCCGATGCAGTGGGACGGCACGCCGCAGGCAGGATTCACCTGCAAAACGCCCTGGATTGCCGTCAACCCGAACTATAAAGAAATCAACGCCGAAGCGGAAACTAAAAATAAAGATTCTGTCTTTCACTATTACAAGAAATTAATTGCTTTAAGAAAACAGCATCCGGTTATCGTCTATGGAAAATACGAACTGCTTCTGCCCGACAGTGAACAGCTCTATGTCTATACCCGGACACTGGACAGTGAAAAACTGCTTGTCGTATGCAATTTCTCCGGACAGGAAACAAGCTTTGCCATTCCGGATGAATTTATCGGCAGCCCATGCCTGATTTCTAATATGGAAAATGATTACGGCAAGAACGCCGTCATAGTAAAGCCTTACGAAGCTTTTGTGTTATTCAACCACTAATGCGCCAACATATTTTCTCACTGGAGGAGGTACCTTTTATGGAACGAAATGCGGGCATCCTGCTTCCCATCACCAGCCTGCCGTCGCAGTATGGGATTGGCTGTTTTTCTAAAAGCGCTTATAAATTTATCGACTGGTTAAAAGCGGCCGGACAGACCTACTGGCAGATACTACCCCTCGGCCCTACCGGATACGGCGATTCCCCGTATCAATCATTCTCCACTTTTGCCGGGAACCCTTACTTTATCAGCCTCAAAGCATTAACCGAGGAAGGCGTGTTGACCCGCAGGGAATGTGAAGCGGCTGATTTTGGCAGTGCGCCGGACAGGATTCAATACGAAAAAATATATAACGGCCGGTATCCACTGCTTTACAAAGCCTATAAGAGAAGCGGTATTACAGACAATCCGTCTTACCGGAAATTCATTGAAAAAAACGACGGGTGGCTTTCTGATTACGCCCTGTTTATGGCGTTGAAAAACCAATACGGCGGCGTCTCCTGGGACAAATGGCCGAAAGAGCTCCGCCTTCATAAAGCTTCTGTCATGGAACATTACCGGCAGGCGCTTCACTCTGAAATTGAGTTTTATCAATATATGCAGTTTAAGTTTTTTGAACAGTGGAATGCTTTGAAAGCTTATGCGAATAAGAACGGCATCCGATTTATCGGTGATATTCCTATCTATGTGGCAATGGACAGTGCGGATGTATGGGCGCACCCTGAACTTTTCCAGTTAGATAAAGACAATGTACCGCTTGCCGTTGCAGGCTGTCCTCCCGACGGCTTTTCCGCAGACGGGCAGCTCTGGGGAAATCCTCTTTACCGCTGGGATTACCACCGTGATACCGGATATAAGTGGTGGCTCTCCAGACTGGAATACTGCTTTGGGATGTATGACGTCCTGCGTATTGATCATTTCCGCGGCTTCGACGAATATTACTCCATCCCTTACAAAGATTCGTCCGCCAGCGGCGGCCGCTGGGAAAAGGGACCGGGAATCGCATTGTTTCGATGCATGGAAGAGCGGCTCGGCAGACGGGAAGTGATTGCTGAGGATCTGGGCTACGTGACGGATTCCGTGCGCCGTCTGGTAAAGGACAGCGGCTTTCCGGGCATGAAAGTCCTGGAGTTTGCATTTGACTCCAGGGACTCCGGCTCCGCAGACGACTATCTGCCGCACAATTATCCTGAAAACAGCATTGCCTATACAGGAACCCACGACAATGAGACGCTTTCGGGATGGTTTGAATCTATCACAAAAGAAGAGCAGAATGCGGCAAGAGATTATCTATGCGACCGCCACACCCCGGACTGTTTGCTTTACAAATCTTTTATCGCAGTTGCGATGCGCAGCAATGCCAAAACCTGTATTATCCCCATGCAGGATTACATGGGGCTTGGCAATGACTGCCGCACAAACAAGCCCTCCACCGTAGGTAATAATTGGAGATGGCGGCTCAAAAAAGAAGATTTAACGAAGACGCTTCAAAAAGAAATCTGCTCTATGACAAAGCGTTACGGCAGGACAGAAGCTTCCCTTTAAGTTCCTCGATAAACTCTTTTCCAATCTCTTCAAACTCCATATGCCCGTAAAGGGGAGAATTACGGAAACTGCCGATTTCCTCCACACTTGACAGCAGTTCTTCCATTGTGCCGGCCGCGGTCTTTTCATCCTTTTCCAGCATCGCAAGATCCAGCCTGCCTACGGCTTCGTAATATCTCCCCATCTCAAAGCATCTAGCCATCTCCTCCTGTTTTTTCACGATCATATGCGCTCTTTTCATATCCTTATTCTGTACTGCCAGCCGGTACATACCGCAAAGCACTCCGTTTATCATCTGATAATCAGCGAACAGCAGCTCCTCATACGCCTTGTATGCCTCCCGAATCCGATTCGTCTCCCCGTAAAGCTGCGCCTGCTTTTTTTTCCGCTCAGGATTCTGCACGGAAAAGTATCTCAAGCATTCCTCCGCCTTTTCATACTGCCCTTTCCTCATGTAAAAACCAAACAAGGAATCGGCCGCCCTGCCTCGAATCACCTCATCCTTGCTTTCCAGAATGCGAACATACAAAGAGCACAGATATTCATCATAATTTTCCGAGTCCGGAATGCCCTGTATGATTCGATGCGCATCAAGAAGTACGGCAAGCTGCCAGGTTAGCGTCTCACAATTCGGATACTGCTCAAGCTTTCTCTTCGCCCAGCCAAATACCGTATCATAAGGCTCTGTTTTAAGTTTCTCTTGCAGCCTATAGACGATTTCCTTTATCTCGTCCTCTGTCAATTCCTCATGGAAAGACAATAATGTATCTAACGAAATGCAAAGTAATCTTGCAATCGGCGACAGCAGCGTAATGTCCGGAAGGGATTTGCCGTTTTCCCATTTATTCACTGCCGGCGCTGTCACCCCAAGCCGGCACGCCATCTCCTCCTGCGTCATATTTCTTCTTTTTCTGTAAGTTTTAACCACTTCTCCCAACTGCATATTTTCTTTCTCCTCCGCATATATGACATACCTGTTTCTCTTTCTAATACTATCCTAGCAGGCCATTTGAAAACTTACAATTGAAGACGCATTAAGTTTTTGGCATAAAAATTTAACTAAAGCTTAAAACACTTCCTTCCGGCGCTTAATCCGGTTCATCCGAAAATTCAAGCTCCTCGAACATCTCCCGTACCGCCGGTGCATTTTTCGTCAGTCTTTTTATACTCAGGTCTTCCGCCTTGTTATTCGCCAGACGGAGATTATTTTCAGATGAAAGCAGCGCTTCCTTTGTTTTCTGCAGATGCGTAATCGTCTTATCGATCTCATCAATTGCCGTCTTAAACTTCGTGCTTGCTATTCTGTAGTTGCGCGCAAAGCCTTCTTTAAACGCATTCATATTCTCTTCAAAATGAAGGATGTCCACCTGCTGATGCTTCGCTATCTCAAGCTCTCTGCGGTACTTTAGGGAATTTTGCGCCGCATTCCGCAGCAGCGTAATCATAGGTATAAAAAACTGAGGACGGATCACATACATTTTCTCATACCTATAGGATACGTCCACAATACCGTTGTTATAAAGCTCATTGTCAATCTCAAGAAGGGAAACAAGCACCGCATACTCACACTTCTTTTCACGCCTGTCTTTGTCAAGCTCTTTTAGGAAGTCTTCATTTTTATGCTTTGTGGCAGTCTCATCCATCTCGTTTTTCATTTCAAACATGATGGAAATAAACTCCACCCCATCTTCCGACTCCCTAAAAATAAAATCGCCCTTGCTTCCTGTCCTGGCGTCATTGTCCTTCTCAAAATAAGCATTGGGAAATGCGCTCATGCGCAGTGAATTGAACTGATTCAGGCAGTGCATCTCCAGACTCTCGCCAACCATCTTCGTAGACTGCCTTGCCTTAAAATCTTTATAATATTCAATCTGCTCATCCTTCAGTCTCAGCCTTTCCTCATACCGCTGCTTCAAAGACTGCTCTTTCAGCTCGCTTTCCGTCTCCTTATTTGACAGCCGGCTCCTTAATGCGGCAATCTCCTCCGCTTTCTTTGAAAGTTCCTTGTCTTTTTCGTTTACTGCTTCACTGACTGCAAGCCTTTTTTCCGTCTCCGTTCCGGATACCTGCGCTTTCAGCTGCCCGATAAGCCTGTCTTTTGCCGACAGCTGCGCCTCTTTTTCCGAGAGTTCCCTCAAAAACTCCTCCTTCTGCTCCATCTGCGCCAACTTCAGCGCATTTTCCTTCAGCTGGGCCAAATCGTCCTCACGCCGTCTTAGTTCCTTCTCAAATTCCTTGTCCCTGACCTGACTGACGATTTGCGCATAGCCTGTCTCATCCACTGCAAAAACTTCCCCGCAATTCGGACATTTGAGCTCCTGCACCATCATTCATCCCCTTTCAAGACGACATGCACTTTATAACATTTCTTCTCTCCCGGCTGCAGGAATTTCAGCATCCCGATTTTACGCATGACATCACGTCCGTCCGGATAACAATTCCCGCATTCCAGCCCCAGGACATAATCTCTAACGCCCATCATCTTCCACTCTGTGAAGCCGTCCAGACTTTCTGCATCAAATGAAATCTCCAATCCTGTGTTCAGCTTAGGCTGGTAAATAGACGCTCTCCCTTCCTTTCGGCCAAATTTATGATAGTAGCACCGCTCCTGATATCCTGCCTGAGGCTTTTCCATGTGCATCCAGTTTTCTACATCCGCCGCCGCATGGCTGTCCCTCGGAATAACCTCTGCTGCCGGTATTGTCACTATGCTTTCCTCATCCAAAAGAGGATACCCCATATTCATATGATACAAGATTTCCATCGGCTCTGTCCTGCCTCCGGTATTTTCAATTTCATCATGTATGGTAAATTTATTTTCCAGCCTGGAAATCTCAAGCATACGCCTTAGCACCAGTTTCCTTCCGAATAACACTTCGTCATGCACCGTTGCATAAACACAGATTTTCTCTTCATCTGACAGCCAATATACCTGCTCTGCAGGCGTGTTGGCGATAGAGCCGTGGAGCGGAAGGACTTCACCCTCATCCGTACAGGGACTTCCCACGGCCTGCAGGCCGCAGGTCGTTAAAAACCCTGCCGTAAACGATTTCAGCCAGTTGGAATCCGCCGCTTCATAGTAAGCCGGCGCCACATATCCGCACGGGGAGAAATAGCTCATATTGATTCCTTTATAGCGAAGCCTGGAAATATCCAGACAACGGTCGGGAGATGCCACGAGCTCCATCCCCCTTCCATTATTAATTTCCAAGAGGCGCATCCCGCTGCCCTTTCCCCCAACCAGCCGGTGTTCTTCCACGCCGCCAAGTTGTGACTCATGTCCAATATATGGATTCATACGCTCCTCCTTTATCTCATTGCAAATATTCTCATCGCCTCTTTGCAGTTCTCTTTCATTTCCCGGACACCCCGTGACACAACGTCGTGATACATCACCGGGCCGTCAAAAGCCTCCTCCTTAATTTGAGCCTTGACGCCGTCCCCGCCTGCCAATGCCATGTAAGTATAGTAGTTGATTTTCCGCACGCCGGCTCTGATTGCCTTTCTGAAATCTTCTTCACTGACTCCGGAGCCTCCGTGCATTACTACCGGAATACCTGTCAGGCTGCGCACATTTTCTACTACTGAAAAATCAAGTTTCGGCTTGCTTAAATATACGCCGTGCGTAGTCCCAAAGGAGCAGGCCAGCGCATCAATTCCCGTTGCTTCTACAAATCTTTTTGCCTGTCCGGGGTCCGTGTAGATCTTATCCGGATCTTCTTTTTCATTGGCCTGCCCGGAACCTGTCTCTCGCTTTCCCATACTTCCTATCTCCGCTTCGACAGACGCACCCGTCTGCGCGGCAAAGGATACGGCCATCTTCGTGTTTGCCGAATTTTCTTCGAATGACAGCACAGAACCGTCATACATTACCGACGTAAAGCCCATTCTCAGCGCCCCGCATATATAATCCAGCGTCTCGCCGTGATCCAGATGCACGCATACCGGTACCTTGGCTCGTCTGGCAAAATCAAGCATAATAGGCCCGATGACGCAAAGCGGCATAATCTCCTCATGCACCTGCGCATGCTGAATGATTACCGGTACGTCCAGTTCTTCAGCCGCCTCAATCACCGCCATTACCGATTCAAGATTCGGCGTATTAAAAGACCCCGCCGCACACTGTCTTGCTTCGCATAAATTTAAAATCTGTTTCAACGTAACTAACATTTCGCACCTTCTTTCCTCTTTTATGATACCAATGGCCTGACCGCCTCATATACTTTGCGGTAACGGCCATAGATTTCCATGTATTTTTCATGCATGTCCCTGTCAGGCATATAAACCTTCCTCTCTTCCACCATGTGTCCGGCGGCGTCCGCAAGATTCTCAAAACAGCCTGCCGCTATCCCTGTCAGCATGGCGCTTCCCACAGTGCCGGCATCCGCAGTCCGAAGAGCTGTCAACGGCACATTTAAAACGTCCGCTTTCATCTGCATCCAGACTTCAGACTTTGCTCCTCCTCCCGTAGCATGAAGTCTTTTAAAATGAACGCCGGATTCCTTCAGCCTTTCCATATTCAAAAGCATCTCGTATACCACGCCTTCCATACAGGCACGATAAATATCGCTGACGGTATGCGCCGCCGTCAGACCGATAACAGCCCCCTTAGATCCTGTATCCATATAGGGCGTCGCCGCGCCTGCAAAATGGGGAAGCACCAGAAGGCCGGAAGGCTTTCGGCCTTCTTCCTGCCCGCAGTTTTTATTATACTCCCTTTCCAGGTATTTGTTGACAGAAATATTCTCCCGCACTGCCAATTCCTTCTCCTTCTTAGCCAATGTATCCGTACACCACTGGATGAGCGCGCCTCCGGTATAGGAAAACGCATAGCATACATATTTCCCCGGAAGCACATACGGCACAACAGAAAAATATCCCTGATACATCACATCCATCGACGGAATAGAGTCATAGACCGGCGTAATGCACTCCACCGTCCCCGCGCCGTCCACCGCCGTCTCGGAGTCAAACACTCCGGCTCCTGCAGCAGCCGCAACCTGATCGTGGCTGACACAGATGATCTTCGTTTCCTGCGACAGCCCCGTCATCCTTGCACTCTCCGGCAGAATCCTTCCTGCCGGCGTCCCAGACGGCACGACTTCGGACATCAGACCTATATCGATGTCCGCCGCCTCAAAGATCTCCCGGCTCCATTCCAGGGCGGCAATATCAAAGGCCATTGTTCTTGCTGCCAGAGAGTAATCAATCCTCGCCTTTCCGGTCAGATGAAACACTACAAAGTCCTCCATAAGAAATACATGGGAAGCCTCCCGGTAAATTTCAGGACGGTTTTTCTTCATCCACATCATTTTCGAAATGCTGTACATCTCATGGGGGCGGTTTCCGGTAATCGAAGCAATCTTTTTATCGCCCAGCTTTAAAGCCAGCTCCCTGCATTCTTCGGCTCCCCTTGAGTCAGTGTAGAGCATCGCCCGGTGAAGCGGCTTTCCCTCCTTGTCCGTAAAGACAAAGGTCTCCCCAAAGCTAGTCACGCCGATTCCCATAATATCCGGATATTTTTCCGCCATCGCCCGAATCACCGTCCATACGCCTTCCATGATATTTACGGCGTCCACTTCGTGCCTGCTGCCGCCCCTCGTCACAGGGTATGCCTGATACGCCTGCTCCAAGTATTTCCCTCTGTCTGAAAATACAGTTAATTTACATCCCGTAGTTCCAATGTCAAGTCCCGCTATCTTCATACGAACACTCCATTTCTCTCTGCTTCCTATCCTATACGTCAATGTCAACCCATTCATATCCCAGGTATGTGACAAAAGCCTCTTTTAATATGTCCTTCATATGTCCCATTCCCACGGATGTATGATGCTTAAATCCTCCCCTTGCCAGCCGAAGCAGCTTATCCTGCATATGGGAAATCTCGCAGACGGCGGCACAGCCGAAAAATTCGTCCTCAATCACATCCTCCGTAAATCTCGCCTCCGAAGCGTAGACGATTATCTTTCCATCCTTTGTCTGACAGTTTGATATCGTGATATCCCCGGCCTTCATACGCCCCTCGCAGGTTCCGCAGCCGCTTCCTTCATCTGTCTTGTCAAACATTTTGTGGCTGGTCACTTTCCCCTTATCTGTCATTAAAGAGTTTGGAACAGGTCCGCAGTGGAACAGGATTACTTTATTCTCATCATCGCCGTAATTGTTGTTCCAGTCCAGAACCGTGGTCGGCGTCTCACTAGCCAGCATCATGGCACGCATCGTCACCGCAGAACACATGTCAATCTCGCAGGAAGCGGTAATGCCGCGGTCATTCAGCTCAGAAAGCAGCACGCAGGGGCACACTCTGAGAATCTCTTCCATCTCATTCCAGCACCGTAAAGCCAACGCATCCAAGTGATAGACTTCAATATATTCATCGAGCACAACCGAAATCTTAGACAATGTAAGCTTCTTTTCTTCCTGCACCTCGGAAAAATCTGTATACGCTTCCAAAACCGCCTTTTTTTCCATGACCTTCTCATTATCATCCGCCAGCTTTCCAACCTTGAACACAAGCTCGGACAAATCAAAAGACTCCACGTTAATTCCATATTTCTGCATGGCTATTTCATCAAAACGCACAGTCTTAAAGGCGGTAGTCCTTGCTCCGATACAGCCGATATTGCATCTCTTCATCCCATTTACAACTCTGCAGACAGCTGCAAAATCTTTTAAATTCTGCGCAAACTTATCACTCAGAGGATGTACGACATGCGGCTTCATAACCGTAAACGGCACCTGATACTGGGTAAATACATCCGTGACCGAGAACTTTCCGCAAAAGGCATCTCTTCTGTGGGCAAAATCCATCTTCCCGATTTCATCCGGGTACGCCTGCATCAGGATCGGTACGCCTGCGTCCTGAAGCGCCGTTATCGCCCCGTTTTCATCTGCAAAAATCGGCATGGAGAAAATTACTCCGTCAAATTCTCCCTCATGCTCCTTCAGCCACTTTGCATAGAGAAGGCCCTCGTCCCTCGTCTCCACGCCCCCATAGCGCGTTAACTCTGCATTCATGGCGATATAATCGTACCCCGCATCCGTCACCGCCCGAATCATATCTTCTCTTGCCCCGTAAATCAGCTCCCCCGGCATAAACCCCCGATTACAGAAACAGAGTGCAAATGTCATTTTTTTCATTTTAATTTCCCTCCTTGTCATCACCGTACCAGCTTTCAGCTGCCGTTTCATTCTTTCTTGCTATCTTTATGTGTTCTTTTTCCTTTGAATTTGTCCGCAGAACTGATATAATTTAAAAGAATAGCAAAAATATTTTCATATGGTTTTACGCTAGATAACACTTACGCCGAGGTACGCATTATGATTTCTACTTTTAATCTGTCCAAATTAAATTCATTGCTTAAGGATTTTTACAATATTACAAAAATACGAATTACCGTATTTGACGACTCCTTCCACGAACTGACCGCCTGCCCGGAGCAAATCGCCCCGGTCTGCCGGGTGATACGGACAGACCCGCAGGCCGCCGCACAATGCCGCCTCTGCGACTCTCATGCCTGCCAAACCGCCGCTCGCCGGCGCCTTCCGTATACCTATCAGTGTCATGCCGGCCTTACGGAAAGTATCGCACCCTTATATTTTGGAAACATCGTTATCGGTTATCTGTTCTTTGGCCATGTATTTTCCTATCCTTCACATGAAGCCGGGTGGAAAAGCATCCGGGAAAAATGCTCCGTCTATCATATCGATAAAAACCTGCTGAAATCCGCATGCATGCAGTGTCCAATCATACCTGAAGACTATATCACCTCCGCCTCTCACATCCTGCAGGCGGTTGCCGCCCATCTTTGTCTGGAGCGCATGGCCATATTGCAGCGCAAGGAGCTTCCTGCGCAGATTGATGAATACATCTGCGCACATTACACGGAGGATATCAACGCCCGCACACTTTGCCGCCGCTTTCAAATAGGCCGGACACATCTGTACGAGCTTTCCAGACAAAACTACGGCTGCGGCATAGCCGAACACATCCGGAACCTGCGTATAAAAAAAGCGAAGACCTGCCTCGCTGAACATCCTGACATGAAGATTAACGAGATAGCCTCCGCATGCGGCTTTTCCGATTACAATTATTTTATTACCGTATTTAAAAGAGTAACCGGCCTGCCTCCAAGACAATACCGGATTCAATTAAAACAAAGCTTTTTCTTACATTAATTCAGCTGCAAAGCATAACTATAACCCGCTCATCATAGAGTCCAGAAACAGGATTGCCTCCTCCTTGAACTTAAGATAATCCGGAATCCCCTTTTCCTCAAGTTCTCTCCATCTGTCCTTCTGCACAAACCAACAGACAGGCTCTCTCTTTTCCTGCCCGCCGCCATTCTCTGCCCGCAGATAATACTGCTTCTCAAAAGGAAGCTCAGCCAAACTTTCAATCTGCACCTTGAGACAATTCTCTTGCCGCCGCCCCCATACCGGGACAAATTCATGCGCCCGGAATCCTATCGCCTCCGTGCCCGCCGGAATTTCCCTCTGTGTATGCAGCATCAGTCCAAAATCCACCGCTTCCATATGATGCCTGTCAAGTACCCGTACCTTTGAAATATTTTTGCACCCGGTCAGCCTGGCCGCCGTTATGTTTCCAGGCTTAGCAAATATATCGCTGCTTTTGCCGGAAGCTTTTATCTTTCCTCTTTCCATAACAAGAAGGTACTCGCTGAATCTGTATATCTCGTCCCGGTTATGGGACACCAGAATCACGGTTCCTTCGTAACCTTTTAGCATATCTAAAAGCTCCTGCTGAAGCCTGTCCCGCAAAAACATATCAAGAGCCGCATATGGCTCGTCTAAAAGAATGACCTTCGGTTCATATGCCATAATCCTTGCAAGAGCCGTCCGTTGCTGCTGCCCGCCGGACAGCTCTCCTGGAAACCTTTTCTCAAGCCCTGTGAGACCGAACCTTTCTATCATTTCCCCTGTGCGTTTTCTCATATCTTCCTTTTTCCCCCGTAACCCCGCCCCGATGTTCTGCTCCACCGTCATAGCGGGAAAGAGCGCATAGTTCTGAAACAGATATCCCACACTCCGCTTCTGAGGTCTTAGATTCACCCCTTTCGAAGAATCAAAAAGGACTTGTCCGTCCGCCTGAATTATCCCCCTCGCAGGTCTCTCAATCCCGGCTATCATTTTCAGGGTCATGCTTTTCCCGCTCCCGGAAGCGCCAAGTATTCCAATTCGTCTGCAGTCCGTATCTATATGAAGTTCTATCGCAAAATCCTCTAATTTTCTTTCTATATCAATACACAGCGCCATCATCCACCTCTTTACCAGTACTTTCTACGTTTTATCCCTGTTTCTCCTGCAAGGTTCATAAAAAAAACAGCCGCAAACGCAATCAGCAGAACAATCATCACCCATATGCCCGCATTCGCATAATCACCGTCCTGAATCACCATCGCAATCTTTTGGGCGACCGTCCCCGTCTTACCGGGAATATTTCCCGCAAGCATGGAAGTCGCCCCGTATTCCCCAAGCGCTCTGGCAAAAGTTAATATCGTTCCGGAGATAATTCCCGGCCTTGCCGCCGGAAGAACCACTCTGTAAAAAATCTGAAATTCCGACATTCCGAGAGTGCGGCCTGCATAGATTAAATTCACGTCCACTTGTTCAAATGCCGCCCTGGCATTTCTGTACATAAGGGGGAATGCAATGACTGTGGCTGCAATCATACACCCAAGCCAGGTCTGTACAACTTTTAAGTCAAATCTTTCAAATAAGAAAATGCCAAGAGGTCTCCTTTTGCTGAATAGCAGCAAAAGAAAAAATCCTGCCGCCGTAGGCGGAAGAACCAGGGGCAGCGTCAAAACCCCATCAACAATTGCTCTCCATACCGGCGTCAGCCTCATCACTTTTTCTGCGGCAAACAGACCTAATAAAAAACAAACACCTGTCGCTGCAATTCCCGTTTTCAGAGAAATATATAGCGGACTCCAATCCAGTTCCTTTAAAATTTCAAACATTTTCTACTCCACATCTGTATCAAAATAATAGGTCTCAAATACTGCTTTCGCCTGATCTGAAAGAATGAATTTCAAAAAATCACCGGCAGCTTCCGCCTGTCTCTCGTCCGCTTCCTCATTCTTTACTCTTGCAATCGGATAGCTCACAGTTCCAGTCAAGTCACAGCTCACCGTCTCTAAAATATCTAATTCATTCTCATATCCATACGTGTCTGAATAATAGGTTGTCCCAACCTCGCAGGAGCCCTCCGCAACTGCCGATAACACTTTGCTTACATTATCCTGTTCGCTGATTTCCACTCCTCCGAATGCGTCTGACACTTCCTGAGTCGTAATGGCAGACACATCTTTTGCCGGAGCCAGTATCCCTAAATTTACCAGCGCCTGCCTTGTGTATGTCCCCGCCGGAACACTTCCGCCTGCCAGGGCAATACTTTCTGCATCCTTCAAGGTTTCAAGCCCCCTTGCCTTCGTCCCGCCGTCCTTTCTCGTCACTACTACCACCTGATTGTTTACCACGTTAGCCCGTGTACCCTTCTCCACAAGTCCGTCCGCTTCCAGCTGGTCCATCTGCTTCTGTGCAGCAGAAAAAAAGATATCACATTCATAGCCTTCCTCGATCTGCGTAAGAAGAGTTCCGGAACTATCCGCATTATATGTAACCTTTACATCCGGACGCTCTTCGTTGTACAGGCCGGCAAGTTCTGTCATAACTGAATTTAAACTTGCTGCGATAAACACCTGGATTTCCGTCTCTTCATATTTTTTTTCCTGTCCCGCACAGCCTGCAGCTACAAATAGCATTCCCAGTATAAGTGTCATTGCTGATATTCTCTTTCTCATTTTTATCCGCATTCCTTTTCTGTTCCTCTTAATATTCCAAGTCCGTGATTCAAGGAAGGCAGTAAATATTCCAGGCTTTCCCGGACAGCTTTCTGGCTTCCCGGAAGATTGATAATCAGTGTTTTCTTCCTGATCCCGGATACGCCCCGGCTTAACATAGCCCGTTCTGTAATTGCCAGCGAATGTACCCGGACTGCCTCTGCGATTCCCATAGCCATCCGGTCGCAAACCGCCTCCGTAGCCTCCGGAGTCACATCCCTTTCTGAAAATCCGGTTCCCCCTGTCGTAATAATCACATTTACCTGGCGTTGGTCTGCAAGGCGAATCAGTTCTTTTTTCAACCGTTCCTGTCCATCCGGCAAAAGGAGTGTTTCAATTACTTCATAATCCGCCCCTGTCAAAAGCTCGCAGGCCGCAGGCCCGCTTTTATCTTCCCGCTCTCCCCGATATCCTTTATCACTAAGAGTGATAACAGCCGCCGTAAATGGCCTGTCCGAAAGCAGGGGACGCATGCTAAGCAAATCTCCGGGACGAATCTCCCCTCCCTGAATCACTCTTGCAAACACCCCTTCCCGCGGCATAATACAGTCTCCCATCGCCTTGTGTATGACGCAGTGGCTATGGCATTCCTTTCCAATCTGGGTCAACTCAATCACCGCATCCCCGGCCTCAAACTGCGTTCCCACCGGAATCTTTTTCAGGTCAAATCCCTCCACGATTAGGTTTTCCCCAAATGCACCGTAATCCACCTTAGCTCCTCTGCTGCGAAATTCCTCAATTTTTTCCAGTGCAAGAAGACTCACCTGTCTGTGCCAGTTTCCTGCATGGGCATCCCCCTGGATTCCAAAGTTTTCTCTTAAAACCGCGCCAGAAACCGGCGTTTTGGGGATTCCCTTTTTTTCACTCGTACATACTGCAATGATTTTTCCCGTCTTTTTCCCCATGCTCTTGCTATCCTCCAATCTGAACCATCTGTCTTTTCTCTGTTATCCCTTCCGCCATATCAAAACAATGCATCCGGGGCTTAAGGGCCACCGCTCTTTGAATATTCTTCTTTATCTTTTGCCCTGTTTCTTCCTCGCTGTATCCACTCCGAAGCGTCTTTTTAAGCTCCACGCCGGTATCATAGCAAAGACATGGCTTCAACTCTCCCCTTGCCGTCAGCCGGATACGATTGCAGTTTTTGCAAAAACCTCCATGAACCGCACTTATAAAGCCAATACTTCCCAAAAATTCCGGTATCCGGTAATAGGCCGCCGGTCCGTTTCCGTGGATGGAAACATCTCTAAAAGTCCCCGGATATACTTCCTGAAGCTTCTTCAAAACCTGTTTTCCGGAAACCCCTCCGTACTGCCGCCCATAGCCGATGGGCATCATCTCAATAAACCGCACGTCCACCGGCATATTTTTTGCAAGTGCTGCGAGAGCCATCCACTGATTTTCGCCCGCATCCCTTTGAAGTACGCTGTTTATCTTCACACGAAGTCCTGTTTCTGCCGCTTTTCCAATATTTTCTTTTACCTTCCAAAGCTCGTCAGATCCCGTAATCTGCTTATAGGACTCCCGCTCCAGGGTGTCCAAACTTATATTCACTGCATCCAGCCCATTTTTTATGAGTTCATCCAGATATCTGTCAAGGAGGATTCCATTTGTTGTAAGGGTAACCTGTTCCACTCCGGGCAGCCCCTTAATCATTCCGATAAGCTCCGGACAGCCCGGCCGCACTAAAGGTTCTCCTCCGGTAATCTTAAAACGGGTGATTCCAAGTTCTGCCGCCGCTTTACAAATCCGGCATAATTCCTCAAAGGACAAAATCTCCGCCGCCGGCACAAGCCGTATCCCTTTTGGCATGCAATACCTGCATCTGAGATTGCACCGATCCGTAACAGAGATACGCATATAATCAATCTTTCTCCCAAATCTATCTCTCATATATACCACTCTTTCCGCCGCTCTTTCTTTCCAGGCAGATATCCTGAATGACCATTCCCTTATCGATTGCCTTACACATATCATAAATGGTGAGCAGAGCCACAGACACCCCTGTAAGAGCCTCCATCTCCACACCTGTCCTGCCGGTTGTCTTTACGGTACAGACAGCCTCTATCTCACAGGTATCTTCCATCATATGAAAATCAACGGATGCTTTTGTAATCGGCAGCACATGGCATAAAGGAATCAGATCCGACGTGCGCTTTACCGCCATGATTCCAGCAATCCTGGCCGTGCCGGCGACATCCCCTTTTGAAGCAGTACCCTCCCTGACTGCCTCAAAGATCTCTCGGTTTACCTGGATTCTCCCGCTTGCCTTCGCCTCTCGCACCGTAACCTTTTTTTCTGTCACATCTACCATTACCGCATTGCCCCCCGCATCAAAATGTGTAAATTCCATCTATCTGCATCCTCCTTTTCCAAATCCGCAATTTGGGAATGTACATACCGGACAGGACAGACAGAGTCCCCCTTCCCCCAATACGGTAATATCCTCTGCGCCTAATTTCTCGCCTGCCATGATTCTTGGAAGTATCAGATCGAATACTGTGCGTTTCGCATACATCACACAGCCGGGCAGTCCCATGATTGGAACCCTTCCCTCATAATATGCCAGCAGGAACATCGCTCCCGGAAGCACCGGGGCGCCGTAAGTGATAAGATCTGCACCCGTATTTTTAATCGCAAGGGGCGTACGGTCATCCGGGTCCACGCTCATCCCGCCCGTACAGAGAATCATCTCTGCCCCCTGTCTCAATAATTTCAAAATACAGCCGGTAATCCTCTCATGATTATCATCTGTTACTTCACGTCCAATAATTTCCACATCATATTCTGCAAGTTTCTCTTCGATTACCGGTGTAAATGTATCTTTGATTCTTCCATGATACACCTCATTTCCTGTCGTTACGATTCCTGCCTTTTTCTTCAAAAAAGGCTTCAGTTCGAACAAAGGCTTTCCTTCGCAAACCTTTTTTGCGCGCTCCATTTTTTCCTTTTCAATTACAAGAGGAATAATTCTGGTTCCTGCGATTCTTTCACCTGCCTTTACCGGAAAATTCCCATGCCTGGATGCAATCATCATCTCTCCCAGCCCGTTAAGAAGATTCAGGCGTTCCCTGTCTACTTTGAGAAGGCCGCTTCTGTCTGCAAGGACCTCAATCTTTCCTTCCTTTACCTTTGAAGGGTGCATGTACTTATTTTCACACAGGGAATACAATATCTTTGCCGCTTCATCTTCATGCAGCATATGCTCATCCTTCTCCCACACATAGATATGATCCTTGCCAGCGCGCAAAAGCACCGGAATATCTTCCTTGGTAATCACATGCCCCTTACGGAACACGGCGTCCTTTTTCACTCCTTTAATAATCTGGGTCACATCATGGCAAAGGACATGCCCCAAAGCATCTACAGTTAAAATCTCCTTCATCTCTCACTCACTCCTTTCCCCGCCTTTTTCTCCGGAGATATCCGCCTGAGTATCCGATCCACTATCTGCTCAATCTCTTCAAACCGGGCCGTTTCTTCCTCATAGTCCCCAGGGTTTTTGTCCGTCACGATTAGAAACCTTCCTTCTCGATTTGAAACCGGAAGCCTTGATATGCCTTCTCTGATAACCTCAATCTTAGGAAACGCCGTATCTTTCATCCCCTCCAGAAATATGACGTCCGCCTCCGGAAACATTTCAATCAGGCTTCTCGCATAGTCTCCGGCCCCGGTCTTATGGATAAATACTCTTGCATCTGAAAATACAGCCGTGCCATATGCCCCGGCTTCTTTTAGCCGGTAACTGTCTGTACCCGGAATATCGCACGAAAAATCATGGCCGTCATGCTTAATCACAGCTATTTTCAGCTCTCTTTTTGAAAGCTCCTTTACAATCCTTTCAAGGAGCGTCGTTTTTCCGGAATTTTTCACACCGCAGACAGCTACAATCCTCTGTTTTCCTGCTATATCAGAATAACCCATACGGTTTCCCCCCTTTCAAGCCCCTCCGGACCTGCCGGAATTTCAATCAGACAGTTGCAGCCGCACATAGAGCTTAATACGCCGGAAGCATTAGACCCTTTCGGAATCCGAACTCTTCCGTCTTCATAATATGCGCGGACATATCGGGATACCCTGCTTCCTTTTGGGAAGCCGTTCTCTGAAACTGCTGGTATTCTTTTCAAATCCAGCTCCCTGCTGCCCAACAGCTTAGAAAGAACAGGGCGGACTAAAAGCTCCAGATTTACAGCAGCGCCAAAGGGGTTTCCTGACAGGCAGATCAGGAGGGTTCCTTTATACTGTCCGCACAAAGTCGGCATCCCTGGTTTTATGGCAATTTTCCAGAAAATCCGTTCACCCCCCAGGTATTCTAATACCTGGTGCATCATATCCTTTTTACCGACAGAAACTCCTCCTGTTGTAATGATAAGGTCCGTCTTCCCCACGGTCTCCTTAAGCCACTCTGCTGTTTCCTTCGTATCGTCCCTTGTATGTCCGTATCGCACGACCTCCGCCCCAAGAGCTTTAAGCCTTGTCACCGCCGCATACAGATTTGAATCATAAATCTTTCCTTCTTCAAGCTCCCTGCCTGGCAGCACAAGCTCGTCGCCTGTTGTAAGTACTGCAACACGCGGCTTTCGGTAAACACGTACTTTCTCCGAGCCAAGACTTGCAAGAATACCGATTTCAACCGGCCCAAGCCTCAGATTCCTTTTCATTATTCTTGTGCCCGCTTTATAGTCCTCTCCTGCAAAGCAATAATTTTCAAAGGCTTTCACCGCTTCATAAATTTCCACCGTCTCCTCGCCGTAATCCGTATCCTCCTGCCGCACGATACAGTCCGCCCCCTCAGGAATCGGCGCGCCCGTCATGATTCTGACAGCGGTTCCTTCCTTTACCTTCCCTTTACTTACATGGCCCGCATCCGTCTCCTCCGTCACCGTAAGCCTTACCGGACATTCCCTTGACGCCTGTTTGATATCCTCGCTTCTAACTGCATAGCCGTCAAGAGGAGAACGTGGAAACGGAGGCTGGTCATGGCCTGCCAGCACATCTTTTGCAAGCACTCTTCCCACCCCGTCCAGCAGAGCGATTTCCTCTGTCTCCTCTATTCTTTCCACTCTTTCAAGCAGGAGTTCCTGCGCCTGTTTCAGTATCAAACTACTCATATTTTATTAGCCTTTCATATTCCTTTAACGTGTTGATGTTTCGGAGCATTTGCACATATACTTTCTGCTCTGTTACATCTGCATACAAAATATTCATACACTTGAGCGCATCTGTCAAGCGGTAATTTCCGGCTAATATCTGCTCCTCCATTCTGCTGCCCGCCCGTCTCCTGTAAATCGCTGACAGCGGGTGTATTCGTCCGTCCACTATGGGAACTGCCCCGTCATAAGAAATCCCTATCTTTTCTTTCCCAAGGAGCGTGTCATAGAGATACCGGTATAGCTCAATCTTAAGTAACGGCATATCACAGGCCGCCGTCAGCAAAAATTCACCCCTACATTCCCGAAGCCCTGCATGGATTCCGCCAATAGGCCCGCACCCTGGATAATAATCCATAATAACGCTGCATTCCCCTGCATATTCTCTTCTTTTTGCCCCATAGGATATACTTACATGAGTAGCTTCCTTTTTCAGCTCGTCCTCCAGTATCTGTATAAAAGTTTTTTTTCTATACAGGAGGCTTCCTTTATGCAGTCCTCCCATTCTTGTACTCCCGCCTCCCGCCAGAATTAATCCCTCTGCCTGCATCTGCTCCTCCTTTTATAAGGAATGTCCCTTCACACATTTCTGCCCCTGTCATAAAAAAATGGACGGACACAAAGTCCGCCCTACTGTTTTTGTACAATACGACTGCTTCGTGTTCTTTTTTTCAATAAGGAAGGCCCCTTTGTTTCCGCATGAACCCTGGGGATAACTTTAACTTTATCCCGGCTCAGTATCATATCCTGACGACTTAGATACTTTTGCTCAAAGAACATCTATATGATAATAACACATCTTTCTTCCGCTAACTTAACTCTGTCAGGAGACCGCGCAGATCAACAATCGCATGCCGCGGACATTTCACTGCACACATTCCGCAGCTTAGACAAAGTTCCTCATTAATCATAGCACAATTCTCCACCACTCGTATAGCCTCTGCCGTGCAGACTCTCTCACATATGCCACAGCCGATACAGCTTGAAGCACAGGAAAGAGCCGTCTTTCCCTTCTCTTTATTCGAGCATTTCACAGCTATGTAATCCGCACACTCATGGATACGAATAATCCCCTGCGGGCATTCTTTCACACACCTTTTACAGGCAATACACAGCTCTTCGTCCACACAAGCCACATTGTCCCTGACAGCAATGGCTCCGAATCGGCAGACCTCTTCGCATTTTCCGCAGGCAATACACCCATATCTGCATGCGTTTTCTGCATCCTGTGATTCCTTTCCCGTCCCGCAATATCCCTTACAGGCTACAAATGCCGCCCGGTAAGGAAAGCTTTTCTTAACAGCCATCACTTTATCCCTTCCTTTCATATGGCGTACCAGAAATGGGCAGGCTAAACCGTCTCTTCCCGTCCAGCCAGTAATAGGCATCCGTAATGGCAGGAGCTGTGGGAATGGACGTAATCTCACCGATGCCGATTGCGCCATCGGCTACTTTAAGTCCGGGTTTTTCCACTACAATTGCCTGAATTATGGGAATCTCGTGAGAGCGGAACAGGCCCAGAGTTCCGAACTTGTCTGCCGGCTTCAGGTTTTCGTCAATGGCATAGTTCTCCCGGAGCGCATAGCCCATTGACATGACGACTCCGCCTTCAATCTGTCCCTCGCAGGAAAGAGGATTCACCGCCTTGCCCACATCGTGGGCTGCCACAAGCTTTTCAATCTTTCCCGTCTTTTTATCCAGTATACACATCTGCGTCGCATATCCATACGCCACATGGGATACCGGATTCTTTACGTCTGCCCCTAATGGGTCTGTTTTTGCAAGATATTCCCCGTAAAATTCCCGTCCGGCAAGCTCCTTTAGCGGTATTTTGTCCTTTTTTGCCTCCATCAGTTTCCTGCAGGCCCTAAGACATGCCTCTCCTGTCACCAGCGTCTGCCGGGAGCCGGAAGTCGTGCCGGAATCCGGAGCAATCCATGTGTTGCTCCGCTCATAAACAATCTCTTCTCTCTTAAGATCCGTATGGGAGACAATCATCTGTACAAGCACAGTTCCAAGCCCCTGCCCGATACAGGATGCCCCTGTGTAAATATGGAGCTTTCCGTCCTCCTCTACGACCAATTTCACACGCCCCCAGTCAGGTATCCCGACGCCCACGCCGGCATTTTTCATCGCGCAGCCGATCCCTGTCGGCTTTCCCTCTTTCAGCGCCCTGTCATACTCCTCCTTCACCGCCTCCAGCGTCTCCACAAGTCCGGTGGAATCGTCCACAATCTGTCCGTTAGGCAGAACTCCTCCCGGCCGGATAGCGTTACGATAACGAATCTCCCAAGAGGTAATCCCAATCTTTTCTGCCATCATATTAAGCAGCGTCTCCGTGGCAAAGCAGGTCTGCGTTACCCCAAAGCCCCGGAAGGCTCCTGCCGGCGGATTATTGGTATAGTACGCCGTACCCTCGATTTCAAAGTTTTCATAGGCATAAGGCCCGGCGGCATGAGTGCATGCCCTTTCCAGAACCGGCCCGCCCAGAGACGCAAAGGCTCCTGTATCGGATTCCACTTTTGCCTTCACGCCAAGAATTTTTCCGTTCTCATCGCACCCCATGATAAAATCCATGACAAAATGGTGGCGTTTCGGATGAATCAGCAGGGACTCTGCCCTGCTTAAGCGAACCTTTACCGGGCGCTTTGTATGCCAGGCAAGTAGAGCCGCATGGTGCTGGACCGTCATATCCTCTTTCCCGCCAAATCCTCCTCCTACCAGCGCATTTTCCACTTTCACCTTATCCGTTCCAAGCACCATTCCGCACTCGTTTCGGGTACAGTATGCGGACTGGTCTGTGGAGAGAATCATGATATCCCCGTCCTCGTCCGGGTATGCTACCGCACATTCCGGCTCTAAAAATGCATGCTCTGTCCAGGGCGTTTCAAAGTGCTCTGCGAGCACATGCTTTGCGCTTCTTATGGCCTCCTCTGCATTCCCCCGGCTTACATGCTTACGGGTAAGCACATTGGATTCTTCCTCGTCAAAAACCTTCGGGGCGTCCGGAGCTTTGGCTTCTTCTATATTATGGACTGCCGGAAGCACTTCATACTCTACCCGAATGAGCTTCTTCGCCTTTTCCACCGTCTCCATGTCCTTTGCTGCCACAAGCGCAACCGCATCCCCCAGGTAATGGGTCAGGCCCCCCGTGGGAATGAGCGTATACTGGTCATGCTTTAAATGCCCGATTTTGTTTTCCCCCGGAATGTCCTTTGCCGTCAGCACCGCTATCACTCCCGGCACCGCTTTTGCGGCCTCTGTATCGATAGACAGAACCCTTGCTCTTGGATATTTGCTTCTAAGAGCCGAGCCATAGCACATACCTTCTATATTGTAATCATCCGGATATTTCCCATATCCCAGAACTTTTTCCTCTACGTCCAGTCGGTGGACTCTTGACCCCGTCTTCCAGTCCTCGCCGCTCTTCTTGGGCAGAACCCCTTCCCGCAGGATTTTTGCAGAAAGCCTTACTGCCTCTATAATTTTCACATATCCGGTACAACGGCAATAATTATTGCGGAGCGCATAGCGAATCTCTTCCTCGGACGGTTCCGGATTTTTATCCAGAAGCGCCTTCGTACACAAGACCATTCCCGGTATGCAGAATCCGCACTGTACCGCCCCCGCCTCGCCGTAGGCATAAGTAAACACCTGTTTCTCCCATTCACTTAAGCCTTCCACGGTCAGGATATGTTTTCCTTCCAGCCTGTCTGTCGACGGCACGCAGGCTTTTACCGTACTGCCGTCAATCATCACCGTACAGGCGCCGCACGCCCCCTGGCTGCAGCCGTCCTTTACGGAAGTTATCTGCAGCTCATCCCGCAGAAATCGTAAGAGTGTTTGTTTTTTTTCTGTTGTAACGTACTGACCGTTAACATAAAACGCATACGTTTCCACCTTATCGCCTCCTTAAAGGAGTTCAGGCATTCCCCGAACTCATCTCTATTGCCTTTAAGACGCCTTTTCCAACGATTCTTGCTTTATCTGATA
>CAJTUQ010000017.1:0-8458 GCA_910579335.1 uncultured Dorea sp. | reverse complement strand
CTGTCTGGCGTCAATATCTCCAATTTTCAAGCCCCTCTGCACGATAACGCCCTCCTGGAGGATGCCTCTGACAATGCCGTCAATCTCTGCACACACAGGCTCGCCCCCTGTCCTTGCCACGGGCTGCCCCTTCGTTACGATATCCCCGATCTGCACCAGCGGCTCCATCCGCCCCTCCCCCAAAGCCCGAAGAAGCCGTTCTCTCGAATAACCCCCAACCTCCCCTGGGACTCCGGTATTGGGAGCGGCAAATCCACGTACAATCACTCTGCCAAGCTCATCTCCCCGCATAGTTTCAATCACATAATGGCAGTCCTCTCCGGCGCAAAAACCCGGACCTGCCGCAATGACTATGGGAGCGTCAGCAAGCCGGGTCCCCGTATTTTTTTTGGCCATAATCGCGTCCACCAGAACATCCGGGCAATAGGAAGAAAGAATCCTTGCTTTTTCATCTACGATTACAGGAATCCTTTTCTTCTCTATCTGTTCCAATGCTTCCCGGCAGCTTGTGACAAGCACTCCCTCGGCCTTTTCCACCCTAGCCTTCCCCTCGTAAACTGCGCGGGAAAAGGAAACCGCCCTTCTGACCGCAAGGGGAACCGCTCTCTCCGTCATCAAAACCCCGAAGCCTGCAAGCCACAGCTCATAAGCGATTCCTGACGCCAGATCGCCTGCGCCCTTCACCAGCACTCTCATGCTTTACGCCTCTCCCTTCATCAAAAATATATTCCGGCATTATCTGCTTCTTTCAATCTTCCCTGCAACATACCGCCCCTCATATCCATTGACAATCTCTCCATTTTCAGCTGCGAGAGTCCCTCTAAGATACACTCTTTCCGCCCTTCCGGTAATCTCTACCCCTTCAAATGGACAGTAATCAGAGGCTGATTGCTGTGTTTTCGCAGAAATCGTCCACCGGACATTTGGATTCCACACGACAATATCTGCATCGCTTCCCGGAGCGATTGCCCCTTTCCTTGGATACAGCCCATAAAGCTTCGCAGGATTTTCCGCCAGACAGCGGCACATCTGCTCTCTGGTAATCTTTCCCTGGTTTACGCCAAAATGATACATCAACGCAGGCCTCTCCTCCGCCCCCGGCATCCCGCAGGGCGTTTTTGCAAAATCTTCGCGCCCCGCCTCCTTCTGCTTCTTTGTAAAGCTGCAGTGATCCGTGCCGATAGTCTGTATCCCGCCTTCAGAAAGTGCCCTCCAAAGCGCTTTCTGATCCTCCTTTGTCCGAAGCGGCGGTGCAATCATATATTTTCTGCCTTCTTCATTTCCAGAGAAGTACTTACCTTCATCAAGAAGGAGGTATTGGGGGCACGTCTCCACATAAACGGTCTGCCCCGCCTCCCTTGCACGCACAATCTCTTCATAGCCCTTTCTGGAACTTAAATGTACAATGATGACCGGTGTATCCACACATGCCGCAATCTTTAACATACGGCCGACTGCCTCCGCCTCTGCAAGATCCGGTCTCGTATACGGATACCCGGATACATCCTTACGTCCTCCATTCTTTCTCAGCACTTCCTCAAGCCTCGCCTGAATGATGCCATTATTCTCACAATGGATTCCAACAATCCCTCCAAGTTCTTTCAGACAGGAAAGAACCTCGTAAATCGTCTGATCGTCTGAAAGCATGGCATCATATGTGGTATATAATTTAAAGGAATGTATCCCGCCCGCAGTAACTTTCTTAAGTTCTTCTTTCACGTCCTCGTTCCAGTCAGAGACAGCAAGATGAAACGCATAATCGCAGCTTGCCTTTCCGTCTGCTTTCTTATGCCAATGCTTTAATGCAAAGGCAAGGCTCTCTCCCTTATTCTGTGTCGCAAAATCCACAATACAAGTCGTTCCTCCCGCAAGCTCCGCCTTAGTCCCCGTCTCAAAGCCGTCAGCCGTCACAGTTCCTGAAACCTCCAGTTCCATATGGGTATGTCCGTCAATAAAGCCTGGGAACAAGTATTTCCCCGTCACATCAATGATCTCTGCTTCTTCCCTCTTAAAACCCGACCCTACTGCCACGATCTTTTCATCCTCTACAAGTACATCTGCTTCTTTCTGTCCTTCGCCGCTTACGACAATGCCGCCGCAAAATAAACGTTTCATACTGCTCTTCCTTTCTGGCGGACTATCGTCCGATTAGGTATACCCATCCGGGCATCCCGCAATACATGCCCCTGACGGGGCGGACGGACTATCGTCCGATTAGGTATACCCATCCGGGCATCCCGTAATACATGCCCCTGACGGGGCGGACGGACTATCGTCCGATTAGGTATCTATAATCTTTGCATACTGTTTCCATAAGTTTCACAAGCCCTTCAGGGATTCTTCCCGCCTGCCCGTTCTCTACCACAGATTCTTCTCCTAAATATCTGACCTTAAACGTTCTCTTCTCTCTGTCAAGAACTACAAAACCTGTATTCTTGCTTGCCGCCATATCCATCTCATTGGCAAATAAAGTGAATTTGTCGAGATACGGGGCGCTTTCATATGGGCAGAAACTCTTGCAGTTGCCGCACTCATTGCACATATAATCCACATGAATCACCTGGGTCTTAAACATTCCCGGCACACGGATGGAAATATTGGCCCGGTTCGGACATACATCCACACAGTTTTCACATACGGTTGAACAGCCAAGGCATCTCTTATCCTCCTTCTTTTCACCGCTTTCCGCAAGAATCCCTTTTCTTCTTAAAACTTCCTCTTTATCGGCCGGAACGCTCATGCTTTCGGATACCGCTCTTCCTCCAATGGCCTCCGCCGCTTTCATGGCCTCCGCCATGCCCTTCACAACAAGAGACGGTCCGTAAAGGCCGTCGCCGATCACATAGACGCCTTCCAGGTTTGTCTCCAGATTGTCATTTACGAGGGGACGTCCCTTTTCATCTACATGGATTCCATTCGCCTTATAATAGTCTCCCGGAACCTTCTCGCCTACTGCCGCAATCACCGTATCAGCCGGAATCTCCGTCAGATTTCCCGTGCCGGTTACACCGGCTCTTCCGGACGCATCCATATCTCCAAGTACCATTTCCTGACAGAGCAGCTTCCCGTCCTCCATTCTCACCGGCGCAAGTAACTCCTTAAATTCCACGCCGTCTTGCAGGGCAAGCATAAGCTCATGCTCATCTGCGGGCATATACCGTTTTGTCCTTCTGTATACAAGATACACATGCTTTACGCCCTTACATCTCTTTGCCGCCCGCGCCGTATCCATAGCCGTATTTCCGCCGCCGATTACCACCACATTCTCTCCAGGCTCCATCTGTCCCTGAGAGCGGTTGTAGTCCTCTAAAAATTCAAGGGCATTCACCGCCCGTTTCCCTTCTATCGTAAGCTCGCTCCTCTTATAGGCGCCTACCGCCAGGATAACATCGTCATACTGCGCCCTCAGCTTCTCCACCGCCGGCGCCTTCGTATTCAGCAGAATCTTCACGCCGAGCTTTTTAAGGAGCGCCGCATCCTTTTCAATCACACTGTCGTCAATCCGAAAGTCCGGGATGACAGCGCTTACAATACCGCCAAGCCTGTTCTGCTTCTCATAAACGGTCACATCCGCGCCCATACGCGCAAGGTAAAACGCCGCCGCCATACCGGACGGGCCGCCGCCTGCTATGGCTACCCTTCTGTCGCAGTCCCCCTCCGGCCTAATATCCTTTAATACCTGTTCAAACGCTTCCTTTGCACACAGAAGCTTCGTATCGCGAATCCGGATGGGAGTCTCATAGAAGTTTCGGGTGCAGTGGCTCTGGCATCCATGCGCACAGATGGTCCCTGTAATGAAAGGAAGTGCATTTTTATTTAAAATGACTTTCAGCGCCTCCTCAAAGCGGCCGTCTCCGGCAAGCCGCATGTAGGTAGTTATCTCCTGATGAATGGGACATGCATCCTCACAGGGAGCCGTATAACAGTCAAGAAGAGGAACTTTCTTCTCCGTTTTTCTGGAAACCGGCATCTTCGCAGGCTTTACATGGTGCTGATCCGACGCCGCATCTTTGGCCGTCTTCTTTAGCGCCTCTACGTCAATACCCTCAAACGGCTTTACTCCCATCCCATCCAGTTTCTCCGCCATCTGCTTCAGTCTCTGATAGCCGCCCGGTTTGAGGATTGTTGTAGCGACCGTCACCGGCCACACTCCCGCACCTGCAATCTTATCTATGTTAAACGCATCTGCGCCGCCGGAATATGCAATCCTTAGCTTTCCGCCAAATTCCTCTGAAAGCTTCGCCGCCAACGAGATGGACAGCGGGTACAGAGATTTCCCCGACATATACATCTCCTCGCTGGGAAGCTCTCCCGCCTTCACATCCACCGGGAAGGTATTTGTAATCTTTACGCCAAATTCAAGTCCGCATTCTTCTGAAAGCTTCATAAGCCTCTTAAGCATAGGCACCGCATCCTTGTACTGCAAATCGTCCTCAAAATGGAACCGTCCAAAGGCAATATAGTCATATCCCATTTTGTCAAGAGTCTCTCTTGCGAACTCGTAGCCAAGAAGAGTCGGATTGCATTTGATAAAGGTGTGAAGCTTCTTTTCCTTCAAAAGATAATCCGCAATACTCTCAATCTCCTGGGGCGGGCAGCCGTGGAGCGTGGAAATCGTAGCAGAATTACAGATTTCCGGAGATATATTCTCAATGTCCTCTTTCGTCATATGCTTAAATTCATCCGCATACCCAAGAAGTATCTCCTTACATTCCCGGAAGGTGTCTGTATGGGCCGCATTTTTCATATTTTCGATAAATGTATTAATCTTCTCTGACTTGATACCCGCAAGATCATAACCCACACTGATATTGAACTGGAAGCCGTCTATGCTCCCAAGCCCGTACTCCTTCGCCATAAAGGAAAGAAGAAACCATGCCTTAATATATTCCTCCTGAGCCTGAGGAACGTAAAGCTCCGTGGACCACTCGCAATTATAGCACTCATCATCCGCTTTGATACAAGGCTTGTTGACGCAGGCCGCAAGCTCGGCGCCGTCCATGATCTGTACCGTCTTAAGCTCAAAAAAACGGCTGCCCCCATAGTAGGATGCGGCAATATTCTGGGCAAGCTGGCTGTTCGGGCCCGCCGCCGGCCCTATGGGCGTCTCAAGCCTGCGTCCGAATATCGTCTGCGTCTTCTCCTGGTCTGCAATATACGGAAAGCGCACGCCAAATACCGCACCCTTTTCGTCATGTTCCGTCCGAATCCAATTTAAAAGCTGCCCAAAAGGCATACATGTCATAATATCACTCATCATCTTCCTCCTGATTTACCCGTTAATACTTTTCCACAGCTTCGCAGATTCCTCTCTGCACTTTGCCATCACCTCATGTGTATCAGCCACCTTAACCTCCCTGTCTTCCATCAGCACCTTGCCGTTTCCGATGGTGGCGACTACGTCCCTTCCCGTCATGCCGAACAGGATATGCCCGTTCAGATTGCCTGCATCCAGGCGTGTAGGCGGATCATAGTCCAGAACGATAATATCTGCTGCCGCGCCCTCCTTCAAAATGCCGAGAGGCGCCTTAAAATAGCGATTTGCAATGACTGCGTTATTTTCAAACAACATTTTCGGAACCTCTCCCCACGCTGCGTTTGTGTCGCACAGATGATGCTTGTGCAAAACATTGGCCGCCTTATAAGATTCCGTCATATCGTGGGTATATCCGTCTGTCCCAAGACCGGTTAAAATCCCTCTGCGGACGAGTTCCATCGTGGGCGGGCAGCCGCAGGCATTGCCCATATTGGACTCCGGGTTGTGAACCACCATAGTGTCCGTCTCCCGAATCAGTTCCATCTCGTGGGGATTGATATAAATACAGTGTCCAAGAAGTGTCTTTTCTCCTAAGATGCCGCAGTCATACAGCCTGTCTACGATACGTTTGCCATATTTTTTCAGACAGTCGTGCAGATCCTCGATCCCTTCTGCCACGTGAATATGATATCCCACTTCCTCCGGCTTATTTGCCGCCGCAAGCTCCATTGTCTCGTCAGATATCGTAAACTGCGCATGCATCCCTATCATGCCCGCCAGCATATCAGATTCGTCCCTCAGCGCATAGCGGATAAACTCTGCATTCTCCCTCACCGCTTCTTTTGCCTTTTCCATACCGTCCCTGTCAGACACCTCATAGCACAGACAGGTGCGCACACCCAGCTCCTTTGCCGCATCCGCGATGGTAAACAAGCTGTCCTTGATGTGCCCGAAGCTTGCGTGGTGGTCAAAAATCGTGGTCACACCATTTCGGATACAAGAGATCATCGTATCCATAGCGCTATATTTTATCTGCTCTAAAGTAAGTTTCCTGTCAATCGTCCACCACTGTCCGTCCAGCACGTCAAGAAACCCCTTCGGATGATATCCCTTGATACTTAATCCCCTTGCCATAGCGCTGTAAATATGCTCATGGGTATTGATAAACGCCGGCATGATTACGCCGCCTTTTGCGTCTATGTATTTATATTCTTTATCTTTGTATGCTTTTTTTATCTCCTCTGTGGTTCCCACTGCGGCAATCTTTGTTCCCTCAACCGCCGCGGCTCCGTTTTCTATGTATGAGAATTTTTCATCTCTTGTAAACAATTTCCCATTTCCTACAATTAACACTTTTTGTTACCTCCTATTCTTTTGATGCCTTCTTATGTCCCCTTCGGCAGTATGAGATTCAAAATAATCGCCGTAATCGTAGCAAGCACCACCGGAGACCTTCCGAAAATCGTTGTCACCCATGCCGGGAAAGTAGAAAGCGCTGCATTTGCCTGCGTGATTCCCATGCCCAAAGCAATGGCAAGTCCCACGATCGTTGTATTTCGAAAATCCATCGGTGCTTCCGTAATCAGCTTCACGCCTGTCATTGCGATGGACGCAAACACAGAGACTGTAGCTCCCCCAAGCACACAATACGGAATGGTCGTCAGGACCGAAGAGAACTTTGGAATCAGTCCCGCTGCAAGCAGAAGTGCTGCCGCCATCCCGAACACTCTCCGGGCCACCACTTTTGTAGACGCTACGATTCCCACATTCTGACTGTAAGTAGCGGTGGGAAGCCCTCCGAAAAACGCACAGACGATATTGCTCAGTCCATATGCCACAATCCCTCCGTTCAACTCCCTGTCCGTAGGCATCCGGTCAAGCCCTCCCGTCGTAGTCGCCGAAAAATCCCCGATTGCCTGAATGGCATTGATGGCAAACAGCACGCCTATCGCCACGCAGGAAGAAGGTTCAAAGGTAATCCCAAAATGAAACGGCACCGGAAACTGGAACAAAGATGCCGAGGATACCGCTGAGAAATCAACTATCCCAAAAAACAATGAGATGATATATCCCGCCACAATTCCTATCAATATAGAAGAAAGCTTCCATAACCCTTTTCCGTAATGGTTCAGCCCCGTAACAATCACCAGAGTAATCACGGCTATCAGCCAGTTCTGCCACGAGCCGTAGGATTCACTTCCCGTCCCTCCCGCCATATAATTGATGGCCGTAGGATATAGGGACAATCCAATAGCAAATACGACCGTACCCGTAATCAGGGGAGGGAAAAACTTACGGATCTGCTTAATAAAAACTCCTACCAATATTGCAACCGCTCCGCCCACGATCTGCGCCCCCAATATCGTCGCCACATCAAACTCGCCCGCAATCGCCTGCATTGTCGGCACGTAGGCAAAACTGATTCCCATAATCACCGGAAGCCCCGATCCAATGCAAAATTTTTTTGTCTTAATCACAGGATATAGCTGCACTAGCGTTGTAAGCGCCGACATCACAAGCGCCGCCTGTATCAGCAAAACGGAATCTTTGTCCGAAAGTCCGGCAACTCCCGCGACGATAATCGCCGGGGTCACACACCCTACGATCATAGCTACCACATGCTGCAGTGCCAGCGGAGCCGTCCGGGACACCTGCGGTTTCCCGTCAATCCTAAAAAACTCTTCACCCATACCGCTCTTTTTCGCTCTACTCATCTTCTCCTCCTTCGCTTTTTGGTACTGCCTCTTTTCTCACAGGCAGACCGAAGCGTATCTAAAACCCCGGCCGGTCCCACGGCTCCACACCGGGCAGTTTTCTTCTTGTAACCCGTTCAGACCTCTTCACTGTTACATTTCATTCAAGAAAGCGCGTGACCAAAATTCTTTTTATAAATTATGCTTTCTATCGTCCGAGGCATTATTCTAATTCTGGGGAGACCAACAATACCTCTTCCCTATGATAAGAATGTCACTTTTAATCCCCATCTCTTCCCGGCGGGGAACAGCCTGCTTTTTAAAAGCCAAACTCTTCCCAGGCACGGCAATCCATGCAATCTGGCGACAATCTGCAATCCGTGCGCATGCATATATCATTCATTTTTCACAAATTCCGCTTTCCATATCTCTATATTACCATCAATTTTCCCATTATGCAATCATTTTTACAAAAATATTTTTGTTACCTAAAAAATTTTGGTTGATT
>CAJTUQ010000016.1:319-34381 GCA_910579335.1 uncultured Dorea sp. | reverse complement strand
GATACCCACGTAATCAATGCTTTTGAGAGATGCGTGTTTGAGTATGAGGATGACAATATTAAAGAGCATGTGAGATAATATCTGACAGATATTGTGTTTTTTGTAACTTTGTAGTATGATTAATCATACTAATAGTATTAATCACACAATAAGATTTTGAAGAAATACATATGGAGGGAGGGAATGTTATGGAATTTCCTGAGGGAAAATATGCGTGGATGGTAAAAATAGGTGAGAAGGGGCAGTTTGTAATTCCGAAAGAAGCCAGAGAACTGTTTGATATTAAACCGGGAGACTCCATTCTTGTGCTGGCGGATTTGGAGAAAGGGATAGCGATTCCCACGAAAGAAACGCGGGATAAGCATTTCTCAAAGCTTTTTAAGGAACTGGAGTAAAAACGAACTGGAGACGGAGGTGTCAAATGAGTAAAATCGTATTTTTTAACATACCTGCCTTCGGACATACGAATCCTACATTGGGAGTAGTGAGGGAGCTCGTATCAAGAGGACATAAGGTGTGGTACTATTCCTACGAGCCGATGCAGAAGATGATTGAAGAAGCGGGCGCGGAGTTTGTCCCTTGCGATATGTATACCAGAGGGATAGAGCCCGGCCGCAGGGAAGGGGCAAGAGCCGGAAGTGATTTGGCGCTTTCCGTCCGCATTCTGGCGGATACGGCCCTGGCGCTCTGGCCGGCTATGCTCTGTGACATGAAACAGCTGGAGCCGGACTGTATTGTCGCCGATTCTATGGCAGTGTGGGGGAAAGCCGCTGCTTTGAAACTGGGGATTCCTTTCGTATCGTCGACAACTACTTTTGCATTTAATAAATATTCATCAAAAATTATGGGACACGGTTTCAAAGAGCTTCTGGCTATGTTATTCTCCATGCCGAAGGTTAACAAGCAGATAAAAAGGCTGCAAAAACATGGATATCCCGTAAAGAACGTGCTTGATATCCTCCAGAATGACAATGACACCCACACGATTGTGTACACGTCAAAGGAGTTTCAGCCCTGTTCCGATACTTTTTCAGACAGATACGTTTTTGCGGGACCGTCCATCCGCCCCGTTTCAGAGGAAGTGCATAAGACAAAGGACAGGCTTGTATATATTTCAATGGGGACGGTAAATAATAATAGGAGCTTCTTTTATAAACAGTGCATTGCCGCATTTGCGGATACGGAGTACCAGGCCATATTGTCTGTGGGGGATTTGACGGATATCCTGCAGTTGGGAGAGCTGCCCTGTAATATATCCGTGCATAAAAAGGTTGACCAGATTGGGGTGCTGAAGAAAGCGGATGTGTTTTTTTCCCATTGCGGGATGAACAGTGTGAACGAAAGCCTGTATTTTGGCGTTCCTCTTGTTATGTGTCCGCAGACGCCGGAGCAGAAGGGGGTCGCAAAGAGAGTCGAACAGCTTGGTGCGGGAGTCCTGCTTAAGAGCATGGAGCCGTCAACCGTTTTAGAAGCTGCGGGACGGCTGATGAAGGAGAAATCCTATAAGGAAAACGCAGAAGCAATCTCTGAAAAATTTAAAAGATGTTCCGGGGCAAAGGGAGCTGCGGATAAGATACTCTCTCTCTGCTGTGGATAAGCATAGGGAGAACCAAATGAAACATGCCTGATAAAAACATGTATTATTTTGTGAAAAACACTTGAAATATACCCTTATAGGGTATATGATAAATGTGATATGAAAAAAGAACAAATAAGGCAGGTGAATCTGGTTAATATGGAAGAAATGAATAATACGGAAATGACAGAAAGCTGCTGCAGCGGCAGGACAAAGGAGCGCTCGGAAAAGGAATACAGGGATTTAATTAACCGTCTAAGCAGGATTGAAGGACAGGTCAGGGGCGTAAAGCGCATGGTTGAACGGGATGTGTATTGTACGGATATATTGATTCAAGTATCGTCCATCAACGCGGCGCTTAACAGCTTCAATAAAGTGCTGCTGGCGGAACATATCCGTACCTGTGTGGCAAAAGACATCAGGGAAGGAAAAGAAGAGACGATTGAAGAGCTTGTGGCAGCCATGCAGAGGCTTATGAAATAAATGGGTAAAGGTGGACGGATATTATGGAACAGTTTACAGTGACAGGCATGAGCTGCGCTGCATGCAGTGCGCGGGTGGAAAAAGCGGTGTCGAAGGTTCCCGGCGTAACCTCCTGCTCGGTAAGCCTCCTTACAAATTCTATGGGTGTGGAAGGAGACGCCTCCTCTGAAAAAATTATTGCTGCCGTTACGGACGCCGGGTATGGCGCAGAGAAGAAGGGCGGCGGGAAAAGCGTATCGGGCAGTGCGGCGGGAGAAGGGAGCGCGGCTGCCGAGGATTTTTTAAAGGACAGAGAGACTCCGAAGATGAAAAAGAGGCTGATTGCTTCCCTCTGTCTTCTGATACCGCTGATGTATGTGTCTATGGGGCATATGATGTGGAACTGGCCGCTGCCAAAGGCGCTGGCAGAAAATCATGTGGCGGCGGGGCTTTGGCAGCTTCTTTTTACGACGGCCGTGATGGTGGTGAACCAGAAGTTTTTTATCAGCGGCTTTCAAAGCATGATTCACAGGGCGCCGAACATGGACGCGCTGGTGGCTCTCGGTGCGGGAGCGTCCTATGTATATAGCACATATGCCTTATTTGCCATGACGGATGCCCAGATGCGGATGGACATGGACAAAGTGGCGGCGTACATGCATGAGTTTTATTTTGAATCAGCCGCTATGATATTGACGCTGATTACGGTAGGGAAGATGCTGGAGGCGAGGTCAAAGGGAAAGACGACGGATGCTTTAAAGAGCCTTATGAAGCTGGCGCCGAAGACAGCGGTCATCTTGAAAGAAGGAAAAGAGACGAAGGTCCCCATTGATCAGGTAAGCAGGGGAGATATCTTCGTGGTACGTCCCGGAGAAAATATACCTGTGGACGGGATTGTGCTGGAAGGCAGCAGCGCAGTCAATGAGGCGGCGCTTACCGGAGAGAGTATTCCGGTTGATAAAGAGGCGGGCGCAAAAGTATCGGCAGCCACATTAAACCAGTCGGGATTTTTAAAATGTGAGGCGGTCAGGGTTGGTGAAGATACCACGCTGTCACAGATTATCCGGATGGTCAGTGATGCGGCGGCGACAAAAGCGCCCATTGCAAAAGTGGCCGATAAAGTGTCCGGCGTATTTGTGCCGGTAGTGATAGTCCTTGCGGCGGTGACAACGATCATTTGGCTCATTGCGGGCCAGGGCATCGGCTTTGCGCTTGCCAGAGGAATCTCCGTGCTGGTAATAAGCTGCCCCTGCGCGTTAGGCCTTGCAACGCCGGTGGCTATCATGGTCGGAAACGGTGTGGGTGCAAAAAACGGCATTATGTTTAAAACCGCAGTTTCTTTGGAAGAAACCGGCAAGATGCAGATTGTGGCGCTTGACAAGACCGGCACTATCACAAGAGGAGAGCCGGAGGCGACGGATATCTGTGCCGCGGAGAGGGTGGCGGAGATTGAACTTCTTGCCTGCGCCTATGTGCTGGAGAAAAAAAGCGAGCATCCGCTGGCACGGGCGGTCTTGGCTCTGGGCGAGGAGCGGCTGGAGGAGATAAACAAGCTGCTTTCGGAGAAAGGGTACGGGACGGACGAGGTGACGGATTTTCATGCGGCTGCAGGAAACGGCCTGAGGGCAAAGCTTGGCAGCGACACGCTGACAGGCGGGAATCAGAAGTTTATTTCCGGAAGCGCAGAGATTCCGGATGAAATGGAGCAAAAGGCAAAGGAGCTTTCAGAGCAGGGAAAGACCCCTCTGTTTTTTAGCAGGAACGGAGAGTTTCTGGGGATTATTGCCGTGGCGGACGTGATAAAGGAAGACAGCCCCGCAGCAGTGAGGGAACTTCAGAATATGGGTATTTATGTAGTTATGCTGACAGGGGACAATGAGCGCACGGCGAAGGCGATTGGCAGACAGGCAGGCGTTAACAGGGTTATCGCAGGAGTTCTGCCGGATGGAAAGGAGAGTGTCATCCGTTCCCTCAAAAGTCAGGGGAAGGTTGCGATGGTAGGCGATGGCATAAATGATGCGCCTGCGCTCACAAGGGCCGATATGGGCATTGCCATCGGAGCGGGAACAGATATCGCCATAGACGCGGCGGACGTAGTGCTTATGAAGAGCCGTCTGAGCGACGTCCCGGCGGCAATCAGGATGAGCCGTGCAACGCTTAGGAATATCCATGAAAATTTGTTCTGGGCATTTTTTTACAATGTCATTGGGATACCGCTGGCAGCGGGGCTTTGGTATCCGATGTTCGGGCTGAAATTAAATCCGATGTTCGGTGCGGCGGCTATGAGCCTTTCCAGTTTCTGCGTCGTGATGAACGCATTGCGGTTAAACTGGTTTCAGATGCATGATGCAGGCAAAGATAAGAAGCATGCGGGCGGCATCCGTGTTAAAAAAGATGTAAAGGAGGAGTTAACCATGAAAAAAACAATGAAAATCGAAGGTATGATGTGTGGGCACTGTGAGGCGAGAGTGAAAAAGGTATTGGAGGCGCTTCCGGAGGTTTCAGAAGCCGTAGTAAGCCATGAGGCAGGAACGGCGGTTCTAAGCCTTAACGGGGAAGTTTCTGATGAGATATTGAAAAAGACAGTAGAAGAGCAGGACTATCAGGTGGTTGGAATTGAGTAGGCAGGTAAAATTAGAGCAGGTCGAAAAAGGAAGTATACTGTATCATTATACGAAAAGCAATGGAATCAACGGCATTATAAACCATAATTGTTTCTGGGCCACAAAGAGTGATTTCCTGAATGACCCCAATGAATTTTCCCATATTTATGGGATTATCGATGAGGTGTGCCGGGAGAATATTAAAAATCCGGAATGGAAAGAGATGTTTCTTAGGGATACAATCTATGCCGAGAGGGAAAAGAACCGGGAATATTTCGTGCTTTCCTTTTCGAAGTGTCAAGACAGCATCACGATGTGGTCGGAGTTTGGGAATAAGACCGGATACAATATAGGATTTCGGAGCGATGAAATCATTGCAAGGATAGAGGAGGTGGCGGAGATTGCGTATCATGGACTTGTAGTTTATGACGCAAAGAAGCAAAAACAGCTTATCAGAAAGAACATCTGCAGTTATCTGCCGAATCTTCTTCGCATGCCGCTGGATAAAGTGCTGGAAGCGGGAAGCAGGAACCCGCAGGACGGCGATTATATGAAAGCGTGCAGGAAATTCCAGAGAACGGCGGATGTGTATGCCATGTTTTTTAAGCACGGGGGATTTGCACAAGAGCAGGAATATCGGTTTGTCTTTAAAAAACAGAAGGATACCGCCGTATATTTTCGCGCCAAAGACGGCTTTATGCTTCCGTATATCGAAATCCCGCTGAGTGACAGAAACCTGCCGGTTGAAGAAATTATGATTGCGCCGCAGAACCATATTGACCTTGCAAAGAGCGGAATGGAATATATGCTGTACATCAAAGGCTATAAAGCAAAGGTTGCGCTGTCAAATATAAAGCTGCGGTATTAGTATGGCGGTTAATTTTATGGGAAGGGAAGGAATATGAATCTTACAAGTATCTGTGATACATATACGCTGAATAATGGTGTAAAAATCCCCTGTGTTGCCTTTGGCACATACAAGGCGGCATTAGGGGACAATGTTGAAATTTTGAAACAGGCGGCTGCGTGCGGCTACCGCTATTTTGACACGGCTTCTTTCTATGGAACGGAAACTTTTCTCGGACAGGCCATAAAGGAGAGCAAGCTCCCAAGAGAAGAATTTTTTATTACTTCAAAGATGTGGAAGGACGAGATGGGGTATGACGCGGCGAAAGCGGCATTTTCAAGGAGTCTTGAAAAACTTGGGACGGACTATCTGGATTTGTATCTTATACACTGGCCGCTGCCGTCGCCGGGCTATAAGGACTGGAAGACTCTTGACGTTAAGACTTGGAGGGCGCTTGAGGAGCTTTACGAGGACGGGAAGATAAGGGCGGTGGGCCTCAGCAATTTTCTCCCCCACCATATCGAAAATCTTTTGGAGAACTGCCGTATCAGGCCGATGGTAAATCAAATTGAGTTTCATCCGGGGCATACGCAGGAAGCAGTAGTGAACTACTGCAAGGAGCAAGACATTTTAGTCCAGGCGTGGAGCCCTATCGGGCGGGGAAGAGTTCTTGAAGATGAGCTGATAGTGGAACTGGCCGGGAAATACCGGGTATCCCCGGCGCAGATCTGTCTTCGCTATGCCCTTCAACGGGGTGTGCTGCCTCTTCCCAAGTCCTCGTCCCCAGAGAGGATGCGGCAGAATCAGGAACTGTTTTCTTTCGAGATATCAAAGGAGGACATGTACCGTATCAGCACGATGCCGCCCACAGGGTGGTCCGGGGAGCATCCGGAGCGAGAGAGAATACGAAGTTAAATAACATTTCAGGCATATTTTTCATTGTGTATGATTACATTATTAATAATAGTACATGATGGAGCGTTGTAAATGAAACATATGCTGCAGAGGGTATTCTGTGTATTTTTGAGTGCGGTTTTTGTAATGGGCATACCGCTTCCGGCAATTGCATCCGATGCCAGAGACGATTTTGAAAGGCTGATTCAGAAAGAAGAAGCGCAGGAGGGACAGCAGGAAAAAGAGAGAGGAAAACAGCAGGAGGAAAAGGCCGACAGCAAGGATACGGTGTCGGCGCCTTCTGCTATTTTAATGGAAACGTCTACCGGACAGATTATTTACGAGAAAGAGCCGGATGTGAAAAGGCCGCCGGCCAGCGTCACAAAGGTTATGACGCTGCTGCTGATATTTGACGCCCTGAACGAAGGAAAAATAAAGCTTGAGGACGAGGTGGCGACTTCGGAATATGCGGCTTCTATGGGCGGTTCGCAGGTGTTTTTAGAGCCGGGGGAAACACAGACTGTTGATACGATGATAAAATGTATTTCCGTAGCCAGCGCCAATGATGCGTGCGTGGCGATGGCCGAGTTTATCTGCGGCAGCGAGGAAGAGTTTGTGGCGAAGATGAATGAGCGGGCAAAAGGGCTGGGAATGGAGAATACGCATTTTGAAAACTGCAACGGGCTTGATACGGACGGTCATCTTACGACGGCCAGGGATATCGCCCTTATGTCAAGGGAATTGATTACAAAGTACCCCCAGATTCACGACTACTGCATGATTTGGATGGAAAACATTACTCATAAGACCAAAAAAGGAGAGAAGGAATTTGGGCTCAGCAATACGAATAAATTAATCCGCCACTACGAGTATGCCACGGGACTAAAGACTGGTTCCACAAGCAAGGCGAAATTCTGTATTTCCGCTACGGCGAAAAAGGAAGATATGGAGCTGATTGCAGTGATTATGGCGGCCGACGACAGCAAGCTTCGGAACAAGGATGCAATTACGCTGCTCAATCACGGTTTTGGAAAATGCCAGAAATATATGGAGGATACCGTGAAGCCGGTAAAGCCGGTCAAAGTAAAACGGGGAGTAAAAGAACAGGCGGCCGCAGCGCAGAAAGAGCCGTTTTTCTACGTGGATGCCACAGGGGCCGACCTAAGTACAATTGAGCGGAAGGCCACGGTGAAAAAGTCGTTGAAAGCGCCTGTGAAAAAGGGGCAGAAGGTGGGAGAGGCAAAATACTATCTGAATGGCTCAGAGATTGGAAGCGTAGATATCGTCACGGAGGAAGCCGTGGGGAAGGTGAGCTATAAAAGTGCGATGGGCGACGTAGTGAAGGAAATACTGCTGTAGAAAAATATTCATAATTATGCGAAGAAAGTGCAGAGCCGGAGTTTTTTTGGGCTTTGCATTTTTAATTTGTATGAATTTTGGGGAAGCGATTTCTTTTTATAAAAAATGCATAAACTATGTTGACAAACAGAAAACAGAGTGTTAAATTAGTATTCGAAGATGTTAGCACTCTTCAATTTCGAGTGCTAACAAGAAAAATCTGAAAGGAGGAGGATGGATGGTAAATGAGCATGGATTAAGTGACAGAAAGCTTAAAATCCTTCATGCGATTATCAGAACCTATCTGGAAACCGGAGAACCCGTCGGCTCCAGAACCATTTCCAAATACACGGATCTGAATTTAAGTTCTGCGACGATCCGCAATGAGATGGCCGATTTGGAAGAACTGGGGTTTATCATGCAGCCTCACACGTCGGCAGGACGTATCCCTTCAGATAAAGGTTATCGGTTATATGTGGATATGCTGATGGACAAAAAAGAGCAGGAGCTTATGGAGAAGGAGGAGCAGATGCTTGAGAAAGCGGATAAGATGGAACATCTTCTCAAGCAGGCGGCAAAAGTACTGGCGAGCAGCACGAATTACGCCACGATGGTCTCCACTCCGATGGGAAACAGCAATAAGATTAAATTTATCCAGCTTACGATGGTGGATGAGGAACAGATTATTGCAGTTATCGTGCTCGGCGGAAATGTAATTAAGAACAAGATTATAAGGGTTGATGAGCCGCTCAGTAATGAGAACCTGCTGAAGCTGAATATGCTTCTTAACACTACGCTGAACGGCATGCCGATTGAGGAAATCAATCTTGGGCTGATTGCAAGGCTTAAGGAACAGGCGGGTATTCACGGTGAGGTGGTCGGAAACGTGCTGGATGCGGTAGCGGATGCGATTCAGGTAGACGAGGATATGCAGATTTATACCAGCGGCGCCACGAATATTTTCAAATATCCGGAGTTGTCCGACAAGCAGAGCGCACAGGAAATTATCAGCGCCTTTGAAGAAAAGCAGCAGCTCACGGAACTGGTAACCCAGACTTTGTCACAGGAGGATAATACAGGGATTCAGGTCTACATCGGTGATGAGGCACCTGTACAGACGATGAAGGACTGCAGTGTCGTTACCGCCACTTACGAATTAGGTGACGGGATGAAGGGAACGATAGGAATTATCGGACCGAAGAGGATGGATTATGAACATGTTTTGAAATCTATGAAACGTCTGCAGGCCGAGCTGGATCAGATATTTCATGGAGGCGGAAAGGCTTCGTAAATAAGAATATGAGGAGAAAGGTGGAATAGCTCTTGGAAAATCAGCAGGAGAAAAGCCAGGAAGAAATGGTGAAGGAAGCGGTGGAAGAAGCAAAAAAAGCTGCGGTTTCACAGGCGGAGGATGAAAGCCAGGGGGAGGAGACAAAAAGTACGGTTTTGGATTCGGAAGAGACAGAAGCTATAAAAGAGCCGGAAACAGACAGCCCCGAAGAGACAGAAAGCGAAGAGACAGAAAAGAAGAGGCTGTTCGGGAAAAAGAAAAAAGATAAAAAAGATGAAAAGATTGAAGAACTGACAGACAGGCTTACTCGTCAGATGGCGGAATTTGACAATTTCCGCAAGCGTACGGAAAAAGAAAAATCCCATATGTACGAGATCGGCGCAAAGGATGTCATAGATAAAATCCTTCCGGTCGTGGATAACTTTGAGAGAGGGCTTGGCGCAGTGAAGGAGGAAGAAAAAGAAGACCCGTTCGTGCAGGGGATGGAGATGGTATATAAGCAGCTTATGTCCACCCTTGAAGGAATCGGCGTGAAGCCGATTGAAGCGGCCGGACAGGAGTTCAATCCCGATTTCCACAATGCGGTCATGCATGTGGACGACGATGAGCTTGGCGAAAATATTGTCGTCGAGGAATTGCAGAAGGGGTACATGTACCGGGATTCGGTTGTCCGGCACAGTATGGTAAAAGTAGCAAACTAACAAATTCATTTTAGAGACATAAAAATCAGGAGGAATAAAATTATGGGCAAAATAATTGGTATTGACTTAGGTACTACGAACAGCTGTGTAGCTGTTATGGAGGGCGGGCAGCCGACGGTTATCGCGAATACTGAGGGTGCAAGAACGACACCGTCCGTTGTGGCATTTACAAAGACAGGGGAGCGTCTGGTAGGCGAGCCTGCAAAGCGTCAGGCAGTCACGAACGCCGAGAGAACGATTTCTTCCATTAAGAGGGAGATGGGTTCCGATTACAGAGTAGCAATTGACGAAAAGAAATATTCTCCTCAGGAGATATCAGCGATGATTCTCCAGAAGCTTAAAGCGGATGCGGAAGGGTATCTGGGAGAAAAGGTAACGGAAGCGGTGATTACTGTTCCGGCATATTTTAACGACGCACAGCGCCAGGCCACCAAAGATGCAGGCAAGATTGCCGGCCTTGACGTAAAACGTATCATCAACGAGCCTACGGCGGCGGCGCTCGCTTACGGACTTGACAATGAAAAAGAGCAGAAGATCATGGTATACGACCTTGGCGGCGGTACATTTGACGTGTCTATTATTGAAATCGGCGACGGAGTTATCGAAGTGTTGTCTACCGCGGGAAACAACAGACTTGGCGGCGACGATTTTGACCAGAAGGTTGCCGACTATATGATTGCAGAGTTCAAAAAGACACAGGGTGTTGATTTGTCCAATGACAAGATGGCGATGCAGAGAATCAAAGAGGCGGCTGAGAAGGCGAAAAAGGAGCTTTCTACAGCTACGACGACCAACATCAACCTTCCGTTTATCAGCATGAACGAGAGCGGTCCGCTCCATTTTGACATGACATTGACAAGGGCAAAATTTGATGAACTGACAAGCGACCTTGTTGCAAAGACGTCTGAGCCTGTAACGCGGGCATTGTCTGACGCGGGCATTGCGGCTTCTGAGCTTGGGCAGGTACTTTTGGTAGGCGGTTCCACACGTATTCCGGCTGTGCAGGAAGAAGTGAAGCGCCTGACGAACAAAGAGCCGAGCAAATCCTTGAATCCGGACGAGTGCGTGGCGCTCGGCGCTTCCGTCCAGGGCGGTAAGCTTGCAGGCGATGCGGGTGCAGGGGATATCCTTCTGCTTGATGTAACTCCGCTGTCGCTTTCCATCGAGACAATGGGCGGCGTCGCTACAAGGCTTATTGAAAGAAATACGACTATTCCGACAAAGAAGAGCCAGATATTCTCTACGGCGGCTGACAACCAGACAGCGGTAGATATCAACGTAGTGCAGGGTGAGAGACAGTTTGCGAGAGACAATAAGTCTCTTGGACAGTTCAGGCTGGATGGAATCGCTCCGGCTCCGCGCGGGGTACCGCAGATAGAGGTTACTTTCGATATTGATGCGAACGGCATTGTAAACGTATCTGCAAAAGATCTCGGAACCGGAAAAGAGCAGCATATTACCATTACGGCGGGCTCTAACATGTCCGACGAGGATATCGATAAGGCGGTAAAAGAAGCGGCGGCATTTGAGGCCCAGGACAAGAAGCGTAAAGAGGGAATTGATGCGAAGAATGATGCGGACGCGCTTGTGTTCCAGACAGAAAAGGCGCTCGGCGAAGTCGGCGATAAATTAGATGCGGCTGATAAGGCTGAGGTTGAAGCTGACTGCAAGTCACTGAAGGACATTTTAGAGAAGATTAATATGGAAGATATCACGGACGCACAGGTTGCGGAGATGAAAGCCGGCACGGAAAAGCTTACCGCAAGTGCACAGAAGGTATTTACCAAAATGTATGAGCAGGCGGGAGCGGCCGCAGGAGCGCAGGGTGCAGGCCCGAATCCGGGGGCAGGACCGCAGGCGGGCCCGGCGCCGGAAGGCTTCCAGGGTGATGATGTTGTAGACGGAGATTATAAGGAAGTATAAAATAATACGGTTGGGGTCAGGATGTTTTTTGACCCCAACAAGTTTATGTTTCTTTATAAAAAGAAAGGGATAAATCATGGCAGAATCAAAAAGAGATTATTATGAAGTGCTGGGCGTGGGAAAAGATGCGGATGATGCGGCGTTAAAAAAAGCATACAGGCAGGTCGCAAAGAAGTACCATCCGGATATGAATCCGGGAGATGCCGAGGCTGAGAAGAAGTTTAAAGAAGCTTCGGAAGCTTATGCGGTGCTGAGTGACCCGGAGAAACGCCGTCAGTATGACCAGTTCGGCCATGCAGCGTTTGAGGGCGGAGCAGGCGGTGCCGGAGGCTTCGGCGGTTTTGATTTCAGCGGTGCGGATTTCAGCGATATATTTGGCGATATATTTGGAGACCTTTTCGGGGGCGGCGGAAGGAGAAGCCGAAGCCAGGGGCCTATGAAAGGCATGAATGTCCGGAAAAGCGTAAGGATTACATTTGAAGAGGCTGTGTTCGGGTGCGAAAAAGAGCTGGATGTCGTTTTGAAGGATTCCTGTCCGAAATGTAACGGGACAGGTGCGAGACCGGGCACATCTCCGGAGACATGTAAAAAATGCGGAGGCAAGGGCCAGGTGGTATATACGCAGCAGTCCTTTTTCGGAACCGTGCAGAATGTGCAGACTTGTCCGGACTGCGGCGGTACGGGAAAGATTATCCGTGAGAAATGTCCGGACTGCCAGGGTACGGGCTATGTATCCAACAGGAAGAAAATTGCGGTTACGATACCTGCGGGAATTGACAATGGACAGAGCATCCGGATTCGTGAAAAAGGCGAGCCGGGAACCAACGGCGGACCAAGAGGAGATCTGCTTGTGGAGGTCAGTGTTTCCAGACATCCTATTTTCCAGAGACAGGATATGCATATCTTTTCCACGGTTCCTATATCTTTCGCGCAGGCAGCGCTTGGCGCAGATGTAAAGATTAAAACGGTGGACGGGGAAGTGCTCTATACGGTAAAACCGGGAACCAAGACCGACACGAAAGTGCGTTTAAAGGGAAAGGGAGTTCCGTCGGTGAGAAATTCGCAGGTAAGGGGCGACCATTATGTGACGCTGGTTATCCAGACTCCGGAGCGATTAAGCTCTGAGGCAAAGGAAGCGCTCAGAAGATTTGACGAGCTTGCCGGAAACACTTTGAATGCGGCAAAGGATACGGGAAGCACGGCAGGTGCCAAGAAGAAAAAAGGTTTTATGAATAAAATGAAGGAAGCTTTTGACGATTAGTCAAAGGCTTCTTTCCACTACACAAGGATAAGGAGGAGTTTTTGATGCAGAGTTTTATACAGTTTATGCCGACGAAAATCGTATTCGGCCAGGAGGCGGAAAAAGAAGCGGGAAAGCTTGCGCGGGAAAGCGGGGTTTCCAAGGTGCTGCTTGTATATGGCGGCGGCAGTGTTGTGAGGAGCGGACTTCTTGACACGGTCAAGTCGTCTCTTGAAAAAGAGGGGATTTTATATACTGAACTGTCAGGAGTAAAGCCCAATCCGCGTCTTGGCCTTGCAAGGGAAGGTGTAAAAAAGGCGTTGGAATTTGGGGCTGAGATGATGCTTGCAGTGGGAGGCGGCAGTGTGATCGACACGGCTAAGGCTGTAGCGGTTGGCGCAGAAAACCCAGGCACTGACATATGGGACGTGTGGATGGGAAAGGTGTCCGTGGATGCGGCGAAGCCGGTAGGCGCAGTGCTTACGATATCGGCAGCCGGCAGCGAGATGAGTGATTCTGCGGTGCTTACAAATGAAGAGACGGGAAAGAAGGCGGGATTTAATTCGGATATCGTACGTCCGAAGTTCGCATTAATGAATCCCAAGCTCACCTATACGCTGCCGAAATACCAGCTCGCATGCGGAATCGTTGATATTCTGATGCATACGCTTGAGCGGTATTTCACGCCTGTTTCCGGGAATATGCTTACAGATGAGATTGCGGAAGGGCTGATGCGTACGTTAATCGAAAATGGGAAGACTGCCTATGAAAATCAGACGGATTACGATGCCATGAGCGAGATTATGTGGTGCGGGAGCCTGTCACACAATAATCTGACGGGCTTAGGCCGCCCGAAAGATTTTGCGTGCCATAAACTAGGGCATGAAATCGGCGGCATGTTTGACGAGGCTCACGGGGCGACGCTCTCGGCCGTATGGGGGAGCTGGGCAAGATATGTATACAAGCTGGATACGGCGCGGTTTGCCCGCTACGGAAGAAAAGTGTGGAAAATAGAAGATAAAGGAGAGGAGGAGACTGCAGTTCTGGCAATCGAAGCGACCGAAGAGTTTTTCCGTTCCCTACATATGCCGGTCTGTATCGGCGGTCTGAAAACCGGCGTCCTGCCGGAAGAAAAGCTGAAAGAGATGGCAGACAGCGCTACAAAGGGGGATACGGTAAGACTCGGATGCTTTAAGAAGCTGGATGCGCAGGATATGTATGAGATTTATAAAGCAGCAAACCACGAATAATCTGAATATAAACTGGGGTATTTTTTACCGGAGCGTATTCGCCCTTGTCGTTCCTATGGCAATACAGAATCTGATAAATGTGGGAGTCACGGCGACGGACGTGTTTATGCTTGGAAGAGTGGGGGAGAAGGTACTCTCCGGCGCTTCTCTTGCCGGACAGATACAGTTTATTATGATGCTGATATTTTTTGGCATTACGGCGGGGGCGACGGTCCTTACGGCACAGTACTGGGGGAAAAAAGATACCGGGACTATCGAGAAAATTCTTGGCATGGGGCTTACGATGGGGCTTTTAGTGGCGGCGTTTTTTACGGCGCTGGCTCTTTTGATTCCGGCGCCGATGATGCGTATCTTTACTTCGGACCCGGAGGTGATTGCCGAAGGCGTGAAATATCTGCGGATCGTGGGTGTGTCCTATCTGTTTATGGCGGTGACGCAAGTGTACCTGAATATTATGCGGAGCATTGAACGGGTCGTTATTGCAACAGTTGTGTATTTTGTATCGCTTTTGGTAAATATCTGTATCAATGCGGTGCTGATTTTCGGGCTGCTTGGAGCGCCGAGGCTGGAAGTGCAGGGAGCCGCAATCGGTACGCTGTGCGCCAGAATAACGGAGACGCTTATCGTCTTTGGTTATGCGCATTTTAAAAATAAGATTGTCAGGCTGCATATTCGGAATATGCTGCGTATTGACCGTATTCTTTTGATGGATTACATCCGGTATGCCATGCCGGTAGTGCTGAATGAATTTATGTGGGGGATGGGGACGTCCTGCAATACGGCGATTATCGGCCATCTTGGAAGCGAGGCGGTGGCTGCGAACTCCGTGGCTCAGGTGGCGAGACAGCTGGCGCAGGTCGTGGTGTTCGGAATTTCCAACGCTACGGCAATCTGGCTTGGGAAGACCCTCGGAGAGAGAAAGCCGGAACATGCAAAGGCGTATGCAAAACAGTTTGTAATACTTTCGCTGGGTCTGGGAATCGCAGGCGGAGCGCTGATACTGGCTGCCGGCCCGGTTGTGGGAAGCGTGCTGACTTTGTCCGGCACATCAAGAAGATATCTCAGGTTTATGTTTTTTGTCATGTCTTATTTTGTGGTGGGGCAGGCATTCAATACGACGATGGTGTGCGGCGTGTTCCGCTCCGGGGGAGACACAAGGTTCGGGCTTGTCATGGATGTGGCCACTATGTGGGGCTGTTCGATTCTGCTTGGCGCGGCAGCGGCATTTTACTTTCATGCCGGCGTGCCGGTAGTCTATGCAATTCTTATGAGTGATGAGATAATCAAAATGCCTATCTGTGTCTGGCGTTACAAAAAATATAAATGGCTGAATGACGTGACCCGATAAACTTTAGGGCCTGAAAGCCAAACTGGGAGAGTGACAAAAGAGCGGAAAGGTAGTACAATATATATGATGCAGGTCAAAAGCCATATTTTTCAAATCCCTGTCAAGGGGATGGCTTTGGATAAAAATATTTAGGATATAAAGGAGAAGTTATTTATGAAAGTAGTAGCAACAGACAAAGCACCGAAGGCATTGGGACCATATTCGCAGGGGTATGTCCACAACGGTATTTTTTATTCCGCAGGACAGATTCCGATTAATCCGGCTACGGATACGGTAGAGGCACAGACCATTGAAGAGCAGACGGAGCAGGTGTGTAAAAATATGGGCGAAGTCCTTAAAGCGGCGGGGACATCCTATGATAAAGTTCTTAAGACAACTTGCTTTCTTGCGGATATGGGAGACTTTGCAGCGTTCAATGAGGTATATGCAAAGTACTTTACATCTAAGCCGGCAAGGAGCTGCGTAGCTGTGAAGACCCTGCCCAAAAACGTGCTTTGCGAGGTTGAAGTAATCGCTGTTGTAGAGTAACCGGAATTTACTTTAAAAATAAAAAATGTGAGGTGGATGTGATGGCTGAAGATCAGCAGCAGGGAAACTGTTCTCCGTCGGACTGCGCAGGCTGCGCCCATGCAGATTCCTGTAACAGCAAACCGGTGGACTTTAGGAAGCCTGCGAATCAGTTTTCAAATATTAAAAAGGTTATCGGCGTCGTCAGCGGCAAGGGCGGCGTGGGAAAATCTATGGTGACTGCGTCTCTTGCCAGGATGATGCGCAGAAACGGGTGCAAGGTAGGTATTTTGGATGCGGACATTACCGGACCGTCTATTCCGAAAATGTATGGAATCCATGAAAAGGCTCTGGGGGACGAGAGCGGTATTTTTCCGAGGGAGGCGAAAGACGGGACGAAAATCATGTCTATCAACCTTCTTTTGGAAAATGAATCGGACCCGGTTATCTGGAGAGGGCCGGTCATTGCAAACGTGGTGACTCAATTCTGGACAGACGTTATGTGGGGCGAGCTGGATTATCTGTTCGTGGACATGCCGCCCGGAACCGGAGACGTTCCGCTGACAGTATTTCAGTCGCTGCCGGTAGACGGCGTGGTTATCGTGTCGTCCCCGCAGGATTTGGTAAAGATGATTGTGAAAAAGGCATATGGGATGGCAAGGCAGATGAATATTCCGGTGCTTGGAATGGTAGAAAACTACAGTTATCTTGTATGTCCGGACTGCGGGAAGAAGATTTCCGTGTTTGGAGAGAGCCATGCAGAGGAGATTGCAGACGAGCTGAGCATCCCTCTTCTTGGGAAAATGCCGATAGACGCTGCTTTGGCAGAAGCGGTGGAAAGTGAAAGATTCTCTGAAGTTGAAAATGAATATCTGGCCGGGGCAGCAGAGAAACTGTAAAAGGCCCCAGGGGAAGGCCGTTGCCAAAATGCGGACAAAATGTCTGTGAGGCAGCGGCTTTTTATTTTTTAGGAAGTTTTTCGATAGTTTCCGGAAATTTCCGGTTTCTAAAATTCGGGTTGATTAATGTGCCGAAGATGAGGTACAATAGATAAGATACGATATTAGATAAATGAATTTTGTAAGAGGTGGGTATATGAAGAAGAAAATTATTTGCAAACTAATTGCTGCGGCAGTCTGCATATGCCTGTCGGCACAAAGTCTGGCATGTATAAGTCCGGCGGAAGTACTGGCAGAGGAAGTATCGGAAGAAAACAGCGGGTCACAGCCGCAGGATATGCCGGAGCCAGAGGATGAGGAACCGGAAACCGATACGTTAGGAGACGGTGCGTCCGGGACGCAAAGTAATGCGCCGGATTCTGATACAGCCGATAGAGGCGGATTGGACGGGGAACCAAAACCGGACAAGGAAGAAGAGGAATCAGACGGCCAGGAGCAGCCGGTAAAAGAGAAGGCGGAAAAAGAACAGGCGGAAGGAAGCGCAGATATTGAGGAAAAAGCCGTCTCTTTGGACGAGACGCCGGAACAGATAAAGATTTCCTTTGAGGATGAGGAAAAAATTCTGATAGAGATTAAAAAAACGAAAAATAAAGTGAACGAGAATCCTTTTGACGGCGCATTTTACTACAAGGGAAGCAATATGCGCCCGCAGCTTCTGGTGTATCTTATCGAAAAGGTTGAGAACGGTGATACAACGGGAATAGAAGAAAAGGATATTTATAAAAACGACAAGGGAGAGGTATTTAAGAAAGTTCAGCTTCTGACAAACGGAACGGATTATACGGTAAGCTATCCGGCTTCCTGCAAAGCTTTGGGGAAATATGCCTTTACCGTTAAAGCGGTATCGGGTTCCGTAAAGTACGAAGGCTCTAAGGCGGTTTCATATGAGGTCGTGGAGAAAGCGCATGAATGGAGCGCATGGAAAACGACCGTAAATCAGACCGTCTTTACGGACGGGCATAAGCACAGGACGTGTCCGGTCTGCGGCAGAACGGAAAATACGGTGCTTCCCAAGTTAAAACCGACAATAAAGATTAATATGAAAACAATCCCTTTGCAGGTTAAAAAGTCTACAACAAAATTTAAAGTCAGCGGGCTGGCAAAAGGCGATTCTGTCAAATCATATAAAAGCAGCAATAAAAAGATTTTTACAGTCAGCAAAAAAGGAAAGATAACGGCAAAAAAGAAAGGAACGGCTAAGCTGACGGTGACTCTTGCCAGTGGGAAAAAGGCGACGGCCAAGGTAAAGGTAACAAAGGGAATCGTTAAGACTACGAAGGTATCGGTGAATACGAGCAAGCTCGTCCTGTTAAAGGGAGGAAGCTATACGCTGAAAACTACGCGTGCTCCGTTAACGACGCAGCAGAAGGTGACATACTCGTCTTCGAATAAGAAGATTGCGACGGTAAGCAGCAAAGGCGTTATAAAGGCAAAGAAAAAAGGCACGGTTAAGATTACGGTCAAGTCAGGCAGCAAGAAAAAGAAGATAACGGTCAAAGTACAGGTCCCGTCTTTCCCGAAGGGTGACGGCACAGCCTTTCTCAAATCCTGTCAAAAGATTGCCAATACGATCATGCAGGACGGAAATTGGAGATATTACAGCGGTTCCGGAACATTGAAAAACAGCTTTGCCGAGGCAAGGGATTATTCGCCGAGACAGACGAACTGTGCGAATTACGTCAATTTCTGTATGCAGGATATAGGTACACTGAAACCCGGAATGTCCTTTTACAGCAGCACAAGCGCTAAAATCGTTTACAGAGGTAATTCGGCTCAAAAAGCAGCTGTGAAAAAAATGGTAGAAGACAACTATAACATTATAAAAGTGGGCGGCAAAAAAGCAGTCAAAGCAGGTCTTAAGCCGGGAGATATCTGCCTGTTCAAAGGGCATATGAATGTCTTTGCAGGACTTGACAGCAAGGGCGTGCCGCTATGGTATGACGCGGGAAGAAATTCGACTTCTGACGGGAAGCCGGAGAGCGGATATTTTACGAATATGTACCGGGCGTCCTACTACAATTCACTTCCGGTTTACATTGTGCTGCGTTTGAAATAACAAAGAGAAGTACATTTTTAAATAAAGGAGAAGATGTATGGGAGAGAGCTTTACAAAAAATGACACATTGACGGTAAAAGGCGCGGCTATCATTGCTATGCTGTTTCATCACTGCTATACGTCGAATACCGATTTGGATGCATATGCGGTCTCTTTTGCTCCGTTTGCAAAAGAGACGGTAGTAAGAATGGCCGCATGGTCAAAAGTATGTGTCGGGATTTTTGTTTTTTTAAGCGCATATGGAATTACGCTTTCTTTGAAAAAGCTGGAGGAGGAAAAGGGCGGTAAAAGAAAGTATATCGCATTTCAGACGGAGCGCAGGATATGGAGGATACTGAGCGGGTTCTGGCCGGTGTATTTGTTTGTAATGGCCGGAAGTGTGATTTGGGCGAGAGACAGCTTTCGGGTTTACAAAGGAGGGGTTACGCGCTGCATCCATATGCTGCTCGATTTCCTTGGCCTGGCTGATATTATGGGGACTCCTTGCTTTATCGGGACATGGTGGTATTTAGGCCTTGCGATTTTGGAGGTTATAGCGCTGCCTGTTCTCTATTCCTTTTACAGGCGGTACGGGGCATTGATTTTCATTGGAATCAGCTATTTCCTTCCGGCTATGACCGGATTAAAAATGACTGCGTTTATCCGCTGGCTACCTGCGATGGCTCTTGGAATATGGTTTGCTGACAGGAACATACTGGCGGGCCTCAAGGGATATACCATTCCCCATACGAAACTAGGACTGACGAGAGTGATAGAAGCGTGTGCGGCGTTCGTACTGCTTTTTGCGTCCTACAAGCTTAAATTCAGTGCTTTCGGCAAACATCATCTTGAAATCGTGGACAGTGTGACTCCGCTGCTCGTAATAGCTGCGGTATATGTGTTTTTGAGCGGCATTCCGATGCTTACAGGTTTTTTGCAGTTGTTGGGAAAGCATTCCATGAATATCTTTTTGTTCCATAATTTTATCCGCGCAAGATGGTTTGAAGGTTTTTCTTATTCTTTCCGGCATTGGTGGCTGATTACGCTTGTTCTGCTGCTGGACTGCCTGCTGGTATCTATCGTTATAGAGAAGGCGAAAGAATTGCTCCGGTATGAAAGGTTTACGTCATGGGTGGAAGAAAAATTAAGGCTGATGAATGTAAATAGTTAAGTTTTCCAGTTATCGGTTTCTGTTACGGAAAGGCGGATTGTTATATGACACGAAAAGAAGTATTGAAAACGATTGCGGCGCTGTGCATATTTGCAGTGATTTTCGCACTGCTGACTGCGGTATTCAAACCTAAATGGAATTCGTATCACAGCGACCAGATGCAGACAAGGCTTCAGGGCTTTTACAGGCAGGAAAAAAATTCCCACAATGTGATTTATTTAGGTTCCAGTTTTTCTTACTGCGGGATTTCGCCTCTTAAAATATGGGACGAGCAGAAAATTACCGGATATGTGTTTTCCGGTACCGGACAAAAGGCGTGGATGAGCGCTTATTATCTTGAGGAAGCGTTCAAGTACCAGACGCCGGAGGTCGTCGTTTATGAGGCGGGAGCAGTGCTGGACGAGAAGGAATCGGCTGAAAAAAATAACCGGAAAAGTATCGATTATATGCGCTGGTCTCCTACGAAGCTGAAAGCGATTCTGGAAATCTGCGAAAATACGGGTGAATCGAAAAAAGAGTATTTATTCCCCTTTTTGAGATATCATTCCAGATGGACGGATATCGGCGGGGAGGATGCGAATCTAAAAGTGGATTCTTCATACTTCCTGATGGGAACGATGTCGTGGTGTGCGACAAGGCCTGTCCCTGCCAAAAAGCTTGCAAAATATGAGCAGTGGGATGCGGGGGCAATTGAGGGGTCCTCTTTAAAGGTCGGGCCGAAATCCGGGAATGCGGTTCTTAAGATGAAAAAAATGTGCGAAGAAAAGGGAAGCCGATTTTTGCTGGTCCGCGTGCCCAGCATGAGTTGGTCTTTGGAAGAGGCGGCGGCAGTACAAAGTTTTGCCGATGAGAATGCAATTCCCTATCTTGACATGAACCTTTATAACGATGAGATTGGGATAGATTGGAAGAAGGATACGCCTGACAAGGGAGAGCATCTTAATATTTTCGGATGTGGAAAGGCTTCCGGATATCTAGGGCAGTATCTGAAAGACAATTATGAATTTGAGGAAAGGCTGAGCGGGGAGAATCGTAAGTTCTGGGAAGAGTCGGCAAAAAAAAGGGATTCGCTGGAAAATTCTTATATGCTGTCGCAGGTGAATCAATGTGATGAATATATGCGACTGTCTGACAGCGAGGAGTTTATCACGATGATAGTTGTGCCGGGGACGGCGAAAAACCGGATTCCGGACGAGATAAAGGATACCTTTGAAAAACGGGGGCTGAAATTACCTGAAGCGGATACTGTAAATGAGCCGTATGCGGCGCTGCTTGACGGTACAAAGACGGTCTTCGAGTGTTTTGGAGGAGAGCTTTCAAAAGAAAAGTCCTATATCTGGGACGATACTGCATTTTTGCTTTCCAGCGGGGACTGGACGGATGCGAAGCAGACGAAAGCACTTGTAGATGGCAGAGAATTTGAGGTGGATAAAGAGGGAATCAATCTTGTAGTTTATAATAAAGTGCTCAGGCAGGTGGTCGATGTGGTGAATTTTGACACGGCAAAAGAAGAAATTCATGCAGAGCATAAAAGCCAGCCGATGATTATCGACGAGGACGTCCTGAAATAACCAATGAAGAGATGCCGCAAAACCGGCTGTATCAACGGTTTCGCGGCATCTTTTTGGCTTGCCTGTCAAAGACGTCCTGTGATTAAATTGCGCGTGTGTACTCTTTCAGCCATTTCTGTTCCTCATCGTTAAGATGCGGACTTACAAGCTCGTACACTTTTGCATGATAGGCGTTGAGTTGTTCTTTGTCTTCCTTTGTCATCATGTCCGGATTTACGGCGTCAAGGTCAATCGGAACATAAGTGATCGGCTCAAAGTAGAGGAATTGTCCGTATTCGGTCTTCTAGCCTTCGCATACAAGAAGTTCATTTTCGGTGCGGATGCCGTGGGAGCCTTCAATGTAGATTCCAGGTTCATTCGTAATTACCATGCCTGCCTCAATAACCGCACGCTCCCTCTCGCGGATTGCAATACGGAAACCGCAGGGAGCTTCGTGGATGTTCATCAAGTATCCGACGCCGTGGCCAGTTCCATGATTGTAGTTGATTCCCCTCTCCCAAGCGGGCATTCTTGCCAGGATGTCAAGGTTGTATCCGCATGTGCCGTGCATGAATACGGCTCTTGCCAGGCGGAGATTGCACAATAGAACCGTTGTGAAATCTTCTATCATGCGCTCAGAGAGCTTTCCAAAAGCAAAAGTTCTCGTAATGTCCGTAGAACCTTCCATATATCCTCCGCCGGTGTCGGTGAGGAATAATCCGTCTGTCACTACTGGGACATTGGTTTCCGGAGTGGCGGCATAATGTACGATTGCACCGTGTTCGCCGGAGCCGCAGATCGGTTCAAAGCTCTGCCACAGATATCCTTCCTGCTCTTTGCGAAATTCCTCCAGCTTCTCGGCAGCGCTGATTTCGGTAATCTCAATTTTGCCGACATTCTTTTTCAGCCAGTGCATGAATTTTGTAACAGCGACGCCGTCCTTTACATGGGCGTTTTTAATGTTCTTTATTTCCGTATCATTTTTCATGGCTTTCATAAGGACGGTCGGATTTACCTTTTCGATTACTTTGGCTTCCTTAGGAAGATTGTTGTAAAGAGCATAGTTGAGCCTTGAAGGGTCTACTAAAATCGTACTGTCAGGGCAGAATCCCTTTACGTCCTCATAGATAGCATTATACGGGCGCAGGGAAATATTATCTTTGGCGAGATTTTCTTTCATTTCATCGGTAAGCTTATCCTCATCGATGTAAAGCTTCATGTCATTCTTAGTGATGACTGCATAGGACAGGAGAAGCGGGAAAAATTCAATATCGTTGCCGCGGAGGTTGGTAGTCCAGCATACATCGTCAAGAGAGGCGATAATATGGATGTCTGCCCCTTCTTCCTCCATAGCCCTGCGGATTCTTGAAAGCTTGCTCTGCGTGCTTTCCCCGGTGTACTCTTCGCCCAGCGCAAATGCTGGCTCCTTGGAGAGAGCCGGTCTGTCCTCCCAGATTTTATCGATTAAATCCGTAGAGTAGTCAATCTTTGCATTTTTTTTGGCTGCGGCCTCTTCGAGAGCCTGTCCCTCGCCCATCGCTACGACGCGTCCGTCAAAGCCGAGAGTCCCTCCCTCCGGAAGAATATCGGCAATATAGTCTTCCACGGTGGGAACATTTGGCTCGCCCATCTTGAAAAGCGCAACCCCGCTGTCTTTCAGCTGGTTTTCCGCCTGAATAAAGTATCTTCCGTCTGTCCAGAGCCCGGCTGCGTCCCTCGTAATGACTGCGGTTCCGGCGGAGCCTGTAAATCCTGTGATAAAAGCTCTTGCCTTAAAATGCTCTCCTACGTATTCGCTCTGGTGATTGTCATCGGTCGGCACCATGTAGGCGTCATATCCCCGCTCCTCCATCAGAGCCCGGAGAGCAGAGATTCTTTCTGGTACATTCATGTGTGTAACCTCCCTGTTTTTACTGTTTTTGCACATAAAGAGACTTCTCTCTTATGTGCGGCATATGTCAAGGCATGCCGCATGTATTCCCCGATATGCGGCGTGTCTTTCTATATGGAAGTGTAACATATTCCAGCGGAAAATAACAGCCTTAATAGCATCCAATTTACAGCCGGTTGTATAATTTTCTTCTTTATGTTACATTGTATGATAGTATGCGGATCGATAGTTTTGGATTTTGTATCATAATTTTATAGAAGGAGAGAAACCATGCTTGCGGATAAAAAATACTTCCTGTTTGACATAGACGGGACTCTTGCGGTAGACGATACCCTGTATCAGGGGAGCAGAGAGCTGATTAGCTATATAGAAGCGATCGGAGGACGGGCATTTTACATTACAAACAATTCTGTAAAGAGCAGAAAGGATTACGTGGAGAAATTCAGGAAATGGGGGATTGGCACGGAGGAAAACCAGTTTATGACGGCTTCGTATGCCGCCTGCCGGTATCTGGAGAAGCATTACCGGGGAAAGACGCTGTTTGTGATGGGGACGCCGTCTTTCGTAGAAGAGGTTAAAAGCTTTGGGCTTGCGGTGACAGAGGAGCCAAAGAAGGAAGTGGCGTGTGTGGTGGTCGGTTTTGACCGCACGCTCAGATATGAAAAGGTAGAGGCCGCCTGTGAGCTGCTGTTTCGGCAGGACGTGGACTTTATTGCCACGAATCCTGATTTAAGATGTCCGACGGCCTTCGGGTTTGTGCCGGACTGCGGGGGAATCTGTGCGATGCTTCATGCGGCGGTGAAAAGGACGCCCCGCTATATAGGCAAGCCTGACGCAGAGATTGTGGCTTTGTGTACGGAGCAGGTAACTGCGCGCAAGGAGGAGGTGCTCGTAGTGGGAGACCGCCTGTATACCGACATTGCATGCGGAATCCGCGCAGGCGTGGAGACGGCACTGGTGTATACAGGGGAGGCAAAGGAAGAGGATTTAATGTCTACAGAGTTTGTGCCGGACTATACGTTTGAGACGATCCGGCAGCTCTATCAGCAATTTCGCAAAAGCAGAGGAGAGGATTAGCATGTCTTTGAAAACGATATTGGCAGCCGCTGCGGCAGCATCGGCATGCGTATGTGCGGAAATTATCCGGGAGCTGCACTCTTTCCGGATAGTGACGTATAGGATTGAATCTAAAAAGCTTGCCGGGATAGGAGAGAATGTGAGGCTCGTCTTTTTGAGCGACCTCCATAATCAGGTTTACGGAAAGGGAAATAAGCGGCTGATTGAGAAGATTAAGGAAGCAAAGCCAGCGCTTGTCCTCATAGGCGGCGATATGCTGGTGGGAAGAAAGAAGAAAAGCGCATACCGCGCCGCACTGGATTTTGTGACGGAGCTTGTAAAGCTGTTTCCTGTCTACTACGCCAATGGGAACCATGAGCAGAGGATGAAGGAAAATCCAAAGGAGTATGGGGGAGCTTATCAAGAGTATAAGACGGCGCTTGAGCATGCCGGCGTTCATTTTTTGGAGAATGCGTCCTGCGAACTGATTTGCAAAAGGTGCCGGCTCAGGCTTACCGGGCTGGAGATTCCAACAGAATGCTACAGCCACTTTAAGAAGGTGCGGATGCCAAAGGGTGCGGTGAAGGAAAGGGTCGGGGAGGCCAAAAAGGAAAGCTACGAGATTCTTATGGCCCATAATCCGACATATATGGAAGAGTATTTAAACTGGGGCGCAGATTTAGTTCTTTCCGGACATCTTCACGGGGGAATCGTACGTCTTCCGGGGGGAGGAGGGGCGGTATCGCCCGCTTTTGACTTCTTTCCCGAATATTCCGGGGGGCATTATAAAAGAGGGGACAGGGATATCGTAGTCAGCAAAGGATTAGGGGTGCATACGATATGCGTCCGGCTGTTTAATCCGGCGGAGGCGGTGGTTCTTGAACTGAAAGAGGGATAGGCGGCCGGAAAACAGCAGATGCGGCCGGTTTGATTTTTATGTTGAGAAAATCTTTGAAATCCTGTATAATAGGTGAGCTGTAACTTTATTTCTTTTTGGATAGTACAAAGCAGCGTACTGCCGGCTGGGAATTGACTGTGGGGGAAACAGATGGGCATTCCGATAAAATTACAGGTGTTTGAGGGACCGCTGGACCTTCTTCTTCATCTGATTGACAAGAATAAAATAGATATATATGACATCCCAATCGTTGAGATTACAAATCAGTATATGGAGTATATCGAAGCTATGGAGAGAGCGGACTTAAATATTATGAGTGAGTTTCTAGTCATGGCGGCGACGCTTTTGGATATTAAATGCAGGATGCTTCTTCCAAAGGAAGTAAACAGCGAGGGGGAGGAAGAGGATCCAAGACAGGAGCTTGTGGAACAGCTTTTGGAATACAAGATGTATAAGTTTATGTCATATGAGCTGAAAGACCGCCAAATCGACGGGGAGCAGACATTCTGCAAAAGCCCGACGATTCCAGCGGAGGTATTGGATTATGTGGAGCCTGTGGATTTGGACGAGCTTTTAGGAGAACTGACACTGGCAAAGCTCAATCATGTGTTTCGGGACGTTATGAAGCGCCAGGCAGACAAGATAGATCCGGTTAGAAGCAAATTCGGCAAGCTTGAGAAAGAAGAGGTAACGCTTCCGGACAAGCTTTCCTATGTGTCGGAATACGCCAGAGGACGTAAGAGGTTCAGTTTTCGGGAGCTTCTTACCAGACAAAGCTCCCGCACGCAGGTCGTTGTGACATTTTTGGCGGTTCTCCAGCTGATGAAAGAAGGAACGATATTTATTGAGCAGGAGCAGCCGTTCCAGGATATTATTATTGGTTCTAATGTATGGAGTGATTGACGCAGATTCCGTATTGCTTTGCGGCAGTAAGAAAGAGAAAGGTATGGAAAGAGTGGAGATTAAGAAACTTGAAGGCGTGATAGAGGCGATTTTATTTGCCGTAGGTGATTCTGTGGAGCTTGGACGGATTGCCGCCGCCATTGAACATGACGAGGATACGACGAGGAAGATTATCCACAGGATGATGGATAAATATGCTGCCGAGGATCGGGGCGTGCGGATTTTGGAGCTGGAAAATTCCTTTCAGATGTGCACAAAAAAAGAAATGTATGAATATCTCATACGGATTGCCAAACAGCCGAAGAAATACGTCCTTACGGACGTACTGTTAGAGACGCTCTCAATCATTGCATACAAGCAGCCGGTCACGAAGCTTGAAGTGGAAAAAATACGAGGAGTGAAATCAGACCATGCAGTAAATAAACTGGTGGAATATAATCTGGTCTGTGAAACCGGACGCATGGATGCGCCGGGAAGACCGCTGTTATTTGGGACGACAGAAGAGTTTTTAAGAAGATTCGGCATCCAGTCTGTTGAGGAACTGCCGGTTATGAACCCGGAGCAGGTGGAAACGTTAAAGACGGAGGCGGAAGAGGAAGTGCAGCTCAAGCTGGATATTTAGAGAGGAAGTGCGCCCTGGGCGGATATTTGAGGAGGATGCATACATAGCCGTATATTTTTGTGCATATACTTCAGTAATGGAAAACTTGCGGTGCGGTGCATGAAAAAAAACAGACGGATATATTTCTATATGGTTTTGGCAGTTTTGGCAGTTTTGGCAGCAGTGCAGATTTTTGCAATGATGCCCGGCAATTTTATGTTTTTCGGAAAAAAAGACGGGGAGATGAAAGGGCCGGTAAGGGAAGCGTCACAGGAAATCAGCAGTGAGCCGGAAAAACTTTACGCCCAGTCGGCGGTACTGATAGATGCTGACAGCGGGCGTATTTTATTTGGGAAAAATGAGGATGAGGTGCGTCCGATGGCAAGCACCACGAAGATTATGACCTGTATCCTTGCATTGGAAAATATGGAAGAAGGCCAGCGTGCGAAGGTTTCTGACAATGCGGCCAGACAGCCGAAGGTACGGCTTGGCGTCAGGAGCGGGGAAGAATATTATATCAAGGACATCCTCCATTCCCTGATGCTGGAATCCCATAATGACAGTGCAGTTATCGTTGCCGAGGCTATCGGGGGTTCCGTTGAGAATTTTGCGGCGATGATGAATAAAAAAGCGCAGGAACTTGGATGTGCGGATACGCATTTTGTGACGCCGAACGGACTGGACGGCGAGGACGGCGAAGGGATGCATGCGACGACAGCGGCGGAGCTTGCAAAGATTATGAAATACTGTATTGTTGATTCACCGAAAAAAGAGGAATTTCTCGAAATTACAAGGGCAAAAAACTACAGCTTTACATCCATAAACAAAAAGCGCCAGTTTTCCTGCACTAACCACAATGCATTTTTGACGATGATGGAGGGGGCGCTCTCCGGGAAAACCGGTTTTACGGCGAAGGCGGGGTACTGTTACGTAGGAGCGTTAAAAAGAGATGAACGGACGTTTATCGTGGCGCTTTTGGCGTGCGGATGGCCGAACAATAAAGGATACAAGTGGAAGGATACGAAGAAGCTTATGGAATATGCCCTTGAAAATTATGAATACCGCAATGTGTGGCAAAAGTTTCCCGAAGCGGAAATTACAGTGAAGGGCGGTGTTGATGCAGAGAATGCGTACGGCCTTGACGGTTCGGTTCCCGTCGGCCTTTTGAAGGAGCAGAAAAATGAGCTTTTGGTGCTTCTTCGAAAAGACGAAGAGGTGACGGTAAAGGAGGAAAGAAAAAGGGCTCTTTCTGCACCTGTAAAGAGAGGGGAACATGCGGGAAAAGTGACTTATATGTTGAATGGGAAGGCTTTAGAAAGCTTTGATATAGTTACGCTGGATTCCGTAGAAAAAAGAGACGCAGAGTGGTGTTTTGATAAGACGCTTCAGCTGATTCTGCTGTAAAAAAGAAAATATTATGATTTTATGAAGATTGTTGACGCATAACAATGTGCGTTGTATAATAAGTGTACTAAGAATGTTAGTACACTTATTTGCGTAATACTATTAATTGAGAGAGGGGGACGCTATGATTATTATTGATTACAGCGATAAACGTCCGATTTATGAGCAGATTGCAGGGCGCTTCCAGGCGCTCATAGTAAGCGGCGTAATGGAAGCGGATGAAAAGCTTCCTTCGGTCCGGAGCCTTGCGGTTGAATTGTCGATTAATCCCAATACGATTCAGCGTGCTTATATGGAGCTTGAAAAAGACGGGTTCATTTATACGGTGAAAGGAAGGGGAAATTTTGTGAAAAAGGATGATGAATTGATGCGCAGGCAGAAGGAGAAGCTTTTAACAGGGCTTGAGGAGCAAGTGGGCGTCTGTCTGCGGCAGGGAATTGATAAAAAAGAAATTCTTGGCTGTGTCGAGAAAGCGGCAGGGGAGGTTTTGGCATGATAGAGATAAAACAGGTTAGCAAATCGTTTGAAAAAATCGAGGCGGTTAAGGATATAGACTTAAAAATCCGTTCCCAGTACATCTTTGGAATGCTTGGGACAAACGGTGCGGGAAAAAGCACCCTTCTGCGCATGATGGCAGGGATTTTAAGACCTAAACAGGGAGAAATCCTTATTGACGGGCAGCATGTGTGGGACAACCCGGAAGTGAAAAAACGCTGTTTTTATATTTCGGACGATCAGTTTTTCTTCCCGAATGCGACAGCAAAGGACATGGCGACCTTTTATGGAAGGTATTACCAGAAATTCGATTATTCGAGATTTGACGAGCTCCTAAATAAGTTTGGGCTGGACGGCACAAGGAAGATACAGACATACTCTAAAGGTATGAAAAAGCAGCTTTCTATTATCATCGGGCTTTGTGCGAATGTGTCTTACCTGTTTTGCGACGAGACGTTCGACGGGCTGGATCCAGTGATGCGGCAGGGGATAAAGAGCATATTTGCAAAGGAAATCGACGAGAGGGAGCTGACCCCCGTTATCGCATCGCATAATCTGCGGGAGCTGGAGGACATCTGCGACCATATCGGGCTTCTTCATAAGGGCGGCGTGCTTTTGTCAAAGGAGCTGACGGACTTAAAGTGTAATATGCACAAGATACAGTGCGTATTTCCGGAAGGAGTCCAAGTGTCGCTCTACAAACGATTCCACATCTTGCAGCTGAAACAGAAAGGCCGTTTGATTTCTATGACGGTCAGGGAGAGCGAGGCGGATATTGCCGCGAAGATGGAGCAGCTGAATCCGGTATACTACGAGATTCTGCCGCTGTCTCTGGAAGAAATCTTTATCAGTGAAACGGAGGTGGTCGGATATGACATCAAAACTCTTATCTATTAATCTGAGACGGGAAAATATCAAACACCGCTTGGGAATGATTCTTATTACATTTTTCTTATTCTTTCTGTCCATGATAGCCTTTCTTATGGATGTGCAGAATACATGCGGGGTAAAAGGGAGTAAATTTGAGGATAATTTAGAAAAAATCACAGCCATGTCCCAGCCGAACATGAGCTTTGGCATGCTGGCTGTGGGAGCGGCGGTGCTGCTTGCAATCAGCAGTTTCCGTTATCTTCACTCGAAGACGGAGATTGATTTTTATCACTCGCTTCCGGTAAGGAGGCGGAGACATTTGTATCTTATGCTGACGAATGATCTTGTGCTTTTTACGGTTCCTCTTATTTTGGTTTCTGTATTCAGGTGTATTGTTACGGCGGCGGTCGGGTATTTTGGCAGAGAATTTCTGGTAAACAGTCTCTGGTCGCTCGTCTGTTACACTGCGGTATTTGCAGTTACCTACCTTACGATGTCGCTGGCTATGCTTATGACGGGAAATATTTTTATAGGGATACTGGGATTCTGCGTGTTTTGCAGCTACTCGCCCATAGTGCTTTATTATTTGTATCCGTCTTTGGCGTCGACGTTTTTTGTGACTTACAGCGGGGAGGCTGTACATTCAGGTCCTTTTGATTATTTTTCGCCGCTGTCCCTTGCGGAAATGCTGTTTTCTGCAGATAAGGCATGGAGATGGAAGGAACATATCGTACTTTTGGGCGTCATTGCTTTGTGGATAGTATTTCTTCTGCTCCTTAATTTCTTCCTGTTTGAAAAGCGGGCTTCCGAGATGGCGGGAAAGGCTATGGCGTTTCCGGGGTTGAATGCACTCATCCGTTTTCTGTTGGTCGTTCCGGCGGCGATCTATGCGGGATTGTGTCTTTATGCCGTCTCATTTACGTCATTTAAGCCGTGGATTATCGCAGGAATTATTATTGGCGGATTTTTGGCCCACGGTGTGATTGAGTGTATCTATCGGTTTGATGTCAGGGGCTTATGGTCCAACAAACGGCAGATGCTGGCTTCCATAGCGATTTCCTTTGCTGTCGTTGGATTTTTCTGGGGAGATATCAGTGGGTATGATAAGTATCTTCCGCAGGAAGAGGCGCTTGATTCCATTGTAGTCGATGCGCCGAACGTGACTGAAGGCGGATTTTGGGGGAAGGAGAGGAAAGGCGTGACCGGGGACGCGATGAAGGGCTCGCTTGCGGTTTTAGAAAAGATTGTCAGGGAAAATGATAAGAACGTGGACATTTACAACAACGGCGGCATTGAGAAATCCAGGGGATTCAGCTCCTATGTCATCCGGTACAAGCTAGGAAACGGAAAAGAAGTAAAGCGCCAATACGTACTTTCCGCAGAGCTTAGGGATGAGCTGCTGGAACAGGTATTCGATACGATGGAATATAAGAAAGATACATATTCTCTGTATACGGCGGATTGGTCTTTGGTGTCGGAAGTCCAGATTATCTATCCGACCCATACCGAGACATTGGATATGACAAAGGAACAGCGCTCCGAATTGTTCCGTATATATTTGGAGGAGTATTCCGGCCTGGACTATAAAACGGTAAGAAATACATTTCCGTTTGGCCAGCTTATGATTACGCACGTTTTTGACGCAGAGCAAAATTCTTATTATAGTGGCTTTGCCGGTATGGAGGAGACAGAAACCTACTGTATCTATCCTTCTTTTAAGAAAACGATCAAATATCTGAAGGAAGAATTGAAAATTGATTTACATACTTCCATGAAGGACATCTCGATTACGCATCTGGAGGTTTCCAGATACAATGATGAAGCGGATGAAACGGAGAGCTTTGACATTTACGATGAAAAGTTTATCAATTCTATCAAGGGAAAATTATGTTACGGAGAATTGTGGGTAAACGGAATGGAGCAGGTGATAGATACGAGTGTTGACATTACTGCGACGATATCAGCGGATACCGGCGAGGGAATTCCAGTATATACGGATTTCGAGACGGTGGAGCTGATAAAAAAACAGGGAACGTTTGAGTAGTTATCCGAAAAAAACGGAAAACCGTTTAAATTACGGTATGATTTTTGCATAGGATATGTTATGATGGAATCAGCTTTCTGGCTGGTTCCATTTATGCATAGGAACCGGAATAACAGAGCCTTTTATAAAGTAATAAGGGAAAGGAAAGAGATATGGGAAAAGAATTGGAATTGGACGTTGATATTGTTACGCTGCTGACGGATGAGGGCGAGGTAGACTGCGGGATTATTACCGTGCTTAAGCTGGATGAGAAGGAGTATATCGCGGTTTCGCCTTTGGATGAGGAGGGGGAACTGTCCGAGGAAGTCTGGTTCTATCAGTTTGAAAGAGACGCTTCCGGCGGCGATGAGCATGATATTGCTTTTATTGAAGACGAAGATGAGTACGAGCAGGTAGTGGATAAATTTGACGAATGGCTGGACACGCTTGAGTTTGAGGAGTAGAGGGGATATTTTGTTTATATCCCCGTCTGGAAGACAAGCTTTGCAGTAAATTTTTCCGGCGTCTGTGATACGAAAAGCTCTCCATTTAGAAGCAGCATCATTTTTCGGACGTTTTTTAATCCGATGTTGCTGCTGCTTGCGTCGGAGCGTTCTTTTTTGACGGCATTTTCTATTGTAACGGTGAAGGTATCCTTTTGAGTGCAGAGGGATATTGTAACCGTTTCTTTTTTATCCCCGTATTTAAGGATATTCGAAAATAAATTATTGATAATTCTTTTAAACATTGTTTTATCACTCTTTACATCGGTCAAAGAACCGTCAAGGGCAAGCTTTGCCCGAAAGCCGGCCAGCCGGATAAAATCTGCGTTTTCCTGGAGACACAGCCGGATAAAGTCTGCGGAGGATACCGACAGCTTTACAGTTTCGTTTTCTTCAAAGATAAGGGCGCATTCAAACATCCTGTCGGTCAGCTCTTTAATTTCATTTGTTTTTTTCAGGCACCGCATCAGATATTCTTCTTCAAGATTTGGATTCTTCTTCAGTTTCAATACTTCGAGATAACCGTTCAGTATGGTAAGCGGAGTGCGCAGATCGTGGGACAGGGCGGTAATTAAGTCCTGGTTTGCCTGCCTGCTTTCCTGCTCTTTTACGATGTTGTCGTTCAGAGTGAGCCTTAAGCTGTCCAGCTCGTTTGCGAGGATTCCGATTTCATCGCCGCCGAATTTTGGGACGGGATGGCTTAAATCTCCGGAGGACATGATAAGGATTTCCTTTTCCAGTGTCAGGACTGATTTCATCTTACGGCCGATAAAGAACAAGAGGATGGAAAAAAACAGCAGAATGGATAAAAAAAGGCAGCCTACCGTATAAGGGTACAAAACGAAAGAACGCTTATAGTTTGTAATCAAGGCACTGCCGGAGCCGTTGCTGAATTTGAGCGGAATATACTGAAATTCATCCGCACCTTTGACAAGCAGCAGTTCTCCGGCATTGTAGAAGATGGAGAAAGAATTACGATCTTTCCAGATTTTTGCATCTCTTGCCGTGCGGTAGTAGCCGTCGTCAAGGCCGTAGATGCAGATAGAGGTATAGTCGTCCGCCAAATCAAGAAGAGGTTCAAGAGCCCGGATTCTTTCTGTGTCATCTTTTGATTCGGGGAGCTCGTAATTGGGCGCCTGCCAGTAAAGTTCGTTGGCTAAGTGTATCCAGTCTCCTTCCGTGAAATAGTATTCGTCCAGTCCGGCCAGATGGAAAAAGGCCGGTTTATTCATCCATAGGCCTTCAAATACTGTAAATGCTGTCAATAAAGCGCACAGAATCAGTATTGCAAATTGTGTGCGTATCTTCCACTGAAAAATCCGGCTGTGTATTTTTTTAATCACATCGATACCCCTTTCCCCATATGGTTTTAATAAGAATTGGATTTTTCGGGTCTTTTTCTATTTTGCGCCTCAGGTTGCGGATATGGACCATGACCGTATTATTTGCGCCATAATAGTAAGGCTCACCCCAGACTGCTTCATAGAGGCGCCGTGCGCAAAATACCTGCCGCCGGTTTTTTATCAGTAAAAGCAGCATGGCAAATTCTGTGCCGGTAAGGGTGAGGGGCTGCCCGTCTGCAAGGACTCTTTCTTTGGTTTCGTTGATTTCCAGGTGGTGATAGATTATAGTATCGGTACTTGTATCCGCCAAAACGTCTTTCAGTTCTTTTTTTCCTTTATATACCTGATATCTCCGGATGAGAGCTTTGCTCCGTCTGATA
>CAJTUQ010000016.1:0-309 GCA_910579335.1 uncultured Dorea sp. | reverse complement strand
CAGGTAATCGTCCCCTCCGCTTGCGAAACCGAGCGTCTTGTCGCTGTCCTTTGTACGGGCGCTTAAGAACAGGATGGGAGCGTTATTCTTTTTGCGGATTTCAAGGCAGGTCTGATAGCCGTTTAATCCTGGCATCATAATGTCGAGGATAATAAGGTCAAAATCTATGGCGCCGATGAGAGCGAGTGCAGTCCTTCCGTCTTTGGCTTCCTTGATTTCGAAGCCTTCTCCGGCAAGAAGTACATGTATGATTTCGCACACTTCCGGATTGTCGTCTACAATTAAAATATATGATTTATCCATGATGTC
>CAJTUQ010000015.1:19040-36644 GCA_910579335.1 uncultured Dorea sp. | reverse complement strand
GACGGCTTCCTCCTGGAAATGATGTACAAGCCATCCGAGATATTTTCTGGCGGGATATGAAAGAAGGAGAACCAGAAAAGATTCAAATAAAAACTGGTAAAGGAAAGAGTCCAGATAGATGGGGTCTTCAATAACGGACGAAGGATGGAGGAAGATATTTATCAGGTGGTAAAATAAATATGCAAAACTTCCGATAAGACAGGCAGTCAAAAAGATAAACCATAAGTGGGAACGTTCCAAAGCGATTTCTTTTTGGTACGGATAAAAAAACGCAGCGATGCACAGAACACAATTTACGTTGTTTGCTAATATAGGGGGAAGCAGAAAGTACACGAAGAACATGAGGGCTTCTATCCCTATAAAAGCAGCGGCGATTTTACGTAAAAGCTTAAGCGGCGAAGTTTTTATATCCTGCAGGACCGGAAGAAAACAAAATACGATTAGGGGAACGATGATCAGAGTAGAGCTGGTATATAAGGCAGTAATTATTAATTTATCCATGAGATGTCCCCCTGTTCATTTAGTTTTTCAAATTGGTGGTCGTTAAACTTCTGTATAATTGCCGTACGGTTCCGTTTGCGGATGGGAAAGGCTTCACCGTCTGCCATGATAAAAGTCTCGCGGTTTGTCCGGGTGATGAAGTCCATATTTAAAAGGAGCCCTCTGTTGCAGAGTAAGAAGTGAGTTTCTTTTTCCAGAATGGAGAAAAGAGAGGAAAAAGTAACCCGGTAGCGGAGGACTTGCCCGTTTTCCAATGTAATAAACGTGTATTTATCGTGGGAGACCAGATATTGAATCTTGGAAAGCGGCAGACGAACCTTTTGCTTTCCGCTGTAAAATTCCAAAACCTTTGCCCGAAAGCGCAGTTTCTTCCATGCTGAATTTAATACTTCCTCAATTCTTAAGTAATTAAGGGAGCTTTTTTCTATGTAATCGAAGCAGGCGTGTATCTTTACTGCGCGCCAGATGTCTTCTTTGCTGGTTGTTAAAAACACAATCAGACAGTCGGCGTTATGTTCTAAAATCCGCCGGGCAGTCTCCACGCCGTCTATTTCTTCCAGATATATATCCATAAATACGAGATGGTAAGTTTCAAAAGCAGATGCAAGGAAATCTTCCCCTGATTTATACAGGGTAAGATTTAGTTCTAAGGAGTAATGATTTTTATATTGTTCTATAAAGGAAAACAAAGTATCAGCGTCGAAATCCCGGTCTTCTACAATTGCTATGTTCATTTTTACCCCCCCCCTGTCTTGCGTCAATATAAATTTATTCTACTTCAAAAGGATGCGGATATCCATTGTTTCTTTTATCCATTTTCGCCAAAACCGCATGATTTGCGCCAAATGCAGGAAGCAGGGAAAAAAGTATCGTATAATTCAAGGAAACTGGATTCTGTACAACAGAATATGTAATCGGTCATCGTGCCGTCAGAGCGGAGAATGATTCGATACACTGGGAACAGGAGGGAAAATGGATAAAAAAATAAAGATAAAAGAAAAGTGGATTTTATTAGCGGCGGGTTTATTTTTGCTTCATATGCCGCTGTCTGTGTCAGCGGAGGAAGGTGTGCCGGAACCCGCGGACTGTATCTGTGAAACAGCATGTACGCAGGAAGAGAGGGATGATGCGTGCCCGGTGTGCGGCAGGGAAGATGCGGATATTTTCCCCTGTGCCGGAAATATGCCGGATGCGCAGGCAGCAGGCAATGATAAGACAGACGGACTGATTTTTGAATGGCTGAACGAGGTTCCAAAATCAAAGATCTCTTACGCGGCAGGGGGCGGGGAGATCATATGGACGCCAAAGCTTAGCGGCGATCAGGTCGTCTGCGGGACGCTGACGCTGAAAAATGCCCGGATTAACAGCCAGGGAATGGGAATAAGATTTCCTGTACCTGTTGATATTATAGCGGAGGGCGAGAATCAGATTACATCAGATTCCATAGGCATATATTTATCAGATTCGGCTAAGGGCGCCGATTTGGATTTAAATATAACAGGTTCCGGCAACCTGTCGGTAAAGAGCAATAATAACGGGATACAGACAGCTGGAAATATTGTAGTGGATTCAGTGAGGCTGGAGGTTACCTATGGCTCTGCGGCAGGCGGTGCCAGAGGACTTATTACGCCTAAGGGAAACATAGAGATTCGAAACAGTAATTATGTGAAGGTTCGAAGCGCGGAAGGCATTGGAGCTAACAGCAGTGCGATATATGCGGGCCAGAATGCGGGCCAGACAGTGAAGATTATGAAAAGCCATGTAATAGCCATCAGTGGAGAAGGAACGGCGCTCGATGCATTGACAGGAAACATAGAGCTTATCTCCAGTGATGTAAGAGCAGTTGGGAAGACGAGCGGGGGAGTATCCGGCACGTTGGTTTTTAAAAAATGTACCATGAACGGCGGCACGCTGTTTGCTCAAAATAACGGCGGCGATGAGGATCTGGAATGGCCGGCCATTGTATCGAGTCCTATACAAGCGGCTGACAGTGCGGTAATCTATGGGGTGCAGGAAAAAAAGCTGCAGTATATTGAAGGGGACGCCGTATGGTATACGGGATGCTCTTATAATGAGTCTGCGGATAGAGTTACGGTGTCAGGTAAAGGATATACTTATGGAAATGTAACATGGAACAGCAATATGAGCTTTGGAGAGGGAAAGAGCCTTGCAATCGGGACTTACAGTAAAAAAGATTCTACTCTCACAATTCCGAAGGGAACCGAGGTGAGCATGCCGAAAGGAAGCACGCTTAACGTCAGGTACAATGAAGACAGCGGCGTTGAGACCGTTGGGAAGCTGGTTGTCGACGGGAAGCTGAATGTCGGGGACGGAAGCAGCATTTATAATCTATTCCATACCAGCAAGAGAATAGGAGGAAGTATCTGCAATACCGGAACTCTGACGATCTCTCAGGGAGGGCTACTACAAAACCGTAATTTGCTGGAAAACCGCGGAACGATGAATATAATTGGAGATTTTACAACCATTATGCTCACGAATTATAACGGGTCGATAAATAATACCGGAATTATCAATGGCTTTGCAAAAGAAATGCATGGTGATTCTTATGTGTATGTGGCAAACGGAAAAGCATCCCTTAAGTCCGGACAGACATTGACGCTTGGAGAGAAGGCGGCGGACGATGGAAAGAACAATATCCTGCGGATTCCGGATCCAGGAGGGCTAACGATAGAAGTGGGCGCGGTAGTAGATGCAAAAGCTAACGTTACTGCGGATACGGTATCAGATTACATTGATTTAAATGATACGATAATTGTAGATGGAATCCTGCTGCTTCCCGAAAACATTTCCGATGAAGCTTTAGCCGAAATTGCGGAAAATATCATTGGAAAGGGCGAGGTTCAGATCGGGGCTGCGGTAAAATACATAGTTACTGTAGATAAAGGGGACAGTATGCAGACGCAGCTTCTTCAGGACGGAGAGCTGGTTACGCTGCCGGAGAATCTGACAAGAGAAGGGTATCGTTTTGACGGCTGGTTTATAAAGAATGGAAATGCGCTGGAACCCTTTGATAAGGGAATGGAGATTCACGCATCCGCTGAAATCATATCTAAGTGGACAAAACTTGCCGTTAATAAGCCGGAAGAACCCCAAAATCCAGATGGAACGAAAACACCTGAGGAGGAGAAGGGACCGCGGCCCGCAGAGGTTGACAAAGCCCGCAGTACGGTACTGCTCAACAATAAGGCGAAGGTGTCAGCGTCCGGCTCTAAGCTGAAAGCGGCATGGGGAAAGGTAAGCGAAGCAGACGGATATGACGTCTATGCTGCAAAGTGCGGGAGCAAATCAAAATTAGTAAAAAGCGTCAAGGGAAGCGACAAGACGAGTTTTACGATTAAGAGCATTGGGAAGAAAAAAGTCACCAAAAAAGGTTCCTATAAAGTACAGGTACATGCATACCGCATCGTGGGCGGTAAAAAAGAGGTGATTGCCAAAAGCCTTACTCTTCATGCCGTGGGCGAAAGCAGGAAAGGATATACCAACGCTAAAAAAGTCAAAGTATCAAAAGCAAAGCTTACGGTGAAAAAGGGCAAAACCGCAAAGATAAAAGCCAGTACCGTAAAGCAGAGCAGGAGAAAGAAACTGCTCCCGAAAAAACATATTGTGCCGTACCGCTATTATTCAACAAATGAAAAAGTTGCAACCGTAACAAAATCCGGAAAGATAAAGGGAAAAAGGAAAGGAAGCTGCACGGTATATGTTGTGGCGGCAAATGGTGTAAAAAAGGGCATTAAAGTTACTGTAAAATAAAAGATATAACCGTGCCGTTACCTGATGGGAATGTAACACGGAGACACTGGCGGAAAGAGGTGTAATAACGGCAAACTGCTTTGTATATGAAATTGAATAGTGTATATGCCAAAGGACAATTCATCTATTAGTTAGGTGGCTGTCCTTTTCTGATACTTTGTATAGAATAAAAATATTGATAATGCGCATAATACGCATTATAATGTAGTCAAATAAACAGAAAGGAGCGATGCCATGAATGAATAAGGAGGTATTCAATGAGATTTAGAGAACTTTTACAAGACACATTATTCTCAATGGCACAGACAAAATAAATATAGGGAGCTGCGTACTGATTGCTCAGTACGACAGCTCCTTTTTTGAAATTTCTGTCGTACCATTCCAGGAAGACAATACAAGCATAACAGTATTATTTTTAATAAAGTATTAGAGGATGTTTGAATTTAAAATTTTGATTATCAAAATACTTGACAAACAAAATAAATAGATATATACTTTGAAAGTCAAAATTATTTAAGTTCAAAATAAATGCGCCGTATCCGGTGCAGAAATAAGAGGAATACATATGACAGGAATCATCTGCGGGACGGGTTCATATGCTCCGTCCTATGTAATGGACAACAACGAGATAGCGGCAATGGTCGATACAAGCGACGAGTGGATTAAAGAGCGTACCGGGGTGGCCACAAGGCACATTATCAAAGGAGAGACAACGGTATCGATGGCTTGTGAAGCAGCAAGGAGAGCGCTTTTAGACAGCGGAGTGAGAGCAGAAGAGGTGGAGCTGATAATCGTATCCACGATATCCTCAAATGTCATCCTGCCCTGTACGGCATGTGAAGTACAAAGGGAACTGGGTGCGGAAAACGCCACTTGCTTTGATATGAGCGCAGCGTGCAGCGGATTTGTCCTGGCGTACAATACTGCGCTGGCATATCTCTCCGGCGGAATATATAGAACCGTATTAATCATAGGAAGCGAAAGCCTTTCAAACCTTACAAATTGGAAGGACAGAAGCACCTGTATCCTGTTTGGCGACGGCGCGGGAGCAGCGGTGATGAAAGCGGGGGAGGGCAGGGCATATCTGCCTGTTACCTGTTCGGACGGCGGGAAGGGTAAGGCGCTTACTTGTTTAAGCCGTCATACGCCGGTAGAATCGGCACATATGAACGATCCTGAGTATTATATGCAGATGGATGGTCAGGCAGTGTTTAAATTCGCAGTAAAAAAAGTGCCGGAAGCAGTCAATGAGGTACTCCGTAAAAATCATGTTTCAAAGGAAGAGATTACGTGGTACGTTCTGCATCAGGCTAACAGCCGGATTGTAGAGTCGGTGGCAAAACGTCTTGAAGAGCCGATAGAGAAATTCCCTATGAATCTTCAGGAATATGGAAATACCTCATCTGCAAGCATTGCCATCCTGCTAGATGAGATGAAGCGCGACGGCAGATTAAAAAACGGTCAAAAAATCGTTATTGCCGGTTTTGGCGCAGGGCTTACGTGGGGGGCGTCTGTGATGGAGTGGGGTTAGACGCTCCGTGAACAAAAAGGACGCAGTAAAATATTCTGCAATAAACCGCTCGCTCTGCTGAAAGTTAAGTCAGGACGGTTCTTGGCGGCGGACAATAAAGAGCAGGTTTATACATAGAAAAAACATATAAAAAGGAGAAGATGGAAATGTTTGAAGAAATGAAAGAGCTGATAGCAGAAGGACTGAATATTGATGAGAGCAAGATTACGGAGGCATCATCCTTTAAGGATGACTTGGGAGCGGATTCACTGGATTTATTTGAGCTTGTGATGAGCCTGGAGGACAAATATGACGTAGAGATTCCTTCTGAGGAGTTAGAAAAGCTCCTGACAGTAGGAGATGTAATTAAATATATCGAAGAGCACAAATAAGAAAAGAGAGGTTTTAAAGATGCAGACAGAAGTAACCAGACTACTTGGAATTAAATATCCGATTATTCAGGGCGGAATGGCATGGGTAGCTGAATACCACCTTGCCGCGGCAGTGTCGAATGCGGGCGGCTTAGGGCTTATCGGTGCTGCCAGTGCTCCGGCTGACTGGGTCAGAGAGCAGGTTAAGAAGGCAAAAGAACTGACAGACAAACCGTTCGGGGTCAACATTATGCTTATGAGCCCATATGCAGACGAAGTCGCAGAAATCGTCGCAAAAGAAGGCGTAAAGGTCGTTACGACCGGAGCCGGAAATCCGGAGAAGTATATGAAGATGTGGAAGGAAGCAGGAGTGAAGGTCATTCCGGTGGTTGCTTCTGTTGCTCTTGCAAAACGTATGGAAAGAAGCGGAGCCGACGCAGTAGTGGCGGAAGGCTGCGAGGCCGGAGGACATATCGGAGAGAGTACGACGATGGTGCTTGTCCCTCAGATTGCGGATGCGGTAAATATACCGGTAATTGCGGCCGGAGGGATTGCCGACGGCAGAGGCATTGCGGCGGCGTTTATGCTGGGGGCAAGGGGCGTACAGATGGGAACGCATTTCGTAGTGACGGAGGAATCCCAGGTACATGAAAATTATAAGGAACGAATCATCAAAGCGCGGGATATTGACTCAAGAGTAACGGGAAGAACGACCGGGCATCCGGTCAGGGCGCTGCGCAATGAGATGACAAAACAGTATATTGAATTAGAAAACAAGGGCGCAGGCTTTGAAGAATTAGAACAGCTGACACTTGGAGGACTGCGGCGCGCAGTCGTGGACGGCGACGTGGTAAACGGAAGTGTCATGGCAGGCCAGATTGCCGGCATGGTAAAAGAAAGACTGACCTGTAAAGAACTGATAGATAAATTGGTGAGAGAGACAGACGGAATTATCGGAGGAAAAGGTTTTTATGAGTAAGACGGCATTTCTTTATCCGGGGCAGGGAGCCCAGAAAGCAGGGATGGGAAGGGATTTTTACGAGAACAGCCCGCTGGCAAGGGAGCTTTATGATGAAGCTTCCGATATACTTGGTCTTGATATGAAGGCGCTCTGCTTTGAAGAAAATGATAAGCTTGATTTGACGGAATATACACAGGCGGCGCTTGTAACGACCTGCCTTGCCATGACAAGGGCGGCGGTTGAGGCCGGACTGAAAGCGGATATCACGGCAGGCTTAAGCCTTGGCGAGTATGCGGCGATTGCGGCGGCGGGCGGCATGAAGGAGCTGGATGCCGTCAGGCTTGTACGTGAAAGAGGAATTTTGATGCAGAATACCGTGCCGGCAGGCGAGGGAGCCATGTGTGCCGTTATGGCGATGGAGGCGGAAAAAATCGAGCAGGTTATCGAAAATATAGCAGGGGTTTCGGTGGCGAACTATAACTGTCCGGGGCAGATTGTCATTACCGGAGAGACGGCTGCGGTTGAAGCGGCAGCAGGAGCGCTTAAAAGTGCGGGGGCAAAACGGACGGTTATGCTTAACGTCAGCGGACCATTCCACTCTCCGATGCTTGCCGCGGCAGGAGAAAAGCTTCTTGCGAAGCTTGGACAGGTGGAGCTGAGTCCGCTTAACATTCCGTATGTTACAAATGTCAATGCCGAAGAAATTACAGACGTCGGAAGGATTAAAGAACTGCTTGCAAAACAGGTAAGCTCTCCGGTGCGCTGGATGCAGAGCATGGAGCATTTGATTGACAGCGGCGTGGATACGTTTATAGAAATCGGTCCTGGAAGGACGCTGGCAGGATTTATGAAGAAAATCAACAGGGATGTAAAGGTTTTGAATATCAGTGCATGGGATGATATAAAGAAGGCGGGCATATAGAAAGGGAAAACAGATGTTGACAGGAAAGATTGCAGTTGTAACCGGGGCGTCCAGAGGGATTGGAAAGGCAATTGCCCTTAAGCTGGCAGAAGAGGGAGCCACGGTTATTGTAAATTATAACGGCTCTGAGGACAAGGCGCTTGAAGTAAAGCGAGAGATTGAAAAGGCGGGAGGCAGAGCGGCCGTTTATCGGTGTGATGTGTCGGACTTTGAAAAATGCGGGACATTTATTTCAGACGTCATTCGGGAGCATGGCAGGATAGACATACTTGTGAATAATGCCGGAATTACAAGAGACGGGCTTCTGATGAAGATGTCGGAGGAGGATTTTGACAAGGTGCTGGACACGAACCTGAAGGGCGCGTTTCATACGATTCGTTTTGCCAGCAGGCAGATGTTAAAGCAACGGAGCGGACGTATTATCAATATGGCGTCTGTCGTAGGTGTGACGGGAAATGCCGGACAGGGAAATTATGCGGCATCTAAGGCGGGAATTATCGGACTTACAAAGGCGGCGGCCAGAGAGCTTTCATCCAGAGGGGTTACGGTCAATGCCATAGCGCCGGGCTTTATTGAAACGGATATGACAAAAGACTTGCCCGAAAAGGTAAAGGAGGCATCTGCCTTGCAGATTCCTCTCGGCAAGTTCGGGCAGGTGCGCCACGTGGCGGCAGCGGCGGCATTTTTAGCTTCTGAGGATGCGGAGTATATTACCGGACAGGTGCTGTGCGTAGACGGCGGTATGGCTATGTAGCGGTAAGGAAGAGGCGGATTTGCGGACAGGTAGCAGGAAGGAGAAGCAGGATGAAGAGACGAGTAGTAGTGACAGGGCTTGGTGCAGTGACTCCGATTGGAAATACAGTGGAAGAGTTCTGGAGCGGAATCAAGGAAGGAAAAGTAGGAATCGGCGAGATTACTAAATTTGATACTGCGGATTATAAAGTGAAGCTGGCGGCGGAGGTAAAGGGATTTAACCCAAAGGAACGCATGGACGCAAAGGCAGCGAAGCGTATGGAGGCATTTTCCCAGTATGCGGTTGCAGCGGCAAAAGAAGCATATGAGGATTCAGGACTTGATATGGAAAAGGAAGATGCTTTCCGCGCAGGAGTCATCGTGGGTTCTGGAATTGGAAGCCTTGAGACGGTAGAACGTGAATATACGAAGATACAGACAAGAGGGCCGGGAAAGGTACATCCGCTGATGGTTCCGCTGATGATTTCCAATATGGCGGCAGGGAATATTTCCATACAGCTCGGATTTAAGGGAAAATGTACGAATGTAGTGACGGCCTGCGCATCGGGCACCAATTCCATCGGGGACGCTTTTCGGGCAATCCAGTATAACGATGCGGATATTATGATTGCGGGAGGCTGCGAGAGCTGCATCTGCCCGACAGGAGTAGCAGGGTTTACTGCGCTTACCGCACTTTCGACCTCCACGGAGCCGATGCGGGCATCCATTCCGTTTGATAAGGCGAGAGACGGCTTTGTGCTGGGCGAGGGTGCAGGAGTGGTCGTGCTGGAGGAGCTGGAGCATGCGAAGGCAAGAGGTGCAAAGATTTATGCAGAGCTTGCAGGCTACGGTGCGACCGGGGACGCGTACCATATCACTTCACCTGCAGAGGACGGCAGCGGGGCGGCTATGGCTATGAGCCTTGCTATCAGGGAAGGCGGTATCGAGCCGTCGCAGGTGGACTATATCAATGCCCACGGAACAAGTACCCACCACAATGATTTGTTCGAGACGAGGGCGATTCATCTTGCTCTTAAGGATGCGGCGAAGGATGTAGTCGTTAACTCTACCAAATCAATGATCGGGCATCTTCTCGGAGCGGCAGGCGGCGTAGAGTTTATTGTCTGTGCAAAATCCATAGAGGAGGGATTTATCCACCAGACAATGGGAACGAAGGATGTCGATGACAAGGAGTGCGATTTAAATTATGCGCTCGGCGGTCCGGTTAAAAAAGCTCTTAATTATGTGCTTACCAATTCTCTTGGATTTGGCGGCCACAATGCAACTTTACTTTTAAGAAAGTACGAAGCATAGAGGAGAAATTTAAAAATGGAATTTGAAAATCTCATTAAATTAATAGAAACGGTATCGGCGTCGGAGCTGACGAGCTTTCAGTATGAAGAAAAGGGCACGAAGATAAAGCTTGGCAGAGACGTGCACGGTGCGGCGCCCGCAAGAAATGCGGCGGTCGAAGATGTCCGGAATATTCAAAGCGCTGCTGTAATCAAGACGCCAAAGACACAGCCTGCATTGGCAGAAGATATGCCTGCCGGCGAAGCAAAGTCTGAGGGCAAGCTGATTTTATCGCCTCTGGTCGGAACATTTTACATAGCGCCTTCCGAGGATGCGAAACCGTTTGCGGTTGCAGGCGATACGGTAAAAAAAGGACAGACGCTTGCCATCGTGGAGGCAATGAAGCTGATGAACGAGATAGAAAGTGAATATGACGGCGTAATCGAGGAAGTATTGGCAGAAAACGGACAGCCGGTAGAGTATAACCAGCCGCTGTTCAGGCTGAGATAAGGGGCGTGATTTTATTATGAAACATTTAGATATTACCCAGATTAAGGAAATCATCCCCCACAGGCATCCGTTCCTTTTGTTGGATTATATTGAGGATTACGAACCGGGACAGTATGCGGTAGGTTATAAATGCGTTTCCTACAGGGAAGAGTTTTTTGCGGGACATTTTCCGAAGGAGCCGGTGATGCCCGGAGTACTGACCGTGGAGGCATTAGCACAGGCTGGCGCAGTGGCTATTTTAAGCCAGGAAGAAAATAAAGGGAAGACCGCATATTTCGGCGGAATCAACAAATGTAAATTTAAAGGGAAAATCGTTCCGGGCGACAAGGTCCGTCTTGAGACAAAGATTATCAGGCAGAAAGGGCCTGTCGGCATTGGAGAGGCGACAGCCAGCGTGGACAAAAAAGTGGTCGTCAGTGCAGAGCTCACATTTATGATTGGATAGGTGAAAAGTATGATAAAAAAGATATTAATCGCCAACCGGGGAGAAATTGCGGTGCGTATTATCCGGGCCTGCCGGGAGATGGGAATCGAGACGGTCGCCGTATATTCGGAGGCCGACAGGGAGGCTTTACACACAAAGCTTGCGGACGAGGCGGTCTGTATCGGGCCTGCGCCCTCCTCAGAGAGCTATCTGAGTATGGACCGTATTATCAGTGCGACGATTGTGACAGGGGCGGACGCTATCCATCCGGGATTCGGTTTCCTGTCGGAGAACAGTAAGTTTGCGGAGCTTTGCGAGCAGTGCAGCATTACGTTTATCGGTCCGGGCTCTGACGTGATTGCCCGTCTTGGCAACAAGCAGGAGGCGAGGAATACGATGACGGCGGCGGGCGTACCGGTGATTCCCGGAACGGCAGAACCGATTTATGATGTGGAAAGCGGTAAGGAGGCCGCCGCTAAAATCGGCTATCCTGTTATCATAAAGGCAGCGCTTGGCGGAGGCGGAAAAGGCATGAGGACAGCAGCTGTTCCTGAGGAATTTGAGTCGAGCTTTCTGACGGCGCAGAAGGAGAGCCAGATGGCATTCGGGGATCATACGATGTATATCGAGCACTTCGTACAGCGGCCGAGACATATCGAATTTCAGATTCTTGCGGATTCTTTTGGAAATGTGATTCATCTTGGAGAGCGCGACTGCTCCATACAAAGAAACCATCAGAAGATGATTGAGGAATCACCGTCTGCGGCGCTGGATGAAAAACTCCGGCAAAAAATGGGCGAGGCGGCGGTGAAAGCTGCGAAAGCGGCTGGGTACGTGAATGCGGGGACGATAGAGTTTCTGCTGGAAAAAAATAATAATTTTTATTTTATGGAAATGAATACAAGGATTCAGGTGGAGCATCCGGTGACAGAATGGGTGACCGGAATTGACCTGGTGAAAGAGCAGATACGGATTGCCGATGGCAGAAAGCTCTCCTATAGCCAAGAGGATGTGCATCTTACCGGACACTCTATCGAGTGCCGGATTAATGCGGAGAATCCGGCAAAGGGCTTTCGGCCGTCGCCGGGAATGGTAAAAGACATGTATCTTCCGGGAGGAAAAGGAATCCGGATAGACTCGGCCATCTACAGCGGCTACACGATTCCGCCCTACTATGACTCGATGGTGGCGAAGCTAATCGTGTGGGCAAAAAATCGCAAGGAAGCGATTGCGAAGATGAGAAGCGCTCTTGGCGAAATCATTATAGAGGGCATAGACACGAATGTGGACTATCAGTATGAAATCATCAACCATCCGGATTACATTTCCGGGGATATTGACATTGAATTTATCGAAAATATAGGAACGGCGGTTAAATAGCTTTTTAAGGTCTGCTCCTTAAGCTGCGAATCATAATCAGAAAAGGTGAAAATGTATGAAACTGGATAATATGTTCAAGAAGACAAAATATTCTACATTGAGACGAAACGAACACAAAGCGGAGTCTGTGCGCCCGGAAGTCCCGGAAGGGCTTCTGCGCAAATGCAACAAATGCGGGGCGGCGATTATAGCGGAAGATGTGAAGAAGGACGCTTATATCTGCCCGAAATGCGGAGGCTATTTCCGTATGCATGCATACCGGCGGATAGAATTTGTGACGGATGAGGGGAGCTTTAAGGAGTGGGACAGGGGGCTTGAGACAAAGAATCCTCTTGAATATAAGGGGTATTTGGAAAAGCTTCGGGGGCTTAAGGAGAAAACGGGACTTGATGAGGCGGTGATTACCGGAAAGGCGGAAATTGACGGTATAGAGACAGTTATCGGCGTCTGCGACGGCAGGTTTCTCATGGCAAGTATGGGAGAAGTGGTCGGGGAGAAAATTGCAAGAGCCGTAGAGCGTGCCACGAAGGAACGGCTGCCGGTAATTCTTTTTGCCTGCTCCGGGGGCGCGAGGATGCAGGAAGGAATCACTTCTCTTATGCAGATGGCAAAGACGTCGGCGGCATTAAAGCGCCACAGCGATGCAGGGCTTCTCTATATCAGTGTTCTTACGGATCCGACGACGGGCGGGGTGACGGCAAGTTTTGCCATGCTGGGCGATATTATCCTTGCAGAGCCAAAGGCGCTCATTGGATTTGCCGGACCAAGAGTGATTGAACAGACCATCGGGCAGAGACTTCCGAAAGGTTTCCAGAGTTCGGAATTTCTGCTGGAGCATGGCTTTCTTGATGGAATTGTGGAGAGAAGCAATTTAAAAGGGACGCTGGCAAATATTTTAAAGCTGCATGCGGACGGCGGGTGCAGCCCGGAAAATATGCAGGACATATTGAAGAAAAGCTTGGATACGGGTACTCAAACGGCTGCGGCCCAAAAGACGGAGCCGGACGGCAAAGAAGAACCTGATGCAGGGCAGGCAAAGGAGCTGTCTCCCTGGGAGCGGGTGTTACGGTCCCGTATGCAGGAGCGTCCGGTAGGAAGCGACTATATCGAAAGTCTGTTTACAGATTTTATCGAATTTCACGGGGACCGTCTTTTTAAAGACGACCATGCGGTAATCGGCGGCGTTGCCAGGTTTTGCGGCATGCCTGTTACAGTCATTGCGCAGGCGAAGGGAACCAATACGAAAGAGAATATTGACAGGAACTTTGGAATGCCTTCGCCGGAAGGGTACCGCAAGGCGCTGCGCCTGATGAAGCAGGCGGAGAAGTTCGGCCGTCCGGTAATCTGTTTTGTAGATACGCCGGGTGCTTTCTGCGGTTTAGAGGCAGAGGAGCGGGGACAGGGAGAAGCGATTGCGAGAAATATTTATGAAATGTCTTCCCTCAAGGTTCCGGTACTGTCTGTAATTATCGGAGAAGGAGGCAGCGGCGGCGCGCTTGCAATGGCTACGGCGGATGAGGTGTGGATGCTGGAAAACTCCGTGTATTCCATTCTTTCCCCGGAAGGATTTGCAAGCATTCTGTGGAAGGACAGCAGCAAGGCGAAGGAAGCGGCAAAGGTAATGAAGCTGACGGCAAAAGACCTTTGCAGGCTTGGAGTCGTAGAAAAGGTGTTTGAAGAACCACAGAACTTTTCGAAAGAGAATTTTGAGCAGGTGACAGGTGCTCTTCGGGCGGAAATGGCAAGATTTTTATCGGAGTACAAAAGGATGAGTAAGGAAGAACTTTCCGAATACCGCTATATGCGTTTCCGTAATATGTAACTGTAAGCATCAGGCAGGAGAAATAAAAATGAAACCACTGAAACTAGGTAATATAGAAGCAAAAGTGCCAATTATACAAGGCGGTATGGGAATCGGAATCAGTCTGGGCGGCCTTGCGGGGGCGGTTGCTTTAGAGGGCGGCATTGGGATAATCTCTGCCGCCCAGATTGGTTATCGGGAGCCGGATTTTGATACTGACACAAAAGCGGCGAATTTAAGAGCGATAAAGAAAGAATATGAAAAGGCGAGAGCGATTGCGCCGGACGGGATTATCGGATTTAACCTAATGGTGGCTATGCGCTGCTATGAAGATTACGTGCGCGCCGCGGTGGAGGCCGGGGCGGACATCATCGTGTCCGGTGCGGGACTTCCCACGGCTCTTCCAGGTATTGTGGGGGATGCGAAGGTAAAGCTTGCGCCGATTGTTTCCACGGAGAAATCTGCAAAGGTCCTGTTAAAGTATTGGGATAAAAAATATAAGAGAGTTCCGGACCTGCTCGTTATCGAAGGCCCACACGCAGGGGGGCATCTTGGTTTTGCAAGAGAAAAGCTTCTGGAGTTTAATGATTTTTCCGTATATTCTGAGGAAGTCAGGCGGATTCTTGCTACAGTAAAGGATTATGAAAAGAAATACGAAAAAAAGATTCCCACAGCTCTCGGCGGCGGCATCGACACGCCAGAGGCAGTCAAAGAGGCATTTTCGCTTGGAGTGGATGCCATCCAGGCGGCGACGAGGTTCGTGACCACAGAAGAATGTGATGCGGATATCCGGTATAAGGAAAGTTACATAAATGCCCGAAAAGAGGATATTATTATTGTGAAGAGTCCGGTGGGTATGCCGGGGAGAGCAATTAATAATAAGATGATGAAGAGGATAGCGGCGGGAGAGCAGATTCCCCACAGCCCGTGCCACAGATGTCTTCACCGGTGTGCTCCCGCACAGATACCGTACTGCATTACAGATGCATTGATCCATGCGGCGAAGGGAGAGGTGGAGGACGCCCTTTTGTTCTGCGGCGCCAATGCGTACAGGGCAGAACGGCTCGAAACGGTCAGGGAAGTCATGGACGACTTGAAAAAATTGCTGTAAAAAATAAGAAATGATATGCATTTTCAGAAAAAAAGGATATAATGTCATTAGTATAACGGAACTTCGGTTATACGAGGGCAATGAGTAATGAAAGGACAGCGGTATGGATAACGCGTATAAGAAAATTAATTTTATTCTGGTAAATCTAATCAATGAAATCTGGGATTTGGAAGGAAAGGCAATTATTACAGAAGATTTCAAGGATATTACGAATAATGATATGCATGTCATAGAGGCGATCGGTCTGGGTGAGGGACACAATATGTCCTTTATTGCAAAGAGGCTTAATATTACTGTGGGCTCTCTCACGACTGCCATGAACAGCCTTGTAAGGAAAAAATATGTGCAGCGTTACCGGAGCGAAGAAGACAGAAGAGTCGTCTTTGTCAAACTGACCGAAAAGGGAGTGAGAGCCTACAATCATCACGCGGATTACCATCATAAGATGACAATGGCGATTCGTGAGAGACTAAGCGAGGAAGAACTTCCGGTCCTTTTTAAGACGCTGGATGCCCTGACGGTTTTTTTTAAAGAGTACAGTGAGCAAAATTAGGGCGGGAGGTGTAAAAGGTATGTATGAGCAGGAAATAGGGCGTTTGCAGGAAATGATAGACGACAGCCAAAGAATCGTATTTTTCGGAGGAGCCGGCGTGTCTACGGAGAGTAATATTCCAGACTTTAGAAGTGCGGACGGACTTTATCAGCAAAAGTATAAATATTCTCCGGAGCAGATTGTGAGTCATACGTTTTTTGTGAACAGGACGGAAAGCTTTTATGAATTTTACAAAGAGAAAATGATGTTTCTTGATGCAAAGCCGAATGTTGCGCACAGGAAGCTTGCCGAACTTGAAGCGGCGGGAAAGCTTTTGGCCGTGATTACACAAAATATTGACGGGCTTCATCAGGCGGCAGGAAGCAGGAATGTGCTGGAGCTTCATGGAAGCATCCACCGCAATTACTGCCAGAGCTGCAGAAAGTTTTACGATGCTGCCTATGTAAAAAACAGTGACGGGATTCCGAAATGCTCCTGCGGCGGGACGGTGAAACCGGACGTGGTGCTCTATGAGGAAGGTCTTGACTCCGGCATTATCAGCAAGAGCATCCAGGAAATCACCGAGGCGGACATGCTTATCATCGGCGGAACATCTCTGGTAGTGTATCCTGCGGCCGGATTCATCGACTACTTCAGAGGCAGGCATCTGGTCGTTATCAATAAGAGCGAGACGGCGAAGGCAGTAGGGGCGCATCTTACAATTGCAGCGCCTATTGGGGAAATTATGGGAAGGATAAAGGTATGACCTGCTGTGGTATGTTTAAAACTTTTTTTGAAAAGAGGTGGGATGTTTTTCGATGGATGTAATGCCGGCTTCGGAAGTAATTGAGAAGGTTGCTGAAATATGCAGGGCCAACGGCGTAAAGCGGTTGGAGCTGTTTGGCTCATTTGCACTGCTGTACCGACAAGCATTATAATTAAACAAGGCTGCCGTAAAACAGGCAGCCCTGAAACAAAAGCGCTCATTCATGTATGCCAAAAACGTTAAGACTCCGTTCTAATATTCCATTCATATATGCAATCGCCGTTCCATAATTCGTCATGGGAACGTCCGCATCTTTTGCACATCTCATCCGGTATTTCATTTCGCGCTCATTCAGCATGCATCCGCCGCAGTGTACGATAAAGCGGTATTTATTAAGTTTTTGCGGAAATTCCGCACCGCTGGTAAACTCAAAGTTCAAAGTTTTTCCCGTATACTTTTTTAGCAGACCCGGAAGCTTGACGGTGCCGATGTCGTTGCACTGGCGGTGATGGGTACAGCCCTCCGATATGAGGACGGTATCACCGTCCGTTAAGCTGTCAATATATTCTGCTCCCTTCACCAGAGTATCCAGATTCCCTTTATACCTTGCAAATAATATGGAAAAAGAGGTAAGAGGAATATCCTCCGGTACAATTTGGGCCACGGTCCGAAACGCCTGGCTGTCTGTAATGACAAGTCGGTGTTTTGTCGAGGGCTTTCAGAGTTTCTTTCAGTTCCGTTTCACGCACGACAATAGAAGCCACGCCCGTTTCAAGCAAGTCGCGTATCGTCTGCTGCTGCGGCAGGATGAGCCGTCCCTTTGGCGCCGCTTTGTCGATGGGAACTACAAGAATGACAAAATCGAAAGGGGAGACAAGGTCGCCTGCAATAGGGCGCTTTGGCGTATCAGGCGGGACAAGATGCGCTATGCGTTCCTTCAGTTCATGTATATGCGCTTTGTGAAAAGCGCTCACCCACAAAGAATCTGCTGCGGCTTCATCATTTTGCCGGCTTTC
>CAJTUQ010000015.1:0-19021 GCA_910579335.1 uncultured Dorea sp. | reverse complement strand
AATCAAAAAGGGAATTTCTTTTTCCTTAATGCGTCCTAGAATTTTGGCGTCGTCATCTGTCATACCGATGGAGCCATCTACAACCAACAGGGCGATATCGGTTTTGTTCAGCATCTGATATGCCTTTTGGATGCGCAGCTCTCCCAGTTCTCCCGTATCATCCAGCCCCGGTGTGTCAATCAATATAACAGGGCCGAGTGGGAGAAGCTCCATTGTTTTCAGCACAGGATCTGTAGTCGTGCCTTTTGTATCTGACACGATTGATAGGGCCTGCCCGGTGAGAGCATTGACGATGCTTGACTTACCTGCGTTGCGCCTTCCGAATATACCAATGTGGGTGCGCTCGGCCATAGGGGTATTGTTCATGCTCATAACGAATCACCTCGTAATAGTGTTAAAAGCGGAAGTCTCTCCGATTGTTTTCACGAATTAGTTTCAGATTTTCAAGGACGACCTGTCTTGCTTTTTCATTCGGTACATTTAGAACTTCCTTATCTATCAGCCTGCCGCCCAGAGCCTTCGTCTCAGGTGAGGCATAGTCCATTAAATATTCCTGAAGCGTCATCAAGGCGTTTGGATGGCAGCAGTTTTGAATCTGGCCCTTCTTGCACAGAGACATGAAGCGGTCACCTGTCCTGCCTTCCCGGTAGCAGGCAGTGCAGAAGCTTGGGATGTAATCCATTTCCATCAGCCAATGTACGACTTCATCAAGTGTGCGTCCGTCAATAACGTCGAATTGCTCGGATTTTGCATCTTCCGGTTCCGGCTCGCAGTAGCCGCCCACGCTGGTGCGGGAGCCGCCGCTTATTTGAGAGATGCCAAGATGCAGTACGCGTTCTCTTGTTTTCTGGCTTTCCCTTGTGGAGATAATCATGCCGGTGTAGGGAACGGCAATCCGGATGCAGGCGACGATTTTTGCAAAAGTGTCGTCGTCGATTCCGTTTGTAAAGGAGCTTGCATCGATGTCGTCTGCATTGCGCAGTCTCGGAACGCTGATAGTATGCGGGCCGACTCCGAATGCTGCTTCCAGGTGTTCTGCATGCATGAGGAGTCCTGCAAATTCGTAGCGGTATTTGTCAAGCCCGAAAAGAACTCCGATTCCTACATCGTCGATGCCGCCCTCCATTGCGCGGTCCATTGCCTCTGTATGATAATCATAGTCGTGCTTGGGGCCTGTGGGATGGAGCTTTAGGTAGCTTTCCTTGTGGTAGGTTTCCTGAAACAGAATATAAGTTCCGATTTCAGCCTCTTTAAGAAGCCGGTAATTATCAACGGTTGTTGCGGCAATATTAATATTGACGCGGCGGATGGCGCCGTTTCTATGCTTGATGTCATAGACGGTTTTGATACTTTCCAGATAATAATCCATCGTGTTGTGCACCGGATCCTCGCCGGCTTCCAGGGCCAGACGCTTGTGCCCCATGTCCTGAAGCGCGACGACTTCCCGGCGGATATCCTCCTGGGAAAGCTTTTTGCGGGCGATGTGTCTGTTTGATGCGTGATACGGGCAGTACGTACAGCCGTTGATGCAGTAGTTGGAAAGGTACAGCGGGGCAAAGAGTACGATGCGGTTGCCGTAAAAGTCTTTTTTTATCTGATTTGCAAGACGGAAGATTTTCTCGTTCAATCTTGCATCATTACAGGCTAATAAGACAGACGCCTCTCTGTGGGTCAGGCCTTTCCGGTTTTCAGCTTTTTTAATGATAGACTCCACAAGCTCTAAATTATCTTTGTTTTCGTCAGCGTAAGCTAAGGTTTCCAGTATCTCTTCGTGGTTGATGAAATCGTCGGCATGTTTTGAATTTACGTCGTACATGATGTACCTCCTTGGAAATTAAAATTTGTATCTATGAATTTGCAGCGTTCTGCGGCATATTTAAGGAATCGCCTCTGGATGTTACAATACGGTAACCGATGGATGCCGTTTTCTGCTCCAGCATATCCCGGCATTGAGCGGATTCTTCTCCGGTACAAATTTTATTGTCGTAGAGAAGATAGCTTTTTCTCACTCCTTGAGGAGAAAGATTCGGCATTACCACATTGGCGCCTGAGAGTATGCCAAGCTCCCGGCCTCTTGGGTGAATCGTTCCGAGAGCTGTCGTGGCGGGAAGAAGAACTTTGGGCAGCATGAGACGGATACATCCGAGAAGGAACAGCGTAAGTTCCATTGTCCCGGCCGGTTTATCTTTAAAAGGAGTGTCGTGATGCGGGATAAACGGTCCGATACCTACCATCTGCGGATTCAATTCCTTTAAGAAAAGCATATCCTCGGCGAGAAGCTCCGGCGTCTGGTACGGGGCGCCCACCATGAATCCGGTACCCACCTGATACCCGATGTCTTTCAAATCCCAAAGGCATTGTCTGCGGTTTTTAGCGCTTAAGGCTTTAGGGTGAAGCTTTGCATAATGGTTCGTGTTGTAGGTTTCGTGCCGCAAAAGGTAACGGTCGGCTCCGGCATCGAAAAACTCCTGATAGCTGGATTTGTCCCATTCTCCTACAGATAGGGTAATGGCGCAGTCCGGGAAATTTTTTCGGATTTTCCGAACAAGATTGACGAGCCTGTCTTTTGTGTAGGAGGCGTCCTCGCCGCTTTGGAGGACGAAGGTCCGGAATCCGAGCGCATATCCTTCATGGCAGCAGGCAAGAATCGCATCTTCATCAAGGCGGTAACGACAGGCCTTTCGGTTGCTTCTGCGGATGCCGCAGTAGAGACAGTCATTTTTGCAGTAATTTGAAAATTCTATAAGTCCCCGTACAAAAATATCTTTTCCGTAATAATGCTCCTGCTCTTTTCTTGCCAGCGAAAACAGATATTCGGAAAGCTTTGGCGTCCGGCCGGAGATAAGAAAAGCCCACTCTTTGCCGGAAAGCCTGCGTGTCTTATGCAGTTTGTGAATTAATGCCGTATATTTTTCCATAAGTCTCCTGTGAATAAAAAAACTGACGTTTACGGCGTCAGGTTCTAAGCCGGAAGTAATTGTACAGTGAATGTTACTTATCCGCCATACCAAACGTCCGGTAATATATAATCTTGAATCTGTCCGCCTTTTCACGCAGGTATAGCCCTTTGTGATTAGTACGTTATCCAGATTATAGCATAGTGAAAAAAAAGATACAACAAATATGCGGAAAAGAGGTTGACATTCTTCTATCTTGTGATACAATACAGTAAAGAACATTGCAATGCAAGGTAGATAAAAGAGGTGATGACGGATATGGATAAAAGCCAGATGATGAAAGGAATATTGGAAGGCTGTATTTTAAAAGTCATAGACAAGTCTGAAACTTACGGATATGAGATTGTAGAACAGCTTAAGAGGTACGGTTTTACGGATGTAAAGGAAGGGACGCTCTATCCGCTGCTTCTCAGGCTGGAAAAAAAAGGACTGATAGCGGCGACATTTAAGCCGAGCCCTCTTGGGCCGAGGAGAAAATATTACAACCTGACAGAACAGGGGAAGGAGTATGTTATCGGTTTTTATGAAGTGTGGAATGAAGTGCGGCGGACGGTAGAGGGGATTTTTGGCAAGGAGGATGAAAGATGAGTTTGTTTTATAATAACTATAAAAGGCTGGTACAGGAGAATAACGACGCATATTCGGAAATACCCATCAAAAGTTATAAGGTGCTGGATAATATGTTTAAATATCTGGAAACATTCGAAGTGTCTCTTTTTGAATTGGAAGTGATAAAAAAGGATTTGATTGGCCTGGCCAAGGAAGCCGACAGGGAAGGAGTCACTTTTGTGGATAAGCTTGGCGTGCCGGAAAAAGAGTTCTGTGACAGCCTTGTGAAAGACGGGATAAGGCCCAGTCATTTGGAACATGCAATTCCTGTGGCAAGGACAATTGCTGTAGTCATGTTTTTATGCTATACATTTTTCTGGCTGTGGCAGGGGATGCCGGCTGAATACGGGGTATCGGTGTTCGTAGTGGAAATGGGGTTGGCAGCCTGGCTGTTTGACTGCGCCATGCTCCGGAGACTTGAGAGAAAGAGGAAGGCCTATTCTTTTGCGGGAGCGGATAAGAAAAAGAAAACATTTTATGATCTTCTAATGGGTCTGATCATATTTTTAATTATAATACTGGAGCTTCCGGGTAACATAGAGTTTATTATACGGGGAGACGGGAGAGTGATTTTTTTCATTTTATTCATGCTTTCCATAGCGGCCTTATTTGGTAACATTTATTATTGGGATAAACGTTCGGAAGAATATGACTGGAGATAAGGAGGAAGATAAGGATTTTACTGCTGGCTTTTTTCGTTGTCCTGATGGTGGTATCTTATCAGGACATAAAGTATAGGGAGATTCATGACGGCTGCCATATAGCGGTTATCGTGCTTGCGGTTATGGCGGCGTCTGCCGGGACGGAGACGGGACTTTTGTCAAGGCTTGCGGGCGCACTGTGTGTCAGTGCGCCTATGCTTGTGGCAGCACTGATTATTCCCGGCGCTTTCGGCGGAGGGGATATCAAGCTGATGGCAGCGGCGGGATTGTTTCTGGGGTGGAAAAGCACGATTGTGTCGGCGGTGCTTGCGGTTTTTGCGGCGGGGGTGTATGGGGTCCTCCTGATTGCAAGAAAAAAGGAGTACAGAGGGCGGCGCTTTGCGTTTGGTCCCTATTTGTCCGCAGGTATGGCGGCAGGGGCGCTGTGGGGAGAAAAGTTGTGGCAGATGTGGTATGGATGGTAAAATATCTGTTGCTGTCTTTTTAGCATTCGTGATATAGTGGTTTATATAGCAGTATTATTATGTCGGGAGAGAAAAAGCTATGACGAGGGAAGAGCGGGTCAGCACTTTGATCCATTATCTGAAAAAGGAAAATGACGGATATGCGTCTATCATGGAGCCGGCGGATTACCATGAGAAGCGGAGCCTCCTAAGAAGCCTGATGAATGTGCGGTGGCCTAGGGAGGCGGACCCGGAATATCTTGAGCTTCAGGATACATTGTTAAAAGAGGAGCTGAAGAAAAAGGGAATTGTGCGTTTAAAAGATATTCCGTCCGCGGCTGACGAGTACCCTTGCAGCGGCGTCAAAAATGCGGATAGAATCTCTATCTGGCAGGGAGATATAACAAGACTTTCTGTCGATGCAATCGTAAATGCGGCGAACAGCCAGATGCTTGGCTGTTTTGTGCCGTGCCACGGCTGTATTGACAATGCGATTCATTCGGCGGCGGGCATCCAGCTGCGCAATGAATGCGCAGAGATTATGGAGCGTCAGGGGTACGAGGAGCCGACAGGCAGGGCGAAAATAACGAAGGGCTACAATCTGCCTGCGAAGCATGTCATACATACGGTAGGCCCGATCGTGGGAGTAAGCGTTACGGAAAAGCAGAAGGAGCAGCTACGCTCCTGTTACTTAAGCTGCATGATTCTTGCAGAGAGAGAACGTCTTCAGTCGATGGCATTTTGCTGTATATCCACGGGAGAGTTCCATTTTCCGAATAAGCTTGCGGCGCAGATAGCGGTAGAAACAGTAGACCGTTATTTGACGGCGTCAAGGTTAAGGCGGGTTGTGTTTAATGTATTTAAAGATGAGGATCTGCATATATACAGAAATTTGATGCGGTAGGGAAGATAAGGATTTATCTTTTTGTCCGCCGGGATATTTGGATGAAGATATAAAATCAGGATTGGAGAGAGATTATGGACAAAGTAAGGCTAGGAAGAACAGAGATTACTGTCAACAAGAATGGATTCGGCGCTCTGCCGATTCAGCGTGTAAGCATGGAGGAGGCTGCTAAAATCCTTAGAAAGGCATATGATAACGGCGTGCGCCTGTTTGATACGGCAAGGGCGTATACTGATAGTGAGGAAAAGCTGGGATATGCGCTTTCTGACGTGAGGGAACATATCTATATCACGACTAAGACAATGGCGGAAAATGCAGAGGACTTTTGGAAGGATTTGGAAACTTCGCTCCAAAAGCTTCGGACGGATTATATAGATGTCTACCAGTTCCACAATCCTCCGTTCTGTCCGAAGCCGGGCGGAGAGGACGGGCTGTATGATGCTGCGCTTGAGGCAAAGAGACAGGGAAAGATACGTTATATCGGAATCACGAACCATCGTCTTAAAGTTGCGAAAGAGGCGGTACAGAGCGGACTTTATGATACTTTGCAGTTCCCATTCAGCTATCTGAGCTCGGAAAATGAGAAGGAGCTGACGGTGCAGTGCAAAGAAAAGGACATGGGGTTTCTGGCGATGAAGGCATTGGCCGGAGGCCTTATCAACCAGTCGGCGCTTGCCTATGCATTTATGAATGAATATGACAATGTACTTCCGATTTGGGGCGTGCAGCGGGAGAGCGAGCTTGACGAATTTTTGTCCTATCAGGAAGAGCCGCCGAAATTTGAGGGTGAGATTGCCGCAAGGATAGCAAAGGACGTCGATGAGTTTAAGGGGGACTTCTGCAGGGGATGCGGCTACTGTATGCCTTGTCCGGCAGGCATAGAGATTAATAATTGTGCCAGAATGTCACTTCTTATCCGCCGGGCGGTGTCAGCTAACTTTTTAAATGAAGAGACGCAGAAGAAGATGAAGAAGATTGAAGGATGTGTGGAATGCGGGCAGTGTAAGTCGAAGTGTCCGTACGGCCTTGACACGCCGAATCTTTTGAAGAAGAATTATAAGGATTATAAAGAGGTTTTAGCGGGGAAGGCGATATAGAAAATTGTGTTTTGCAAAGAAAATTCGTAGCAGATATTGATTTTGGGGAGGTGAAGTATGGGACATCTGACGACAAAGGACGCATACAAGAATCTGGAGGAGCGCATTAATTGGTTTACGCAGGGTGCGCCGGCTTCTGAGACATTGTATAAGATTCTGCAGGTTTTGTATACAGAAAAGGAAGCAAAATGGGTGGCGCTGCTTCCTGTCCGTCCGTTTACTTTGAAACGGGCGGCAAAAGTGTGGGGGACGACAGAGGCGAAAGCGGAGCGGCTGTTGAACCATCTCTGTGAGAAAGCGCTTCTGGTGGATTCGGATTACCGCGGGGAGCGGCAGTTTGTGATGCCGCCTCCGATGGCGGGCTTTATCGAGTTTGCCCTGATGCGTACAAGAGGAGATATCGACCAGAAATACTTAAGCGAGCTCTACTATCAGTATATGAATGTGGAGGAAGACTTTGTAAAGGACTTGTTTTTTGCCACGGAGACAAGGCTCGGACGAGTGTATGTGCAGGAGCCGGTGCTGACAAATGAAAAGATGAATCATATCCTGGACTATGAGAGGGCGACGCATATTGTCGAAGAGGCGAAGTACATCGGGCTTGGAACCTGTTACTGCCGTCACAAGATGTATCATGCCGGACATCCCTGTGAGATAGACGCACCCTGGGAGGTGTGCCTGACCTTTGATAACGTGGCGCGCTCCCTTGCGGAGCACGGAGATTATGCGAGACTTATTTCCAAAGAAGAGGCAAAAGAGGTTCTGGAACTGTCTTATGAAAGCAATCTTGTGCAGATAGGGGAAAATGTCAGGGAGCATCCGGCGTTTATCTGCAACTGCTGCGGATGCTGCTGCGAGGCGCTGCAGGCGGCGCGAAGATTCAGTCCTATGCAGCCGGTGGCGACTACCAATTATATCCCGAAAGTATCTCTGGAAAAATGTATCGGCTGCGGGAAATGTGAAAAGGTATGTCCGATATTGGCGGTTTCTATGAAAGAGAAGCATCCTGTCATTGACGAAGAAATTTGCCTCGGCTGCGGTGTATGTGCGAGAAATTGTCCCGTAAAGGCAATCGAACTGGAGAGAAGGCCTGTGCAGGTGATTACGCCGGTGAATAGTACGCATAGGTTTGTTCTTCAAGCCATTGAAAAAGGAACGCTGCAAAATTTGATTTTCGATAATCAGGCGTTTGCAAATCACAGGGCGATGGCCGCGGTATTCGGGACGATTTTAAAGCTGCCGCCGTTAAAGCAGGCATTGGCGAGCAAACAGTTTAAGTCGGTGTATCTGGATCGGATTTTATCCATGCATAATAAAAGAGAAGCCGATTGATTGAAGAAGCTTTTTAGAATGGGGAGTGATAGACATGAAGCTGTTGATTAAGCAGAGAGTATTTTCATGGACGGATACTTATGATGTGTACGATGAAAGCGGGAATGTAAAATATTTTGTGAAGGCAGAGTTTTTTTCATTTGGTCATATGCTTCATGTATATGATGCTATGGAGAGAGAAGCAGGAGTTATCCGGCAGAAGCCTTTGTCATTACTTCCGGTTTTTGAGATAGAGGTGAATGGAAGTACGATAGGGAGAATTGAGAAAAGAATTTCCCTGTTCAGGCCAAAGTACGATATAGATTTTAACGGATGGCATGCAGAAGGAGATTTTCTGGGGTGGGAGTATGATGTGTTTAAAGGGCAGAGCATAGCCGCCCATATCTCTAAGGAACTGTTTCTCTGGGGAGACACCTATGTAATTGAGTATCCGAACCCGGAGGATGAGCTGACGGCGCTGCTTCTTGTCATTGCCATTGATGCGGCAAACTGTACGTAAGGCGATTAAGTTGTATAGGGGAGGCAGAGAGAATGATTGATATACAGGATGAAGGGTACTTCCCTTCGCTAGAGGAGCTGTGCGGATATGTCAGGAATCCGTTGTTTGACAGATTCTGCCTGGAGATGAAGGAAAGGTTTCGCTGCAGGGAAAAGATAGAGTTCAGCTCCTGCAGCTGGGAACCGGGATGGAACATCAAATTCAAAAAGTCAGGAAAAAACCTTTGTACTTTATATCCAAGAGAGTCTTATTTTACAGTGCTTGTCGTAATCGGCGCGAGGGAGAAAGAGGCGGCAGAATTGATATTGCCGGATTGTACGGACAGGCTGCAGGAAATTTACTGTCAAACAAAGGAAGGAAACGGGCAGAGATGGCTAATGGTTGACATAGAAGATGACGATGAAGTATATAGAGACATGCTTCGGTTTATTGAGCTTAGGAGGGAAGCAGGGAAGATGCATGTCCGGATAGATATGTAAATGGAATCCATAAATAAAAAAAGAGGAGATATGCACATGAAAGGAAAAATGAAAAAATATTTATGCGTGCTGGCGGCTGTATCGGTGATGTTTGGAGGATTGCAGATACCGGCGGCGGCACAGGCGCAGGAAAGCGGACCGGAGGCTCAAAGCGGGGGCATTACTGTTACGACGAGAGAGGAGTTTATGAATGCGCTGCAACAGCAGCAAAGCCCGATTGTTGTGCCAAACTTAATTACTATCGGAAAAGATACGGCAGAAGATAACAGAATGCTTCCGGTCAAGATTCCGGCGAATACAATAATTAAAGGAAGCGGGGACGGTGAGATATGCTGCCGGAGTCCGATTCAGCTGGAGGGAGACGGAGTCTGTTTTCAGAATATAAACTTAAGCTTTGAATCAAGCAGCGCATTGGGAAGTGTTCCGCATCGTGAGATTTTTCTTGCGGGGCACAGTCTTACCCTGGATAACGTGAATACTTATCTGGAGGGCAGCGGCGGCAGTCTGGGACCTCTCGGAGGTTCCGAGAAAGAACTGCTTCCGACAGTGTATGCGGGAGGCTTTACCGGTTCGCAGATTGGCGGCAATGCTTCCCTGACGGTGAAAAATTCGAATAGTGAGACAATGTTTGCCGGAATTTACATGGGACATGACGCAGGAAGCGACAATAAGATCCCTTACACAGGAAATGCTAAATTAACGATTGACGCGCCAGTGACAATCTATGACCGAGTGGACACAAGTAAAAATGCATCGGCGGAAATCAAGATTAACGGAGCGGAAGGTAAATCTGTCCAAACCAAGGAATTTTACGGAAATGCGGGCACGACCATGACGGTTGAGGCGGTTTCTTTAGAAAAAGCGGTAATTGGGAATATCGGGAATGTTATACTGAAAAACAATGCCTATTTAGCTCCTATGACAGGAACACTGCAGAATATTACGCTGTTAAATGGTTCATGTCTGGATTTTAATAGTTTGAAGACAGCGGTAGTATCCGGTAATTTTTCGGGAGAGACAAGTTCGGCGGCTTTGCAGGGGATTCTTGTACTGAATCAAGAGGGCAGGTTAGAAATCAATGGACAGGTGAGCGGCGTCACACAGTTTCAGACAAGCAGCCGCCAGTTTCCGGGTATCCTGCTGGCAGGGAGAGACTATATTATTTCCAAGAACGCAAGTGCGCCGGGACAAAATTTCGTATTGCCGCAGGAAAAGATAAATCAGGGATATGGTCTTGCGTATACAGACGGCAGATGGATGGTGACAGGGGATACGCCTGATATAGATGAAATCAGAGAGATAAAGATCCTTTCCGCACCGGAAAAAGTAAACATAAAAAAGATTCCATATGAGGAATCGGAGACAGATATCGACATTATTCCGGATAAAACAATCTATTTTGGAGTGAAATGGACAAAAGAAGACGGCAGTGAATTTAGCCATGATGAAATCATGGCGCAAATGTATTATGGATTAGAATACGTAATCGGGATCCGGACAGATTATTGGAAGAGTGATTCAGAAGATATCTTGGACAGAACGGACTGGGGCGCCGCCATTTTTCTTGGAGCCTTGGAGGAAGAACCGGGTAAATATTATCTGAGGGCGCATGAAAATGCGAAACCGGGAGATTACACGTTTTTATTCTGTTCGGAGGACGTCGGCAGCGTGCCGCAGGATGCGCCGGTAAGGACTGTAAGGGATATCAAGGCATTAAAAGATAAAGTGCTGGCCGAATGCAGTGTGAGCCTTTATGCGGAGGATATAGATACTTCAGGACACACACATAGTTATCAGGGAAAAGTGACGAAAGCGCCGACTTGCACGGATGTGGGAATCCGAACCTATACCTGCAGCTGTGGAAAGAGTTATACAGAGAGAATACCTTTAGCTGCCCATCAGTACACGCAAAGGCGCACGCCGGCAACGATAAATGGCGATGGGAGCGTGCAGCAGGTATGCAAAGTGTGTTCGGCGGCCAGAGCAGTTTCTGTTATCAGCAGTCCGCAGATTATATGGGGAAAGACTGATTTTTCTTATGACGGGGGAATGAAGGCTCCTTCCCTGACCGTACAGGATAGTAAGGGTAAAACCCTGAATGCGGGAACGGATTATCAGGTTTCCTATTCGGAAGGACGGAAGAATCCGGGCGTCTACACGGCAGTAATTGAGTTTCGCGGGAATTACAGCGGCAAAGTGTCAGAAACCTTTACGATAAGGCCGAAGAAAACAAGTCTTAAAAAGGTTTCTGCAAAGTCTAAGGGTATGCAGGCGACGTGGAAAAAGCAGACGGCACAGATGGACGGTTATCAGATACAGTACAGTACAAGCAAAAGCTTTAAAGGCAAGACGACAAAACTTACTGCTGCTAAAAAGAGCGCTGTCTCAAAGAAGATTTCCAGATTAAAGGGAAAGAAAAAGTATTACGTCAGAGTCCGGACATATAAGACCGTAAAAGTAAACGGGGAAAAAGTAAAGCTATATTCGGACTGGTCAGGAAAGAAATCCGTGAAGACCAAAAGGTAAAAGTAAAACAGATGGAAAGAAAGGGGCAGGGAGAGGCAGTTGGACTTGACAGAGGAATTAAAGGGATTATTGCTGCAAAGCGGAGCGGTGCTTGTGGGGGTCGGGGACTTAAAAGGAATCGGGGAACGTCGTTACGGAATTGGCATTTCCGTTGCAGTTTCAGTGCCGAAGCGGATTGTTCGAGAGCTTAAGGATGCGCCTACAAAAGAGTATTATGAAATGTATTACGCCTTGAATGATAAATTAAATAAGATTGTGTCAGACGGGGAAAGATTTTTACGGGAAAAGGGGTTTGACGCGTATGCGCAGACTACAGACCGTGTGGATATTGATTGGAACAGAAGTTCGAAGCTCCCGCACAAAACAGTAGCTACAAGAGCCGGACTCGGCTGGATAGGGAAGAACGGACTGCTTGTAACAGAGGAGTTTGGTTCGGCAGTACGCCTCTCGTCTTTATTGACGAATGCCCCTTTAAAATGTGATGAGCCGGTTGATGCATCACGGTGCGGCCAATGCTCCTTGTGCGTGGAAAAATGTCCTGCGCAGGCATTGGAAGGAGTATTATGGGAATCGGGCATGGAGAGAGAAAAAATCGTCAATGTGGAAAAGTGCTTTGAAAAACAGATGGAAGTTATGTACAAAGCAACAGGCATTGAGACGGATTTATGCGGAAAATGTTTTGCCGTATGTCTGTACACCCAAAAGTATCTTAAAGGAAATTATGGAGACTCAGAGACTTAAGGAGGAAAAAACATGGGAATGCTGGCATGCTATTTAGAAGCGGATGAGGGAATGATTGAAAGGCTGAAAAGCCAAACGGTGGAGGATATTTTCGAGCAACTAGAAGAACTTGAGGAAGAGGAAGGAGCGGAAGTATATGATATGGATAAGCTCTGGGACGGACTTCATTTTATTTTGACAGGCGTTTCGGCGGTTACACCGTTAGAGAATCATCCGCTGAGCGAGGCGGTGGAAGGAACGGCTTCGTTTTCCGAGGATGGGGAAGATGTTTTTATTACTTATGTATATCCGGAGAGAGCGAAAGAGATATCATCTGCACTCAATGCTTTTGATATAGATAAGGCTCTCGGTAAGTTTGTTCCTCATGTGCTGGCGGAAAATGATATTTATCCTGATATTTGGGATGATGAAGATGCGGATGAACTGAAACAAGAGATGTCGGAAGCTTTTTACGGTTTGAAAGAGTTCTATGCGTCTGCAGCCGGCAAAGGGAAAGGGGTCATTGTGAGTATTTATTGATTTTTTCATTAAAAATCAAAAACAGGAGGAGAAAAGGTTGAAAAAATACATACCGCCGATGCTGATATTCGGTTTGTTTGAGACAATTGCGGTAACCTTGTGGCTTACAAAGGACAACCTGTTTTATCTTTTGAATTTTACATATATCGGCGGCTGCATTGCCGCAGGGCTTGCGCTGTTTATCAGGGGCAAAGCATATGCAAGGCGCTTTGTCCAGTTTGCCGTCGGTTCTTATATGCTGATTTATCTTGGTTTGATATGCGGTGAAAATATGCAGATAGAGGGATTTTGGTACTATCTGTTTCTCGGTGTGTTTGAGGCTGCCGTCATTCATTATGCAGTGGCGAAGATATTCGGGCCGCTGTTTTTTGGAAGAGGATGGTGCGGCTATGCCTGCTGGACGGCTATGATTTTGGATCTGCTGCCTTATAAAAAGCCGCAGAGTCCCCGGCGGAAGCTTGGGTTTATCCGCTATATCGTATTTGCCGTATCTTTTGCTGTTGTAACAGGATTGTTTCTTGTGAAGGCAGCAAAGCTTGAAGAAATTATGTTCTGGCTTTTTATCGGGGGAAACCTGCTTTATTATGCGGCAGGCATCTCTCTTGCTTTTATCCTGAAGGATAACCGTGCATTTTGTAAATATATATGCCCGGTCACGGTGTTTCTGAAACCTATGAGTTATTATTCCATGCTTCGAATCCACTGTGATGAGAGCAAGTGTATTCATTGTAAAAAATGTTTAAGAGCATGTCCTATGAATGTGGAAGTAAACTGTGAATCAAGGAAACGGAAGAATGCCACGGAATGTATTCTTTGCTATGAGTGTGTAAAGGAATGTCCGGTAAAAGCGCTGCGGTAAGCTTGGGAGGAGATATGCCATGATTAGGAACTTACGGAAAGCCGATGTAAATAAAGTTTCCGATATTTGGTTGAATACGAATCTTGAAGTGCATGATTTTATCCCTGCCAGGTATTGGGAGGACAATTTCAGGACGGTGCAGGAGATGTTTGGACAGGCGGAAGTGTATGTTTATGAAGGCGATAGCGGAGACGGCATACATGGCTTCATCGGTTTGGACGGCGAGTATATTGCGGGAATCTTTGTCAGGAACGGGAGCCGGTCCGACGGTGTGGGGAAGCAGCTTCTGGAGTACGTCAAGGGTATGAAGCAAAGGCTTTATCTGAATGTCTATCAGAAAAATAAACGGGCGGTTAAGTTTTACCAAAGAGAGAACTTTGTAATTCAGGGTGAAGGGATAGATGAAAGTACAGGGGAGAAGGAATATTCCATGACATGGGGAGGGGGAACAATGAGTAAGTATCAAGCATTATGGGAATATATACGGAAAGACGGCAGACGGTCTTTTAAGCTAACGTTTGAAGAAGTACAGGATATTGCAGGAATACCGATAGACCATTCGTTTTTGAAGTATAAAAAAGAACTTACGGAATATGGCTATGAAGTTGGGAAAATATCTATGAAAGAGCGGACAATTATCTTCAATAAGGCTGACTGATTTTACAGAGACAGTAGTTAGAGAAACCGCTATCTGAGCGCCGGAGGAAGAATGACAGGCTGCAGGAAGCATGGAAATTAGGGAGTATAATATCTATGAAAAAGACGGGGATAAAAGGGAGCGTTATTGAAGAGATTGGGTATCTTGCAAATAAGCATGGGATAAAAGAAGTGATTCTGTTTGGCTCTAGAGCGAGAGGGGATTGTATTATATGAAAAAATTTGAAAATTACGTATCTAATTTGCGGGTGTTAGAAGGTGCCGGCAAAGAGAATTTAGAAAATGAAGGAAAGAAGCGGAGGAGAAATTATGTATACATTGACAGAGAAGGATTATGAGTTAATTGCGCAGGCGCAGAAGGCAATTCGTTTAAACTATGACGAAATCAATTATAACCATACTGTTGGGGCGGCGGTCCGGTGCAGAAACGGGAAAATATATACGGGAGTAAATGTCTACTCGCTGCATGGGGCCTGCGGTGAGCAGGTAGCCATCGGAACGGCGGTTACACAGGGGGAAAGAGATTTTGAGGCGATTGTGGCAGTACGGGGGAAAGAAGGAGAAGAAATCGTGCCCCCGTGCGGGAACTGCCGTCAGATGTTATTTGATTATATGCCGGAGTGCGACGTAATTCTATTCATTGACGGAGAGGAAAAAAAGGTGAAAGCAAAGGAATTACTGCCCTTTGCTTACAGCGTGGAGGCATAGGGGGAGTGATTATGCAAAATTGCCTGTTTGTAGGAATCGGCGGGTTTGCGGGTGCGGTTCTCAGGTATTTGATTGGCCTGGCGCCGGTGAGAGAGACGATGGTATTTCCGGTGAAAACATTTGTTATTAATATTCTGGGGTGTATTTTGATTGGCTGTATTGCGGCAATCATGGCAAAAGATACAAATGCGCCATTAAGCCCTCGCACGGTTTTGCTGCTGAAAACAGGTGTGTGCGGCGGGTTTACTACTTTTTCCACATTTGCCCTTGAAACCGCAGATTTGATAAAAGACGGACATTCGGGCACAGCGGCTGTTTATGCAGGGTTAAGTGTGGTAATTGGCACGGGCGCCATTTTTTTGACAGAGATGTTCATGAAGTAGCTTGGTATTATATCTGGAAAATACCAGTTTTAGAAAAGAAAGGACAATCGGCATGGGATTTTTTGACAAGCTGAGGAAAAAGGAAAAAACGGAGGTGCCGGTAAAAAATGCCGTATCCGGAGAACAGAGCCAAGGATATGACCCTAAATATCCGGATGTGTGCAGATTCATTTGGAAAAATTATGTTCCAAAGAGAGGACAGGCTGATAATCTGCAGGGAGAATTGCTAAGGGAAATCGAGAAGCTGCGCTGGGAGGCCCAGGAGAACGGAAATATAAACTGGGATGAGGATTTTTTGTATTTTTGTGATTTCATATGTAAGACATTAACGCAGCAAGCCATATTTTCCGAGGAGGAAAAGGAAGAGACCATATCCATTATGGATACAATAAAGGCATATGGTACTTATGCCGAAAAAGCTAATAGCGGGGAAATTCCGTATGATGAAATCGATATGTGCAAGATTGCTTATACGGAGGACGATCTGTATGATAGAATTTGCGACAAAATTGCCTGGCTGCACATAAAGAATCCGGAGCCGATGCCTTATAAGAAAAATGAGGATATAGGCAGATAGATTACGATAATAGATTTATACTGTGGACGGAGGTAACAGACGGCAAATGGAATTTGTGAAATTGACACGCGATAATATTGAACGGGAACATATCTGCTGCGCCATATCCAGCAATAAGGATATCCAGGTCATGTCGAAAAAGAACTGGCTGAAGGAGCGGCTTGATGAGGGGCTTGTTTTTTTGAAGGGCGATGTCCGGGGGAAGTGTTTCATTGAGTACCTTCCTGCGGAGTATGCATGGACGCCGATTGAGGCGGAGGGCTGTATGTATATTGACTGTCTGTGGGTATCCGGGAAGTTTAAAGGGCATGGATATTCGAACATGTTATTGGAACGATGTATTGAGGATAGTAGAGAAAAAGGCAGAACAGGCCTTGTTATCCTGTCATCAAAAAAGAAAAGGGGATTTCTTTCTGACCCTGGTTATATGAAGTATAAGGGCTTTGTGACCGTCGACACGGCACAGCCGTATTTTGAATTGATGTATCTTCCTTTTGATGGGAGTGCGGACAAGCCCCGTTTCAGAAATACGGCGTTAAGCTGCGCAAATCTGCCGAAAGGGTATGTAATATATTATACAGACCAATGCCCGTTTACGGCAAAGTATGTACCCTTGCTTGAAAATATGGCAAAGGCCAGAGGTGCTGTTTTTAAAGCCGTCCATATAAAAAGCAGGGAGGAAGCCCGGAATGCGCCAACACCTTTTCCAACGTTTTCGCTTTTTTATGACGGCCAGTTTCTAACGCATGAAATATTGTCAGAAAAGAAGTTTGAAAAAATTCTTATCAGTAAAGAAAAATCTTTATAGACGGATGGGGGAAGGAGAACTGCTGAATGAAAAAAATGCCTATGATGATGCTTTTAGCGGCCCCGTATATTTTCATCGCAGTATGTGCGGCAAAAGGGCTTGGAGGTTCTGCTTTTATTACATGGGCCGTGCTGTGCGTGCTGGTCTATCTGCCGAATATGGTATATGCCTTTCTTCTGCCGAGGTTCGGATATGAAGGGAGACAGCTTTTGTTCTGGAACCTGCTTTTAAAGATTGTAAATATTCCGGTATATGTTCTGGTGATTTTGATTGTTCTGATGCTTCATATATTTATCCTGCCGCTGGCGCCGTTTCTGGTATTATTCGATTATTCGCTGCTTCTGTCGTCGTCCATGTACGGGGTGAGTGGAATCATGGAATGCTGCGCAAAAGGAAAATTGTCAAAAAAAGAGATGCTTGTCAATATAATTATGCAGCTTCTGTTTTGTCTGGATGTGGCGAGTGCGTTGTATTGTTATTTTAAAGTGCGCAAAGATTCATAGAAGATTGGCTTTGACAGAGGCAGGGCATGTTAGGAAAACGTGCGGAATTGTAAAATTCGGTTGGTGGAATTTCCGTTTATTTATCGGTACACTTGTTTTATTAAAATGAGTGAGGTGAGTTTGATGAGATTGGGAAACAGTTTATTTCATGCAAGGAAAAGATGCGGGCTTACACAGGAGGAGGTTGCAGAAAAACTGGGAGTGAGCAGACAGACCGTATCCAAATGGGAGACAGATGAAACGCTTCCTGATATCCGCCAGTCAAAGAGAATGGCTGTTTTGTACAAGGTATCTCTGGATGAGCTGATTGATTTTGACGTTGATATGAAGGAAATTGAGCGGGCAATCGAGAAGTCAAGTGTAGAGAAGGATGAAAAGGTGGATTGGACGAAAGCATGGGGGAAAAAATATCCGATCCTACTTCGGTATCAGAACGAGGTCAATATCCCGAATTATGCGGTACGGCTTAGGAAAATGCTGGATGAATTAAAAACGGAGTATGGTTATGGAGAGCTGGATGCGTTTCTGGTGCTCAAGGACATATTAGGGCAGGAGTGGAAAAATAGAAAGGAAAGTTAAAAAGCAGATGCCGGAATTAACATGTATGATAAATACAGGAAAAGAAGCTGCCGTTCAGAAAAAGAAGAGGTTTCTGCCGTCGTCTCTGAGGAAAGGATACAAAGGAGAAGGGTTATGAGAAAGAGAGAACATTTGCCGCAGATAAAATTATCAGATTTCCAGAAGAAAAAGCTTACGGAGCAGATTCAAGCATTTTATCTGGATGAGCGCGGCGAAGAGATAGGAATGATTGAGCAGATGCAACTGCTGGAATTATTTGAACAGCACATGGCCCCGATTATCTATAATAAGGCGCTTGATGATGCGAAGAGGTGGTATGCACAGATGATGGACAATGCAGAGGCTGATTATTATGCGTTATATAAAAATGAATAACACCGCTAAAAATTATACCGCACTTTTTCTAGGCGTGGCCGCGCTGTCGACTTCGGCAATCTTTGTAAAGCTATCGGAGGCCCCTTCGCCGGTCACGGCGTTTTACCGGCTGCTGTTTACGGCGCTGGCATTGCTGCCGTTTCTTTTGTTTGACGAAAAGAACAGGAGGGAGTTTCTATCCTTTGGCCGAAGGCAGGTGCTTAGCATCGTCTTGTCAGGATTTTTGCTGGCAGTCCATTATACGATGTGGTTCGAGTCGCTGCGTTATACATCCGTGTCCAGTTCTACGGTGCTTGTGTCTATGCAGCCGTTATTTTCTCTGGTTTGGGGGTTTCTGTTTTTGAAGGAACGGATAAGATTAAGCGCAGTTACCGGGTGTCTGATTGCTATTGCGGGGAGTGCGGTGATAGGATGGGGCGACTTTTCTGTTAACAGTGCGGCGCTGTTCGGCGATTTGCTGGCGCTTTCGTCAGCCGGCGTTATCAGCCTGTATTTTTTGATTGGGCAGGTGACAAGGAAAAATACAGGAGTGCTCTCTTATTCTGTGCTCAGCTATTTCAGCAGTGCGGCATTTTTGTTAGTATATGCACTGATGATTCATGCGCCTTTGTCTGGCTATGGGACAGTAACCTGGTGCTCCTTTTTAGGGCTGGCATTCCTTTCCACGATTGGCGGACAGTTTGTGTTTAACCTGCTTTTGAAGGATATCTCTGCAACGATGGTTTCTATGGGGATTCTTGGAGAGCCGGTCGGGACATGTGTTTTGGCGTTTCTTATTTTGAAAGAAACGATTGCGCCAAGACA
>CAJTUQ010000014.1:3471-38060 GCA_910579335.1 uncultured Dorea sp. | reverse complement strand
AAATCTTACCGGAGCCGATTACTTCACGCACGATACCAATCGCCGTAAGACCTACCGTAAAACCAAGCCCCATACCGATTCCGTCAAAGATAGACGGCAGCGGCGGATTTTTGGATGCATAGCTCTCCGCACGGCCAAGGATGATACAGTTTACAACGATCAGCGGAATATAGATTCCAAGAGACGCATAGAGGCTCGGAACAAAGCCTTCCATCAAAAACTGCACCATAGTTACAAAAGATGCCACAACTACGATAAACGCCGGAATACGAAGAGAATCCGGAATTATTTTCCGCAGCAGGGAAATCATAAGGTTTGACAGCACAAGTACGGCCGTCGTCGAAAGTCCCATACCAAGACCGTTGATGGCAGATGTCGTTACCGCCAAAGTAGGACACATGCCAAGCATCAGCACGAAGGTAGGATTTTCTTTTATAATACCGTTATACAAACGTTCTGTACAATTATTCATCTTCGCTACCTCCTAAAACGCATTTTGGAAATAACCAAGCGCCGCATTCACGGCTCCGGTCATCGCCCTCGATGTAATGGTCGCACCGCTCAAGGCGTCAATCGGCTCTCCGTCCCCGCCGTCTTTAGACACGTAGAACTTCTCGGCCTGCTTGCCCTGATACTGCTCATAGAACGCAGGCTCCGTAGCTTTCATGCCAAGACCGGCCGTCTCGCTGATAGACAGGATGGAAACGCCGTTTACCGTGCCGTCGGCCTTGATTCCTACCGTGACGCGGATATCTCCGCCGTAGCCTTCCTTATCCGTCGTCGTGATGACATAGCCGTCCTCGCCGACCTTGCATACTTCGTCAATCGTCGCATTCACTCCAAGCGCCTTCGTCACTTCCCCTGCGACCTTCTGGTCAACATCCACCTGCTCGAAGGAATCAAGGGCAGCCTCCGGGAACACTGCCTGCCACGCCTCTTTTTTCGCTGCATCATGTGCCTGCGCAATAGGCTCCTTCGTAATCTCATATACAAGGCCCAGCGCAAATCCGGCAATCAGTGTAATAATCGTAAGAATCAGTGTGTTTTTCATTGTTTTACTCATTATTTCTCTCCTCCTTTACCAAATGGCTTTGGAAGAGTAACCCTTTCGATTAACGGAACTAAAAGGTTACTGATGATAATCGCATAGGAAACTCCTTCTGCCGAGCCGCCGAAAAGACGGAACAATCCTGTCAGGATTCCAAGAAGCGCCCCGTATACATACTGGCCCTTCTTCGTAATCGGCGACGTTACATAATCGGTAGCCATAAACCATGCGCCGAGCATCAGGCCGCCCCCGCACAGATGTGACGTAATGTACTGCGGGTCGAAAAGTCCTGCCTGCGCCTTCGTAAACTGCCCGAAGATACCTACGAATACTGCAAACGTAACAATATAGGTTCCCGGAATGCGAAGATCGATAACTCCCATCAATATCAGGAAAATCGCCCCGATAATAATAGCAATGACACTTGTCTCGCCAATCGTTCCCGGAATGCGCCCGATCAGCATACTCATTGAATCGACTGCCTGCCCGTCTTTGAGCATAGCCAGAGGGGTCGGACCGGAAACACCGTCATAGATAAACGTTGTCATCTGCCCCGTAAAGGAAATCAAAAGAAAACATCTTGCCCCAAGAGCCGGGTTCATAAAGTTTTGTCCCAGGCCTCCAAAAAGCTGCTTTACAACAAGAATGCCGAATACGCTTCCCAACGCCCCCATCCAGTACGGAGCAGTCGGCGGCATGTTAAGTCCCAGGAGCAGTCCTGTTACAACCGCGCTGAAGTCGCCTACCGTAATCTTTTTATGCATTAATTTTTCATATATGTATTCAGTCAAAACGGCAGCCAGAGTTGTTGTCACCAACATCCCAAGAGCCGGCAGTCCAAAGTTCCAGACGCCAAATGCCGATGCCGGCAAAAGGGCAATGGCAACCATAAGCATAATGTTGCTTGAGGTAACTTTGGAACGTATATGCGGTGAAGATGACATTTTAAATTTGTTCTCACTCACGTTAATTCACCTCTTCCTCTCTTTACTTATTTTTTCTTTCGGTTCGCAAGCGCAATCTTCCTCATAGAGCCTATCGCCTGCTTAAGCTGCCTCTTGGCCGGGCATACAAAGCTGCAGGAACCGCACTCCATACACTCCAATCCTTCATGGGCAGTAAACTGCGCTTCATCGTGATGCTCAGCGTAATCCGCAAGCCTTGACGGAATCAGACGGCTTGGGCAGGCATCCACGCAGCGCCCGCAGTTGATACATGCCGTAGGCTCATTCGCTGCAACCTCATCCTTCGTAAGGCAAAGAATGGAGGAGGAAGTCTTCGTTACCGGCACATCCAGCGTATACATGGAAAATCCCATCATAGGGCCTCCCGAAATCATCTTCTCCGGCTCAGTCTTAAAACCTCCCGCCGCTTCCACGATTTCCGCCTGATTCATACCGAAAGGCACAAGGAAGTTCCCTGGCTCCTTCACGGCGTCGCCGCTTACCGTCACGACCCGCTCGATAGAAGGCTTCCCTTCGGCCACCGCGCGGTAAATATTAATCATCGTCTCCACGTTGTCCACAACACAGCCTGCATCGGCCGGAAGCATGGCAGAATTAATCGCCCTGCCTGTTGTAGCGTAAATCAGCTGACGCTCGCCGCCCTGCGGATACTTTGTCTTAAGCGCCATGACCTCCATGCGCGGCTCGTCTTTTATCAAATCTTTCAATTTTGCGATACAGTCCGGCTTATTGTCTTCAACGCCGAAGATTCCCTTCGCATTGTCAAACAGCTTCAGGACGATTCTCATTCCGCCGACCAATTTCTCAGGGTTCTCCATCATCCTTCTGTAGTCCGCCGTTATATATGGTTCACATTCCGCACAGTTTGCAATGATATATTCAATCTTGTCCGGCTCCTTAGGAGAGAGCTTAACCTTTGTCGGGAAACCTGCGCCGCCCATTCCTACAACTCCCGCTTCGCCGATAGCGCCGAGAATCTCCTCTTTCGTCATCTCGCCAAGCGGCTTTACTTCCCCGTATTCTACTTCCTCATACTCTCCGTCGTTTTCCACCACAATACTGTTCATCGTAGCGCCCGTCGGATTCATGTGAGGCTCAATCGCCTTTACGGTTCCTGATACAGAAGCATAGACCGGCGCTGAAACAAACCCTCCGGCTTCCGCAATCTTCTGACCCTTGAGCACACGTTCACCGACTTCCACAATCGGACTGGCAGGCGCGCCGATATGCTGGGAAACCAGATAAACAAGATTCCCCTGAGGTTTCAATTCGACAATCACCTTATCTTTTGCCAGGCTCTTGCCGTCATCCGGGTGGATACCACCCTTAAATGTTAACAATGCCATCCCTTTTTCCTTCCTTCCTTTAATAAACTCTTAATATACTATACAAGAAAATGTCCCTTTTATCTAGTAAATACAGACAATTTTTTGTATATTTCCACAAACATCTCGTTGAAATTTTAACACATAAAAGATAGAGACCTAGAAGGTCTCTATCCTGTCTTTGTGTATTAAACTGGCATCCGGTTTATTCTTCTGCCGCTTCAACATCTTCCACACTTTCCGCCTCAGCCGTTCCTGGCGCTTCCAAGACTTTCATACTCAGACTGATTTTTCTGTCAGCCTCGTTCAAATCTACGATTTTAGCAGTAATGACCTGGCCTACAGACAGTACGTCTGACGGCTTATCTACATGCGCTCTTGAAATCTGGGACACATGAAGCAGAGCGTCAACCCCTGGCGCTAATTCCACGAATGCGCCGAAGTCTGTCATTCTTGCCACTTTCCCTTCTACCACGTTGCCTACCGCATAATCCTCGGAGGCATTCGCCCACGGATTCGTCTCCGGGAACTTCAGGCTGAGCGCAACCTTCGTGTCATTGATATCTTTAATGAGAACTTTCATGGTCTCCCCGACTTTAAATACCTTCTTCGGGTTCTCAACGCGTCCCCATGACATCTCGGATATGTGGAGAAGTCCGTCCACGCCGCCGAGATCAATAAATGCACCGAAGTCCGTCACGTTCTTAACCGTGCCCTCAATACTGTCTCCGACCTGAAGCTTAGCCCTGTCAGCAACAAGTATCTGTCTTCTGTCGCCGATAATACGGTTTCTTCTCGGATTAAACTCACTGATTACAAACTCGATCTCCTGATCCTGATACTTGCTCAAATCCTTCTCATAACTGTCGGAAACAAGGCTTGCAGGTATAAATACCCTTGCTTCGTCAATCACAACGCTTAAGCCGCCGCCGAGAATCTGGGCAACCGGCGCTTTCAAAACTTCGTGGTTCTCGTAAGCCTCCTTCAGCCTCTCGTTCCCTTTTTCCGCCACAAGCCTCTTATAAGTCAACAGAACCTGGCCTTCTCCGTCATTCACTTTCAAGACTTTCACTGTTAACGGATCGCCGACAGAAACCATCGTCGTCAAATCGGCGCTGGAGTCATTTGTATACTCGCTTCTCATGATGATACCGTCTGCCTTGTAGCCTATATTCAAGATGATTTCATCCGGTTTAACGTCGATGACAGTACCATCTACAACCTCTCCGTTTCTAATAGTCTTAAAAGACTCGTCTAACATTTGTTCAAAAGTTAATTCTGACATAATTTTGAACCTCCTCAATTATTTTGTTGGGCGTGGATGCCCCTGCTGTAATACCTACTGATTCCACGGACCTTAATTGATTCACATTCAAATCGCCAAGTGTCTGTATGTAGTACGTATTCTCACATGCATTGCTGCATATTTCAAATAACTTCTGGGTATTGGAACTCTTCTTGTCGCCGATGACAATCATGGCTTCCACCCTTGAAGCAATGCCGCTGGCTTCCTCCTGCCGCTCCTTCGTGGCATTACAAATCGTATTTAAAACAATTATATCATAACCCTTTTTTGTGATAATTTCAACTAATTCTTGAAATTTATTGTAACTAAATGTCGTCTGCGACACAACGCACACTTTCTGCTTTGGATTATCCAGTGTAAATGCACATGCTTCCTTTGCATTTTGGATGACGTCCGTCTCCGCGTCCGCCCATCCGCGGATTCCGGCCACCTCAGGATGCGTGCTGTTTCCGATAATCACAATGTGCGAACCCGCCCTGCTCTCTTTTTGGACGATCTTGTGTATTTTTTTTACAAAAGGACAGGTTGCATCCACATAACGGATACCCTTTTCTTCCAAAAGCCTGCATACGGATTCCGGCACACCGTGGGAGCGGATGATAACAGTCCCCTCTGTCAGGCCTTTCAATTCTTCCAAAGAGTTCAAAACCTCCACTCCCTGCTGTTTTAAATCTCTAATCACCTCTTCATTGTGGATGATTGGTCCGTAAGTATAGATTCTGCCGTCTTTCTTCTCAATCTCTTTATAGACGGTCTCGACTGCCCGCTTCACCCCGAAGCAGAAGCCTGCCGTCTTCGCAAGCTCAACCCGCACAAAAGCACCTCCGTATTTTTCACATATTTTATCTGCACAGAGCCAAAATCGCCTCAACGACTTCTTTCACCGACATGCAGGAGCTATCTATCAGCACCGCGTCCCCGGCCTGCTTAAGCGGAGCGGTATCCCGCGTCATATCCCGTTCATCGCGCTCCTTGATATCCTTTGCAATCTCATCCAGACTGCAGGAGATTCCTTTTTCCACAAGTTCGTCATAACGCCGCTTCGCCCTTGTCTCCACGCTTGCGGTAAGGTACACCTTTACATCGGCGTTCGGAAGCACGCACGTTCCGATATCCCTGCCGTCCATGATAACATCCTGTTCTCTGGCAAGCCCCTGCTGGAGCTCTAAAAGCTTTTCGCGCACCTGGGGTATCGGCGAGCTTTTGGAAGCCATATTCCCGACCTCCTCATCCCTGAGCCTTGCCGTGATATTTGTTCCGTTCAAATATACCTGCTGGATTCCTTCTTCATATTTAATCGTAACCTGCGCGTCGCCACAAGCCTCGATTATTTTATCCGTCTCCTCAGGCCTTAGCCCCCTGTCAAGGAAATGCACTGCAAGCCCTCTGTACATAGCTCCCGTGTCAACATAAACAAATCCCTTCTCCTTAGCGACGAGCTTGGCAATCGTGCTTTTCCCGGCTCCCGCCGGCCCGTCAATCGCAACATTGTATCCCATCTTTTCCTTCCTCCGCTTTTTATTCTTACAACTCATCTTTTACACAATACTTTTTCCGGCCGCATACCCTGTAGACCAGGCAATCTGCAGGTTAAAACCGCCTGTCAGCGCATCAAGGTCCAGCACTTCCCCCGCAAAATAAACGCCTTTCACAAGCTTTGATTCCATCGTTTTCGGGTTGATTTCCTTCGTACTGATACCGCCTTTCGTAATAATTGCCTCATTATAATCTCTAAGCTGCGTAAGCGTCACTGTAAAATGCTTTATCAGACGGACAAATCTGCCCCTCTCTTCCTTTGAAATCAGATTCACCTTTTTCTCCGGAGGAATCCCGCTTAATTCTATCATAACCGGAATCAGTTTTGCAGGGAATAATTTGCCAACCGAATTTTTAAACTGCTTGTTTTTATTTTCTTCAAAATCCCGGATAAGCCTCCTATGAAGCGTTTCCTCATCAAGCGCCGGCTTTAAGTCAATCTCCAGCGCCAGTTCTTTTTCCACAAGTTTCCTGCCCACATAGCTGCTCGCCGTAAGCAAAAGAGGGCCGCTGACCCCGTAGTGGGTAAACAGCATCTCTCCCAGTTCCTCGTAAACCGTCTTCTTTTCGTCTCTCACCGTAACCTTTACATTGCGCAGGGACAGCCCCTGAAGTCTGCTGACCCACGCTTCTTTCGCCTCAATCGGAACCAGGGCCGGGATACAGGTCTTCACCGTATGGCCCGCTTCTTTTGCAAAACGGTACCCATCCCCGGTAGAGCCTGTCGTACTGTAGGACAGCCCTCCCGTCGCCACGATGCAGCAGTCTCCCCGCACCACACTTTTGTCGGAAAAAATAAGCTTTTTGAATTTTCCGTCTTCCACCTCCAGAGACTTCACCTCTGCATGAAGCTTATACTTTACGCCAAGTCTTTGCATCTCCCGTTCCAGCCCGCGTATCACATCCGAAGAATGGTCGGATGCCGGGAAGACCCTGCCTCCCCGCTCTGTCTTCACCCTGACGCCCGCTCTCTCGAAAAAATCGATAACGTCCTGATTCGTACAGCCGAAGAAGCTGCTGTATAAAAACCTGGGATTACTGACTACGGATGCGAAAAATGTATCCGCATCACAGTCATTCGTGAGATTGCATCTCCCTTTCCCTGTGATAAACAGCTTCTTCCCAAGCTTTTCGTTCTTCTCATAAAGGAACACTTCGTTTCCGTTTTCCGCCGCCGCAATAGCCGCAAACATGCCTGCGGCGCCGCCGCCCGCAACCAATACCTTACTCATCCTCACTCACACTGCTTTCCCAGGGCTCTGTAAGCTCCACCTTGTTTCCCAGCATATTTAGTTCATCCTTACTGTAAACTTGATATTCGTCCCAAATATCCTCCAGCGTTTCAAGCGTCTTGATGACTTCGTCCTGTTTTTTCATGCAAAGCGCTACAACAAGCGCATTTACCACACTGAGCGGTGCGACAAGGGAATCTACGATAGAAGCCATATCGCTCCTTGCAATCAAGTTGCAGGAGGAATACAGCGTCATAGGGGAATGGATGCTGTCTGTAAGCGTAATCACTTTTGCCTTCCTGTTGCTGGCAAATTCCAGAGCCTTTAAAGTGCGCATGGAATATCTCGGAAAACTGATACCGATAATCACGTCCCTCTCATCAACTCTGATTAACTGCTCAAAAATCTCGCTGGAGCTGTTCGTATTGACCAAGGTTACATTCTCACAGATAGGGTTCAGGTAGAAAGCCAGAAAACTAGCCAGCGGCGCGCAGCTCCTGATACCGATTACATAGACTCTTCTCGCTTCAAGAATCGTTTCAACCGCAAGTTCAAACATCTCATGGTTCATAGCCGCCAGCGTCAGCTTGATTTTTTCAATATCCGACTGGAGCACGGTCGCAAGTATCTCCCCCTGGCTGATGCGCCCGTACGTAACCTCCATCCGCTGAATTGAATTTAATTTCATCCGGACCAGCTCGCCAAGCGCTTTCTGAAAGCCTGGATACCCGTCGTAACCGAGCGCCATCGCAAATCTTACCACCGTAGATTCGCTGACGCCCACTTCCTCTCCCATCTTCGCCGCCGTCAGAAATGCGGCTTTATCATAATCATTCCGGATGAAATCAGCAAGCTTCTTCTGACCCTTGCTGAATCTGCCGTATCCCTCTTCCAGTTTACGCTGTAAATCGTTCTTTTTCCCCATCGTATCATCCGTCCCTTTCAATTCCACATCTAATTATTATAAAGGAAAACACCTGATTATTCAATACCCGTAAATCACAGCCGCACAAAGCAAAAAAACCGGAATACAAGCTTCTCCTGCACTCCGGTTTGTTCTCTTCATTTACACAGGATAACTCCCGTTCTCTGTGTCCGCGACGTTCTGGTCAATCTTCGTCTGCTGCGCCTCACGGTACTTAAAGAAGTCTGTAGCTACCTGCGGGAACAGTGCATAAGATAATACGTCCTCATCCTGCTGGCTCCACTGTGACATCTCGTTTCTCAATGTATCAAGCTCGTCCGCAATCAAGTCAGCCGGACGGCAGGTAATGATTTCCGCATCCTCACCGAGAACCTTCTTTCTTACCTCCTCGTCAAACGGCTTTACGGTCGCCCCGTATTTCCCGCTCAGGACGTCTTTCGTCTCTTTTGTCGCCATCTTATAGCGCTCGCCCATGAGCACGTTAAATACTGCCTGCGTACCTACAATCTGTGAAGAAGGTGTGACAAGCGGCGGCTCGCCCAAGTCTTTACGTACCTTCGGCACCTCTTCAAGAACGTCGTAATATTTATCCTCGGCATTCTGCTCTTTCAGCTGGGATGTCAGGTTGGAAAGCATGCCTCCCGGCACCTGATAAAGCAGCGTCTTAATATTTACTCCCATATTCTTAGGATTCAAAAGACCGCTCTCCAGCGCCTCGTCACGGATCGGACGGAAGTAGTCGGCGATCTCCGCAAGAAGGTTCTGGTCAAAGCCCGTATCATACGGCGTGCCCTTGAAGGTCTCAACCATGACCTCTGTTGCCGGCTGGCTCGTTCCCAGGGCAAACGGCGACATCGCCGTATCAATCACATCCACTCCGGCCTCAACTGCCTTCAGATAGGTCATAGACGCAACGCCTGAAGTATAGTGGGTGTGGAGCTGAATCGGAAGGCTTACCGCATCCTTTAATGCGCCGATAAGCTCCGTAGCCTTATAAGGAACCAATAGACCGGCCATATCCTTGATACAGATAGAGTTTGCACCCATGTCCTCAATCCTTTTGGCAATGTCTACCCAGTATTCCATCGTGTAGGCGTCTCCAAGAGTGTAGGAAAGCGCCACCTGCGCATCCGCCTTTTCCTTGTTTGCCGCCGTAACCGCAGTCTGCAGGTTGCGCAAATCGTTAAGGCAGTCAAAAATACGGATGATATCTATGCCGTTTGCAACGGACTTCTGCACAAAATATTCCACAACGTCATCTGCATACGGGCGGTATCCAAGAATATTCTGTCCGCGGAACAGCATCTGAAGCTTTGTGTTCTTAAACCCGTCACGGAACTTGCGCAGCCTCTCCCACGGGTCTTCCTTCAGGAAACGGAGGGAAGCGTCAAAAGTAGCGCCGCCCCAGCACTCTACCGAATGGTAGCCCACTTTATCCATCTTGTCAACGATCGGAAGCATCTGTTCCGTCGTCATACGTGTCGCAATGAGGGATTGATGAGCGTCACGCAAGATTGTCTCTGTAATCTTAATTGGTTTTTTTTCTATTCCTGCCATTTTATATCCTCCAAAATATATGATTCCATATTTACATAACGCCAAAAATTGCCATAAACGTACCGGCCGCTACCGCCGTACCGATAACTCCCGCAACGTTCGGCCCCATCGCATGCATCAGAAGGAAATTCGTCGGATCCGCCTCCGCGCCCACCTTCTGGGATACCCTGGCCGCCATCGGAACCGCGGACACGCCCGCAGAACCAATCAGCGGGTTCACCTTTCCATGCGTAGCTATACACATAAGCTTGCCAAAAAGCACGCCTGCCGCCGTACCGACTGCAAATGCCACCAATCCCAAAACTACGATTTTAATCGTATCCCAGTTTAAGAACGCCTCCGCACTTGTGGTCGCACCGACGGATGTTCCGAGAAGGATTACCACGATATACATCAGCGCATTGGACGCCGTCTCCGTAAGCTGCCTAACAACACCGCACTCCCGGAACAGATTTCCAAGCATCAGCATACCTACAAGCGGCGCCGTCGTCGGAAGGATCATACATACTACGATCGTAACGATAATCGGGAACAGAATCCTCTCAAGCTTAGACACCGGACGAAGCTGCTCCATCTTAATCTTTCTTTCCTTCTCCGTCGTAAATAATTTCATAATCGGCGGCTGGATAACCGGAACAAGCGCCATATACGAATAAGCCGCCACCGCAATCGGCCCCATAATCGCCGTCTGCTGCAGCTTTCCGGCAAGGAAGATGGACGTAGGGCCGTCCGCTCCTCCGATAATGGAAACCGCCGCTGCCGCCTTATCTGAAAATCCCATCGCCATCGCTCCCAGATAAGCCGTAAAAATACCAAACTGGGCCGCCGCCCCTAAAAGAAAGCTCTTCGGATTTGCAATAAGCGGACCAAAATCCGTCATCGCCCCGACACCCATAAAAATGAGCGACGGCAGGATTGCCCATTCATCCAGTACGTAAAAATAGTACAAAAGACCGCCCACCCCGTTGGCTGATTCGTCCGCATGCATCATAATATCCGGATAAATATTAACGAGCAGCATGCCAAAAGCAATCGGAACGAGAAGCAACGGTTCGAACCCATGTCGAATTGCTAAATATAGGAAAAAACATGCAACAGCAATCATAATCAGATTTCCCACAGAAAGATTGAGGAAGGCTGTCTGCTGTATGAGGTTTCCTAATGTCGTTGTTATATATTCCATTTTTTAACCTCCAGTCGTGTTCATTTCAAAAGACTCATTCTTCTGAATATGTCTCACATTAGTTTAATGTAGCCAGCACTGCGCCTGCTTCAACCGGATCGCCCACTGCCGCGTCAATGCTTGCAACCGTTCCGTCTTTTGGAGCCACAACTGGAATCTCCATCTTCATCGCCTCGATAATTACGACCGGGTCGCCCTTTTTCACGCTCTGTCCCACATTCGCCTCTATTTTAAATACTTTCCCTGCCGCACCTGCTTTTACTTCCACGGCGCCTGCGCCTGCCGCCGCTTTTGGAGCCGCCGCAGGAGCCGCTTTCGGAACTGCTTTTGGCATAGCTGCCGGAGCCGCCGTCTGCGGCATTGCCCCCGCCCCTTTTTCTTCTACCGTAACATCATATACATTTCCGTTTACTGTGATTGTATAATTTTTCATCTTAATATCCTCCTAAGGTTTTACTTTAAATTCCATTTGTTTGATGGACGGCGTCTAATGCTCCTGACGATAAATCCATCTGTGCTTGTCCCTTCCGCCGCCGCAATTGCCGCAGAAATCACTGCTATCAGCTCCGTATCCTCTGAAACCGGAATCTCGGCAGCAGGCGCCGCAGAAACCGTCTTTGCTGCGGGCTTATCTTCCGCCGTCTTCGCCGGCTGTTTTGAAAACGCCGCCTGAATTGCCGGAATAAATTTAAATAATGAGATAATAAACGCAATCAGAATCAGTACCGCAAATACAGTCCCCATTCCCAGCACCGTATTAAGTCCCGCATTCTTGAGTATCTCTCCCGTCTCCATGTCTGCGCTGACAGTCATGCTCTCAAGCTTTCCTTCACCGTCAAACATGAAAGAAATCACTGCGTCGCGGTTTTCAAATTTTGCATTGGCGCTGATTTCCGTTTTGCCGTTCGTCACCTTAAAACCGTAATCACCGTGCTCAATATAATTTCCGCACTCTTCAACGCCTGCCTGCCAGCTGTCAAGGACACCCAAAAAGCTCTCGGCCTCAAAAGGAAGCCCCGCCTCCGTCAGCTGCAGGTTAATGCCGAACTCCGACATCTCTTTCCACTGCTCTAGAGCCACCTCGTCAGCCTCCGCACAGTAGCCGATGAGAAAGTCCGCCACCTGTATCATTTCCTCCTCATCATACGGTACGCTTTCCGTCTTACCGCAGGCGGTGAAGCAGAGCACAGCTGCAATCATGCATAATAATAAGCTAATTTTCTTCTTCAATTTGCCTCACCTCTCTAAACCGCACCATGTTTTTTCATCGGACGGTCCTCTCTCTTTGTGAATAACATTTCAAAAGCGCCGATTACGTACTTTCTCGTATCGGCCGGCTCAATGATCGTATCAACATACCCTCTTCTTGCCGCGGGCATCGGGCCGGACTGAAGTTCTCTGTACTCGGCGGTCTTCTCTCTCAGCATGTCCGCATCAGAGCCTGCATACATGATCTTTGCAGCCATAGCAGCGTCCATCATACCGATTTCCGCCGACGGCCATGCGTACACCATGTCAGCTCCAAGCGCTTTGCTGTTCATTACCGCATAGGCGCTGCCATATGCTTTTCCGGTCACAACATTCACCTTCGGCACCGTAGCATTGGCGAATGCATAGGTAAGCTTTGCCGCCGCCCTTGCCACATGCGCTTCATCATACACTGTCGCCGAAAAGCCTGACACGTTGGTAAGTGTAAGAAGCGGGATATTGAAAGCGTCGCAGAACTCAATGAACTCCGCCGCCTTATTTGCGCCGTCCGCAGATAAAGAGCCGTCAAATTCCGCCACTGTCTTTCCTTCTTCATCATAAATCTTTGAACGGTTTGCAACGGCGCCCACCGTCATACCGTTCAGTCGGATAAATCCTGTCACCATATCTTTTGCATACTCTTTCTTCGTCTCAAAGAAAACGTATCCGTCCGATATATTGGAAAGGGCAATTGCCGCATCCTCCATTGCATTTTCAATGTCTGCGCAGGCTCTGTTCAAGTCGTCCGTACAGTCGCTGTATGAGCTGTCCTCTTCATTATTCGAAGGAAGCATGCATACAAGCGAACGGATATTTGCAAGAATCTCTTCTTCCGTCCCTGTCATATCCACAAGGCCCGCCTCTTCACTCTGGTATTTTGCAGATGAAGTATCGCACTTTGAAATATCATTGCCTGCAATCGCATTCGGGGAGTTTACAAACAGCTTCGCTTTGGAGCCCTCCATAAATGTAAAATCCGTCAATGCGGGAACAAGTGAAAGTCCGCCGCCGCATGTCCCGAAAATGGCTGATATCTGAGGAATTACGCCGGAGGCCAGCGACTGTTTCATGTATAACGTACCGAACGCATGGAGCGCATCCGAAGCCTCCTGAAGCCGAAGTCCCGCACAGTCGATAAGCCCGATAAGCGGCGCCCCCATCTTCATCGCCATATCATAAATATTTACAATCTTTTTTGCATGCATCTCCCCCATCGCTCCATTTAAAACAGAAGCATCCTGGCTGTATACATATACTAAATTCCCGTCAATCAAACCATAGCCGGTAATAACACCGTCCGCAGGGGTTTCTTTTTCCTGCATGTTGAAATCAGTCGCCCTTGCCGTAACAGCCCCGCCGATTTCAACAAAGCTTCCTGCATCCAGCATTGCTGTTATCCGGCTGCAGGCCGCATTTTCTGTTGCCTTGTTGCCCATATTGTAGCCCTCCATTTTCTTATATAATTTAAAAGTAAAACCAATTTATGCCTATTATATTATAGCCCCTTTTCCAAAGGTCTGCAACAATTTTTGTTTATTTGTCGTTAATTTATTCACACATAAACTGTGCAAAAAAAGTCTGCAGTGTAACAAATATCTTGCCCTCTGCAGACTTCTTTATAACCTTACAGCTTCTTTATTTTATTTTTCACCTGCGGACATCTTCCCAGCAGGAAGCTTTTAAATTCTTCAATATCAGCTTCCAGCAGGGCGTCCTTGGGAAAGCCAATCACGGCCCTTATATTTTTATCTGTTTTAATAACGATTCCGAAAGCCTGTTCAGACTCCAGCAGTTTTATAACCCGCCCGTATTCAAATGCGCGGGTCTTGATTTTCGTCACGCTCTCGAAACGATCCTCATAAAAATCTATCTGCGAAGTAATATTTTTCCCGTCTTTCTCTCTCCGGTACTTAGAGAGCTCCTCAGCGTCTCCGGCGGCGGTAGCCAGCACCGCCTTTCTCCAAACCGTCTTATTTATAATTATGGCGGCAACAGCAAGAGCCGCCCATGCGGCCAGGAACTTTATAAGGAAAAGCAGGATTCCCTGCACTGTACCGCCGCCTGGATTTCCGTAAATAAACATAAATACAAGTACGACTGCTCCCAGTGCCGCTGCGACAAATTTCATCGTTATCTCGCTGTTATCCACGTCAAACAATGCGCAAATCGGTTCCAGCGTCTTTTTCGTCTCTTCATACTTTACTCGGTAATTATATGCCATATAATATATCTATCCTTCCTGTCTGCAATCCTACAGAACAGACTGCAAAAAGACGAGGGTACCGTCTGACAGCCAATCGCCAGCCATCCTACGATACCCCCGGCCTATGTAAGAATAATCATTATTCTCCTTCAACCATCCTGTCAACCTTGCCAGAGAATACAAACATAATCAATCCGCAGGCAATGATAACAATTGCAACTCCGCCGTATCCCTTGATGAAATCCATCTTGGACAGCCAGTTGTAAAGCATTCCGCTTCCCTTTGAAGCGAAGAAGATTGCTAACGGCCAGATACCAAGCAGTGTTCCAAGAAGCTTCTTCGGAGCGTATTTGCTGATAAACGCATTTCCAAGAGGTGAGAAGATAACCTCGCCTACCGTCATGAAAAGAGCTGCCAGCACGATAATCCAGATACCTACCGGCTCCTTTGTTCCTGAACCTGCAAGAATTGCAGCAAATACCATCGTCGCCGGTGTAAGACCAAGGATAATGATTCCGAGAGCCGTCTTCTTAAACATACCGATGTCTCCCTGCGGCCTTTGTCTCATCTTTGCCCAAATTCCTGCGAATACAGGACACAGAATGATACAAAGCAGACCGTTCATGGAGTCAAACCATGCAGTCGGCATCGTAAAGGAACCGATGTTCCAGTTTGCCCATCCAAGGCCGGCCTCGCTTGTCGGACCGAACTCGAAGTATACCGGATTGTATACCATATACCATACAGTCCAGAAAATACCGGAGAAAATCGTTACGATCAAGATAGAAATCACGCGGTTTTTCTCAAGCTTGGTAAGAGGAGTCGTATCCTTCTCAGCCTTATTAACATCCTCTACACGGTTGTCAACAAGGAACGGCTTCTTTCCGGCATCGCCGAAGAACTTCATACCAAACAGCCACCATACGCAGTCAACAAACAGAGCGATTCCGCAGACAAGGAACAACATACGATATCCAGCTGCCTTTGCAAGCAGTGACAGGAATGTCGTTCCGCAGAAGGAACCGATGTTTACGAATGAATACTGAAGACTGAACACGGTATCCAACTCATCTGCATCAGCAAGTGGGAACAAACGTCCGTTGATACCGGATACGTTTCCTTTAAAGAAACCAGTACCAACTGCAACAAGAATAACCATCGCCCAGAGCATTCCGATTCCATTTGCCTGCCATGCGCAAAGGTAACCAAGTCCCATCAGGATTTCTCCAACCGGAACAAGAAGACGCGGACTAATCCAGCGGTCAGCGATATATCCTCCGATAATCGGCGTGATATAAGTAAGCGCTACAAGGTTCGCCGACATTGTCGCCGCTACGGACTTATCAAGTCCAAGACCGCCGTTTACTGCCTCTGCAGCGATAAAGATTGTGAGTCCCCATTTAGCTGCGTAGTATGCAAGACGCTCGAACGTAAATGACAAGCTACATACATAAAAGCCAAATGGAAATCCCTTTTTTGTGTTTCCCATGAGTTTCACCCTCCAAACTATAAATTTTGCTTTTATTTGGTAAAGAATGACAAATAAAAGCTTTTGACATTATGATGTTATCACAATACTTCCAAAAAGACAACAAAAACTTTTAAGGAAAACTTAAGTTTTCACATTGGCAAATTTATACTTATTTAAGAATCTGCATTCTTTAGACTCTTTGCTGTCTCCGCAGGTTTACAGCTTTGCCATGCGTCCCAGAATCTTCTGGTAGAACTCCTCCTGCCCCTCGTTCTTTTCCAGGACGTCCAGGATATTTCCGTCCTTAAGGAACAGAATCCGGCTGCAGTTGCTTGCGACCTGCGGGTCATGCGTAACCATGACAATCGTCTTTTTATATTCATTATAGATTCTGTTTAGCGCCTCGATCACAATCTTTCCCGATTTAGAGTCAAGATTCCCGGTAGGCTCGTCCGCCAGAATCAATTCCGGCTGATTAATCAGCGCCCGGCAGATGGCCACTCTCTGGCGCTCGCCGCCGGAAAGCTCATACGGGTATTTCTTAACCAGATGCGTAATCTGAAAATGCCCGGCATGTTCTTTGGCGCCCGCAAAGCAATCCTCTTCTTTCGCCTTGTCTAAAATCATGGGCAGCATAATGTTTTCCTCTACCGTCAGACTGTCCATCAAATAGAAATCCTGAAAGACAAATCCAATCTCGCGGCGCCGGATATCCGCAAGCTCGTCCATCCAGAGCTCGTCTACCTTCCGTCCCTTAAAATACAGCTGTCCGCCCGACGGCTTGTCAATCAATCCCAAAAGCTTTAAAAGCGTTGTTTTTCCGCAGCCGGATTTCCCCATAATTCCTACAAACTCATTTTCTTCAATCTGGAAATTCAGCCCCTTTAACACCTTTATCAGGCCGTCCTCTTGATTCGGAAGCTTGTAATTGCGTACCAGCTCCTCTGCTTTTAATACACTTCCCATACCTATACCTCACACACCTTTTTCTCAATCCGGCGGACATTCCATTCCGTCAGAATCCACGCAGCTACACCAAACAACACCAGTTCGCACACCGCCGCCGGCACCGCCATCCGCAGGAACTTTTCTGCATCCGCAGCCGTATAAAGCCTTGCATTAAGACTCGCAAGCATCAGGCCCGCACTTAACGTACTGGAAATAATCACCGTCAAAACATAGTAAACTCTTATCTCGCTTCTAAGAAGCGCCATCCGTTCCGCCTTTCTCATGCCCATGCAGTTGAGAAACTGCGCCCTGCGGATATTCATTCTTTTTTCCGTCATCATCTTTATGCCAAGAAGCAGCACGGATGCGGCGAAAAATGCCGCCGACAACAGAAGCGCCATCGTTTTACGCATCCGAAGCTCCGCATCCGCCCGTTTTTTAATCTCTGTTTTCAGATAAGAGCTTCTTACCTTTGTATCATACTTTTCCTCCGTTCTGTGCCGTTCCTTAAAGGCTGTAAGCTCCGGCTCAAGCTCCTTTAAGACCTGTTCCTCCGCCTGAATAAGTACAAGTCTTGCAGGTCCCTGGTTCGGCTCGACTCCCTCTTTAGCGAACCCCTCCTCTGTCAGAATATCCCCCCAATACGGATGCGTCACTTTCCACTGATCTTTTGCTTTTTCAAAATAGGCGTCGGAAAACACGACAAGGTTCTCCCTCTCCCCCTGGCTGAAAACTCCGATCAGGCTGTCTGTTTCCTCCCCGGCAATCTGGCGTATATAATAGGATGTCATAGACATGCCATGCGCAAACTCCGGCCCCGGCGAAAACAGCTCACACACCGGCCCGGTATAGAGTACGGGCGTCTCTCTGGGCACATAATAATCATAATAATCGATGGGCTGGGCTTCCGTTCCCATATCCTGCTGATGTACAATGTAAATTCTCTCTCCCTTATCATCCAGTCCCAGCGGTTTTTCCTGATACTTTGGATCGCGCGCCTTTTTTAAAGCGTGGTAGGCAGTCTCCGATATCCCGATATTCTGGCTGGCAATTCCAGCCATACCAACATCGCATCCGGATACCCGAAACATAGGATAAACTTCGGCCGATACTCCTTCCTTTTTCTGAATCTCCTTAAGAAATGCGTCCTCTTCCTCCCCTTCGCCGGCAAGCAGTACCAAATCATAAGGAAACAGCTTGTCCGTATCCGTCACAAGACGGGCGGAAAACAACTGTACAAAGAAAAGGCCGATAATACAGGTCTGAAGCACGCAAAGCCCAAAGATATACCATGCGGCGCTTCTGGATTTGTGATAAAACGGATGCTGCCTTAAAAGCCTTGACAGCGCTCCCTTTCTTTTCCGCTTCCAGTGCAGGTAGCCTGCAATACCAAACCGGATGATCAGATAAACGCCCGCGCAGCACTGGATTAAGAGTCCCGCATCTTCAGCATTCACATTTTCCCGGTACTGAAGAACTCCTGTTACGGCAAGGTAAATGCCCGCCGCCGCAAATAAAAATTGAAAATGTCTCGGTATCCATTCTTTCATCATCTGAAGCTCTGTAGAGCTTCCCATCCGAAATCCTACGAACAAATCATGGGTCGCAAAAAATGTCACTAAATAAATCAGAAGCATAATTGCCGCCGCCTTCAAAAAGAGCAGCGGAGAAAGCCAGTCTGCACTCCCGCCGCCTGCACTGCTCCGGAACAAAGTTACCATGATAACACCCAATACGCCTCCGAAGATCAGCGATACGGCCGTTCCGATACCAAGCTCCGCACCTAGGCAGGAATAGATGGTTTTTGTCCGGATTCCCAATGTCTTAAACACTCCATACTCCGGAAGCCTTTTCCTGAGATAGTAAAGAAGCAAAAGGACAAGCATAAGAAGGCCCACGATACCCAGTTCAACCAGGCCTCTGAGTAAAACTTTTCCCGCGCCTGCCGGATAGCCGGTCTTATAGCTCATATCCCCTTCCTTTACAAGAGCCTGCATCCCGAATCCTGACACTACAAAAGCAAACACAAGTCCGTTGCAGAGAAGAAGCACAGAGTATTCTTTCAGATTCCCGACAAAATTTTTCCATATAACCTGGAAAAACAGACGGTTATATTTCCCTGGAAAATAAAGCCTCGCCTTTCGTTCCGCCCTTTCTCTTCTCTCCTTTTTCTCATACTCGGCTTTGTCTACAACTTCCCTGTCCCAAATCTCAATCATCTTCCGCCCGATGCACTCGATGCCTGCAAGAGCCATCAGCACTCCCGGAAACAGAATCGCCTCCACCACATTACTGCAAATCGTCCCTATCATATATTCCCACATTCCGGCATAGGTAAAGAAAACCGCCATCAAAAGCGCAACCGCATTCAAATACCAATCTTTTCTTAAATACATGGTAATCAGATATAAGACACAAAAGATAAAAAAAACCAGATACATATACAGATTCGCAGCAAGTCCTACGGCATAGGACGGATCCGGCGCAACGCCGGCGCGCTCTATGATACTTGCGGCGCCCTCCGTCTTAAGACACATAGCAAAAGAAACCAGGTTATACCGCACCTCCCCTATCATAATCCACGGATAACACAGCGCTGCGAAAATACACAGATACATAATAACCGAAAAGCGCCGCTGTATACGCTGTCTCCGGTTCGTTATAATTTTTTCTTTTCCCATCTCAGCTTCCTCTCTGAAAAATACTTTTCAAAAACCTATCCCATATTTTACATTATAATTCTTAAAATTCCCTTTTGCAACAGAAAGCGGCAGTATTGGAAATGATAGCATTTATGTGTGTTTTATGGTAAAATATGGGATATAAATTTTTCACATACAAGGAGGTTTTTCACAATGAATGCAGCAGAAAGAGTTGATAAGCTTCGCTCGCTAATGGCCGAAAAGAACATTGACGCATACGTTGTCCCTACTGCGGACTTCCATCAGAGCGAATATGTAGGGGAACATTTTAAAGCGCGGAAATTCATCACCGGTTTCAGCGGTTCCTACGGAACTGCGGCGATTACAAAAGACGACGGGGGGCTCTGGACCGACGGAAGATATTTCTTTCAGGCGGAGAACCAGCTCGCAGGCAGCGGTATCCGTCTGATGAAAATGTTCGTGGGCGATACGCCGTCCATCACGGAATACTTGCTGGCAAATATTCCAAACGGCGGCACGGTAGGCTTTGACGGACGTGTCCTGTCTATGGGGGAAGGACAGGAATATGAGGAAGCGCTGTCCGCAAAAAATATCAATATCCACTACTCGGACGACCTGATTGACGCTATCTGGGAGGATCGACCGCCTCTGTCAAAAAAACCGGCATTTTTCCTTGAGGAAAAATATTCCGGCGAAAGCTGTGCCTCAAAGCTTCAAAGAGTGCGGAAAGCAATGGAAAATAACGGCGCCGACACCCATATCATCGCTTCCCTGGACGATGTGTGCTGGCTCCTTAACATCCGCGGGGATGACGTGGATTTCTTCCCGCTTCTTCTGTCTTACGCCATCGTAACGATGGACAAGGCAGCGCTTTATGTAGATGACTCCAAGCTTGACGAGCGGATTTTAAAAGAGCTTGCAAAAAACAATGTTTCCATCCATCCCTATAACGATATTTATGAGGACGTCAAGAAACTGAATGCCCAAAACACCGTTATGATCGATCCTATGAAGATGAACTACGCCCTTTACAAAAACATCCCCTGCAGAATCGTGGAAACTGCAAATCCTTCCATTCTTATGAAAGCCATGAAGAATGAAGTGGAGCTTGAAAATATCAAGAAGGCGCATATCAAAGACGGCGTCGCCGTTACAAAATTTATGTACTGGGTAAAGAACCGCTACGACAAAGAGAATATCACGGAGCTGAGCTCGGCTGCCAAGCTTACGGCGCTTCGGGCTGAACAGGAGGGTTATATCCGCGACAGTTTTGAACCTTTGTGCGCTTTTGCCGACCATGCTGCCATGATGCACTACTCCCCTTCAAAGGAATCAGACGTTACGCTTGCATCCGGCGCATTTTTCTTAAACGACACTGGCGGCGGCTATTTTGAAGGCTCCACGGATATCACAAGAACCTTTGTCCTAGGCTCCGTAGACCAGCAGATGAAAAAATATTTCACCGCCGTTGTCCGCGCTATGATGCGCCTGTCACGGGCACGTTTCCTCTACGGGTGTTACGGCTATAATCTTGACGTGCTTGCAAGAGGGCCGATTTGGGATCTCGACCTCGATTTTCAGTGCGGCACGGGGCACGGCGTCGGCTATCTCGGCAATATCCACGAAGCGCCCACGGGCTTTCGCTGGTATGTTGTTCCAAGCAAGAACGAGCACCATCAGCTTGAAGAGAGCATGGTAATCACTGACGAGCCCGGCATTTACGAGGACGGCCAGTTCGGTATCCGGCTTGAGAACGAATTTATCGTAAGAAAAGGCACGAAAAACAAGTATGGGCAGTTTATGTACTTCGAGACCGTAACCTTCGCCCCCATCGACCTTGACGGCATTGAGCCGGAGGAAATGAGCCGGGATGAACGCGAATGGCTGAATCAGTACCACAAGGACGTATATGAAAAAATCGGCCCTCACCTGACAGATGAAGAAAGAGAGTGGCTGAAAGAATATACACGGGCAATTTAAAACTTAAAAACAAAAAAGAGCGTTCAATCAGAAAAACTGCTGATTGAACGCTTCTCTTTTTTTAACATTTCCTGCGGACTTAATAAATATCCTGTATCTTCGCAGCACCTTCGCCGCTGACGATAAATCCCGCATCATTCGTGCTGCCGCCTGCGGCGAGCGCTCCATTGTATTCTGCGGAAGAAATATGGAGGGTATCCCCCTTTACACTATAGTTTCCGTTCCATGCTTCTGACAGGGCTATCCTGCCGCCAAACTCCACGTCCACTTCCCAGTTTTGGAAATTCCGGTTTGACTCGTTTTTTATAAACAGCGTGTATTGGCAGAACACCTCCCCTTGTGTCTCCCAGCTGCCGGACAAAGTGGCCGTAACCTCCAATCCGCCGGTTCTTTGGCTCACTCTGAAGCCGCCTGGCGGCACGCTGTTTTCAGCGGCTGTATCTGAGCCGCTGCCGCCTGCTTTGGGCTTTTTTTCATCTCCCGCCAAGATTCTGTACAGCCATTTTCCGGAGTCGCTCAAATCTTCTTCTGAAAAACCCGACGCCTTGTCCACCGTATTTAATATAACCGCCGAAGTTTCATCTTTATTGGAAAGATTCCATGCTACGAAGCTTATCTGATACTGGTCTAAAAGCTGCATCCACGCTTTGGCCTCAACCTTGTCTATCCCGCCGTTTCCGCTGGCATCGCAAATACCGAACTCCGACACGAATACCGGCAGCCCCGCATCAACTGCCGCCGCCATCGTGTCTCTTACAGAACCCGTATGCGACGCCGCATAAAAATGCATCGTATACATAAGATTCTCATAACCGGCAATCGGGTCTGCCGCCGCCTTATCCACCTGCTGGGACCAGTTCGGCGTTCCCACAAGTATCACGGCCTGCGGAGCGTTCCTGCGGATAACCGGTATGACTTCCTCGGCATAGTCCTTAATCTCCTTCCAGGAAACGCCGCTGTTTGGCTCGTTGCAGATTTCATAGAGCACATTGTCATACTCTGCAAACTCCTTCGATATCTCCTCAAAAAATTCAAGCGCTTCATCTTTATACTGATTCGGATTCCCGTCGGACAAAATATGCCAGTCGACGATTACATACAAATCCTGTGCCGCGGCATACTCCACACCGCTCTTTTCCAGCCTTTTTAGGCTCTCTTTATCCCCGTCCGTACAGTATCCCCCCGGCGCCGCCGTATACATGGCAAGGCGAAGCACGTTGGCCTTCCATTCTCTCCTGAGCTCTTTAAAAAGCTGTTCGTTGACATACTGTGGAAACCACGCAATCCCATGAGTGCTAATGCCTCTTAGCCGCACCGGATTCCCCCGTTCGTCCACCAGCTGCGTATCCTTGACGGAAAGCCTGCCGCAGACAGAGGGCGCCGAAATACCATCCTCTTTGATTTCATCCGTGTTCTCTTCATCCGGGTTTTCTTCGTTTTGGGTACTGCCGTCCGCCATCCGGCTGTCCAAAGTCTGCCCGTCCTGCATCCCGATGTCTTTCGCATTACCGCTCGCAGGATCCTCCGCTCCTTCCGGCGAGCCCTGGGCGTTCGTCTTTGCGCAGGCAGATAAGCCAAGAAATACTATGAAACATATACATATAAATACGGCGGCCGTGTTTTTTCCGTATGCACTCATATCCTTCTCTCCCGGCCAAATTCATTTATTTTTATCATACTAAAGTTACCCTGTTCGAGATGAGGCCGCTGCCATTTTCCCTACATAAACAGATTGCCGGTGCCTACATACCTGATTCCGTCCTCGAACACTCTCTTTCCGTCCATTGTTACAAGCCTCACGTCATTTAAGCACTTGATATCTTTGCTCAAATCGCCGCCCACTACAAGAATATCCGCATCAAGCCCTTCCTTCATCAATCCTCTCTCGCCATCCACGCCAAGAACCTTCGCCGGATTAGAAGTTGCCGTCTGGACTGCCTGCACCGGAGTAATGCCGTATTCTACCATATATTCAAGCTCCCGCGGCAGCGGCAAAAGCGGCGACTTGTACATTACCATGTCCGTTCCGGCAATCACCGTTACACCCGTATCATAAAACGCTTTAAAATTATCCCGGTACGCTTTGTAAGCCGGCTCGAAATACTGATAATCCTTTATTTCCTTCTGCATCACCGGGTCGTTTACAGGAGCGTGCGCATGTTTTTCCATATTGTCCCTGCAGATATCATATAACAGCGTATATGCCATAATCGTAGGCGTCCACGCAATTCCTTTTTCCGCCATCTGCTTCGCATGGTCCACGGTCATAAAGGTCGCATGTTCAATCGTATCAAACCCGGCGTCAATGCACATCTGGATGCCCGGATTCGTCCCCGCATGCACCCCGCACTTAATCCCCCGTCTGTGGCATTCGTTAACTGCCGCATTAAGCTCCTCCTGGGTAAATTCCGGAATATGGGAACGGTGCGTTGTGAGTACTTTTACCCACTCGGCCCCGTCGCGCACCTGCCTGCGGACTTCTTTGCGCACTTCCCACGGGCCGTCCACCTGCTCGGCCTCCTCCCATGCATGACCGCCGGTCATACAGATTCCGGCGTCCGTGTGAGTGATTTTCGGTATAACTACAAATCCCTTTTCCGCCGCCAGCTTTAAATTCTTGCAGACGCCGTGTGCGGAACACATGTCGCGAACCGACGTAATCCCCCGCTCAAACGCCGCCTGTGCATGCTGCAGGGCATAGAGCATAATCAGCTGCGGCCCGTAATTAAAACTGTCAGGCTGCGAATACCAGTAACCCAAGTGGGCATGCATGTCACAAAGGCCCGGCAGTATGGTGGCCTCCCCGTAGTCCTTCACTTCTTCCTTTGGACACTCAGAAATCAGTTCCTCCTTTGTCCCAATCCTCTGAATCTTCCCGTCCGTCCCCGTCAGAACGGCCTTGTTATCAAGCTTCGTCTTTCCGTCCCCTGTTATTAGATGATTTGCGCAAATAATCATTGTTTCATACCTCCTTCACAACATATCTCTTATATTTTTTCATCCAGACAAATGCCGCCAGACAGACTATCACCGATAAAAGCGAACCGAAAGGAGCTGCAAGTCCCATCGGAAACAGTGTATCCGGAAAATACCGGGACGCCAAGAAAGCGCCGGGAACACGTACGCACACAATTGACAGGGCATTATGTAAAAAGGAAATTCCCGACAAGCCGTATGCGCAGAAATACCCGCTGAAACTAAAATGTACGCCCGCAATCATACAATCCCAAATATAGGACCGCAGATACTCATCCCCAAGCAGAATTACTTCCGCATTCTCTGTAAACATCCCAACCACGGCGCTTCCCGCAAACTGCATGGCAGCGGACACCACCAGCCCGAACCCTGCGGCCAGGAAAACAGCGTAGCAGAGGGAAGCCTTTGCCCTGTCATGCTGCCCTGCGCCGATATTCTGCGCAGAAAGCGCAGACACGGTAGAGAGCATGGTAGAAGGCACAAGGAATACCACCCCTATAAATTTTTCCACGATTCCAACGGCAGCCGCGTCATTCAGCCCCCTATGGTTTGCAATCACCGTGATTACAATAAACGCAACCTGGATAAATCCATCCTGCACGGCGACAGGTATTCCGATTTTGAGTATCGCTCCCATTATTTTTCTGTGCGGCAGAAAAACATCTTTTTTCAGCGTAATCTGCGTCCTTTTCTTACGAATCATAAGAAACGCCGCAATTACGCTGATCGTCTGCGACAGCACCGTGCCAAGCGCGGCTCCCGCCGCCCCCAGATGGAAGCCGCCGATAAGCCAATAATCCAGCGCAATATTCACGACGCAGGCGACCGCAATAAAATACATAGGGCTTTTGGAATCGCCCAGGCCGCGGAAAACGGCGCTGATAATATTATATGCGGTTATAAACGGGATCCCAACAAAGCAAATCGTTAGATATACTACTGTTTCCGAAACCGCCTCCGCCGGAGTCCCCATAACCGCCACAACGGATTTTACCAACACAAGGAGAATACCCGTCGCTGCGACGGATACCCCCATAAATAAAGTAATCGTATTCCCGACGGCAAGAGCTGCCTGCCCGGACCGCTTTGCCCCGACCGCTCTTCCAATCGTTACCGTCGAACCCATCGCCAGACCGACGATCATCACCGTCAGCATATGCATGACCTGACCGCCCACGGAAACCGCCGTGATGCTGTCCACGCCGTTGAAACGGCCTATAATGAATAAATCCGCCAGACCGTACAATGTCTGTAAAAAATATGATAGCAGATACGGCAGCGAGAAAGAAACCATATTCTTAAACACACTGCCGGAAGTCAAATCTTTCTCCATAATCTCTCTCTTCATCTGTGACCCGAAAATTACTTTTGATTGCGGAACTGCATCGGAGTCATATTGTACGCCTTCTTAAAAAGCCTGTTAAAATGTTCCACATTCTGGTATCCCACGGACAGCGAGATGTTTTCTACCGTCATATTGCTGCTTTTCAGAAGCGCCTTCGCCTTTTTCATGCGGATTTTCTTTACCAGCTCTCCAAAGGTCATTCCCGATTTTTCTTTAATATATTTGGAAATATACGGCTTTGACAAAAAGAACTTCTCCGCAATATCGTCCAGCGTAATATCAATATAATTCGCCTGAATGTAATTCATAATCTCAATCATCCTTGCATCCTTGCATGTCTCTGCATGGCCGATTTCCTCAATCTTATTCACCGCCACAATCAGCGCCTCAATCGATGCGCTGATAATATCCGCATCAATGCCTACGCCCCAGAACGTCCTGCCGCTGCATACGATTCCCACATATGCCGCCGCTTTTGAAGACGAGCCTCTCGTCAGCGAATGCTCCTCGTAATATCTCAGCTCGTAGCTGATATTAAAATACTGCTTTATCGCATTGCTCACAGCATCCAGACGTCCGTTTCCGTTTGCGGTGACAGCACGGCTCTCCCCGGCGTGGTTGATGGATACCTCTGCCGTAATTCCGTCCACCTGTTTAAAATGGCACTCGTCAATGGAAAATACCGGCTTGGTATTCACATAATTATCCGTGAAAATCTCATATACCCACTCAGGGCTCAGCTCCTTATGCGCCTTGTCTGATACGTCTTTCACAAGATATCCCACTTCTTCGCGCATCTTAAGCGGCAGATTGATTCCAAAACTCTGCTTTAAAATATAGCTTACGCCGCCTTTTCCCGACTGGCTGTTGATTCGAATTACATCGGAGTCGTATCTTCTTCCTACATCCTGCGGATCAATGGGCAGATACGGAACCGTCCATGTGCTGCACTTCTTCTCCTCTCTCCACGCCATGCCTTTGGCAATCGCATCCTGATGGGAGCCGGAAAACGCAGTGAACACCAAATCCCCGCCGTAAGGCTGTCTCGGATTTACCTCCATCCTTGTGAGCCTTTCGTAAGTCTCTCTAAGATGCTGCATATCCGAAAAGTCAAGTCCTGGATCAACGCCGTGGGAAAACATGTTCATGCCAAGCGTTACTATATCTACATTTCCGGTCCGCTCCCCGTTTCCAAACAGCGTTCCCTCAATCCGGTCCGCTCCCGCCAGTATTCCAAGTTCTGCAGTGGCGACACCGCATCCCCGGTCATTGTGGGGATGAAGACACAAAATCACGTTATCCCTGTACTTCAGATTTTTGTGCACATACTCAAGCTGGCATGCAAATACATGAGGCATGGCATTTTCAACCGTAGTCGGGATATTGATGATTGCTTTATTGTCCGCATCCGGCTTCCATACGTCTAGTACCGCATTGCACACTTCAACCGCATAGTCCACCTCCGTCCCCGGAAAACTCTCCGGGCTGTACTGGAAGGTGAAGTTCCCGTCCGTTTCATTCGCAAGCTCTAACAGAAGTTTGGCACCCTCTATTGCAATCCTCTTGATTTCTTCTTTGTCTTTCTTAAACACCTGTTCCCGCTGCGCCACCGAAGTAGAATTGTACAGATGCACGACCGCATGGGGCGCGCCCTTCACAGCCTCGAACGTCTTCTTGATAATATGCTCCCTCGCCTGCGTCAGCACCTGCACCGTTACATCGTCGGGTATCATGTTCTTTTCAATAAGCGTCCGCATAAACTGGTACTCCGTCTCCGATGCCGCCGGAAACCCCACTTCAATCTCTTTAAATCCGATATCTACAAGCATCTGGAAAAATTCCAGTTTTTCCTCCAGGCTCATAGGCTCGATTAACGCCTGGTTGCCGTCCCGCAAATCCACGCTGCACCAGATCGGCGGCTTGTCAATATAATCCTTTTTTACCCAATCATTCGTTACCACAGGCGGCATAAAATAAGTTCTCTCATACTTATTAAAATTTTTCATATATCCATCTCCTCCATCTCATATTCATACAGCCGCAGACTTCATTTTCTCAGACAGACGAAACTTTTCCGCCCCTCTGTGAAATTAAGATTCATCAACTTTATTGTCTATTTTTAATCCTCCCCTATCCTAACATAGAAATATTAAAAAGGGAAGTGATAATTTTAATCACTTCCCTTGATGTATTTTGTTCAATATTATTCTTCTAATGAGCGTTTTTTAGAAATCACAACCTTTTCTTCGTAGCACGTAAAGAGCTCATCCATCTTTTCCTTCTGAAGCTTCGGCGTCACAACGCTCACTGCCGGGACGATAACAAGCCCTGCTATCATAGCAGCCGCGCCTGCATTGATGGGCGATGCAATATAGTGAAAGTACATATTAGAAACGGTAATACCGACGCCTGCGGCAAAGCTGGCCCACACAGCCGCTCTTGTAACGCCTTTCCAGTACAGCCCGTACATAAAGGGCGCCAGGAACGCACCGGCAAGGGCTCCCCATGAAATACCCATCAGCTGCGCGATAAAGGTAGGCGGATCAAGAGCGATTAATACGGACAGCACAATAAAAAATACAACCAGTACCTGCATCGTCCGCACCTGTTTCTTCTCATCCATGTCCTTCATCACATTGTCCTTTAAAAGGTCTAACGTCAATGTAGAGCTTGACGTCAGTACCAGGGATGCCAGCGTAGACATGGACGCCGACAGTACAAGCACTACTACGACTCCAATCAGGATATCCGGCAGGGTGGAAAGCATAAACGGAACGATTCCGTCGAAAATCACCGCTCCCGTCTCGTCATAAAGCGCCGCATTGTCAAACAGCCTTCCGAAACCGCCGAGAAAATAGCATCCTCCGGAGATGATTACTGCAAATATAGTGGAGATGACCGTCCCTGTATTTATAGATTTCTCATCTTTAATCGCATAGAATTTCCCAACCATCTGAGGAAGCCCCCACGTACCGAGGGAAGTCAGTATGACAACGCCAAGCAGATTTAACGGATCCGGCCCTAAAAATGAAGTAAACGCCCCCGGCTGTCCCATCGTAACCGGAACGTCGCTTGGCATCTTTGCCATTTGCCGGATTGCCTCTATAAGACCGCCCTGTCCGGAAAGAACCGCCCCTATCACCGCGCAGATACCGATAAGCATGATAATTCCTTGTATAAAATCGTTGATTGCCGTAGCCATGTAGCCGCCCAGGATAACATATATGCCGGTAAATGCGGCCATGCCGATGACGCAATATGTATACGGAATATGAAACGCCATGCCGAAAAGCCTTGACAGGCCATTATATACGGATGCCGTATAAGGGATAAGAAACACAAATACAATAACGGACGCCGCTATTTTTAATGCCTTGCTCTCATATCTCTCCCCAAAAAAGTCAGGCATCGTCTTAGAATTAAGCTTCTGGGTCATAACCTTCGTACGTCTTCCCAGGACGACCCATGCGAGAAGGCTTCCGATTACAGCGTTTCCCAGCCCGATCCATGTAGACGACATGCCGTATTTCCATCCAAACTGCCCCGCATATCCTACAAAGACGACCGCTGAAAAATAGGAGGTCCCGTACGCAAACGCCGTAAGCCACGGCCCTACCGAACGTCCGCCCAGTACGAACCCGTCTACGCTGGCGGCATGTTTTCTGCTGTAGAGCCCTACTGAAACCATCACCGCAAAGAAGATAATAAGTAAAAACAATTTAACTGCCATAAAAGTACCCTCTTCTTTCCTTAAATTCTCTGATATCATTTCGCTTTAAAGCGTTACGCTTTAAAGCAATAAAGCACTTTGAAATCATACCACAGACAACGATCTCTGTCAACTGTTTCCGATAAAAAACTCACCAAAACAAAGAAGCAGTGCGGCCGTGCTCTCTCACGTTCGCGCTGCTTCTTACACATTGCTCTTTTTTATTTCATCTGATTTACCCGATCCATTACCGTCTTATTAAAATTCTCCACCTTCCGGTCATAAGTGTCGTCCATGTACTTGGATTGGAGCATGAAATCCGCTGTTGCAAGATTATTTGCGACCGGGATATCATACACGACCGCAATACGCAACAGAGCCTTCACATCCGGGTCATGGGGCTGCGCCTCAAGCGGATCCCACAGAAATACCATAAAGTCTATCTGCCCTTCCACGATTTTCGCCCCAATCTGCTGGTCTCCACCGAGAGGACCGCTGTTGTAGCCTTTCACCGGAAGCCCTGTCTTCTCTGCAATCAAGCGCGCCGTCGTCCCGGTTCCACACAGGAAATGCCCCTTCAAAATCTCCTTATTCTTATCACACCACTCTACCAGCGCTTTTTTCTTCCCGTCATGGGCAACCAGCGCAATATGTTTTGTCTTGCCAATCTCTAATGTAACAAAATCATCATTCATCATCACTGAAACTCCCTTCCATATCATAGTACTTTATCAGCGCCTGCGTTCCCAGCTCTCCAAAACCCTCCGCCTGCAGTTCCTCATAATTGGCGAGAGTCTGGCTCAGCACGTCCAGGCACAGCCCGCTCCTGTTCGCCTCTGTAAGCGCCAGCGTCATGTCCTTGATAAAATGCTTCATAAAGAAGCCCGGCGCATAATCTTCTGCTATGATTTTCGGTCCGAACAAATCCAGCTGCCTGCTGCCTGCCGCCCCAAAAGCCACGGACTTTACGACCGTCTCAAGCTCCAATCCCTTGGCCTTCGCATACGCCAGCGCCTCGCATACGCCGGACAGCGTCCCTGCTATCATAATCTGATTGGCAAGTTTGGCGTGCTGCCCGCATCCGGCCTTTCCCTGATAATTAATATTCTCTCCCATTGCCTCAAACACAGGCCGGCAGCTTTCGAAATCCTCTTTCTCGCCTCCTGCAAGAATCGATAAGGTTCCGGCTTTTGCTCCCACGTCTCCGCCCGTCACCGGAGCGTCCAGTACATGAAATCCTCTCTCAAGACCGGCCTTGTATAGTTTTTCGGCCAGCATCGGGCTCGTAGTTGTCATGTCAATGAGATACGCTCCCTCCTTCGCACTGTCCAGTATATTTCCGCTGTCGAAATATACCTCCTCCACATCTTTCGGAAATCCTACAATCGTAATGACCGTGCCACAGTCCTTCACACAATCCCCGATCGAATCATGGTATACGGCGCCTTCTGAGATAACATCCTCCACCTTTGCCTTTGTGCGCGCAAAGATATGCAGCTCATATCCCGCCTTCATCAAATTGCGTACCATAGACTTTCCCATGATTCCTACGCCGATAAATCCAATCCTGTCCATCACCGTTTCCCCCTTTCCGTATCCGCTCCCGTCAGACGGCGCTCTGACAAAGTCTATCCTAATATTTCTCTACGACCTCTCCCTGCCTCTTATAAATGCTTCCCGACGGTATAAAGCCTCTCACGGACGAGAGAGGATAAATATTTGTATGGCTCCCCACAACACTGCCCGGATTCAACACGGTTCCGCAGCCTACCTCTACCTCGTCTCCCAGCATGGCGCCGAACTTTTTCATCCCTGTCTCGATGCCGCCCTCCGGCGTCTTTACCACTACGAGCTTTTTATCCGACTTTACGTTGGAAGTAATGGAGCCGGCGCCCATATGCGACTTATATCCAAGAATGGAATCTCCCACATAATTATAATGGGGGACTTGAACTTTATTAAACAGAATCACGTTTTTAAGCTCGGTAGAATTACCTACGACGGCCCCTTCCCCCACGATGGCGTTGCCGCGTATAAATGCGCACTGGCGTACCTGGGCGTCCTTTCCGATAATCGCCGGCCCGTGAATATAAGCAGACGCGAACACTTCGGCGGATCTGGCAATCCATACGTCCTCGCCTGCCTTTTCATATTCCTCCTCGGAAAGCGTCTTTCCCAGTTCCAGAATAAACGCGCCGATTTTCGGCAGCACCTCCCAAGGGTATGTAACCCCCTCAAAAATATCCTTCGCAATCGTCTCATCCAGCGTATATAGTTCTTTTACAGTTAATCCCTTCATCGTACCAATCTCCCTGTTTTTGCTTTTTATCTCCAGTATCATACCACTTTTCCCTCCCAAAGTCAAAATCCGGGATTCACAAAGCCTATCGTTTTTTCGAATAAAAACCGGCAGCCTTGTCATAGCACGTCTTTAGCGCATACTGGTTGTTCAGCTCTTTTACGCCCTGTGTGCGGCTTACAATAAAATTTTCAAGCTTTTCCATATATTCATCCGGAGTAATCTCCCCGTTTGCAACATATGTAAGACCCTTTTCCCAGCTTGCGGTAAGCTCCGGGTTTAAAAGAGACCGGATAGAATGAGCGACCACGTCGTATATCATCTCTCCTTGCAGAGTGGGCGTAACGATCTGTGTTTTTTTATTCAATGCCAAATAGTGGTTGTTGAAAAGCTTTTTTAAAATCTCGCCTCTTGTCGCACTGGTCCCGATGCCGCTCCCCTTAATCTGCGCCCGGAGTTCTTCATCTTCGATAAGCTGCCCGGCATTTTCCATCGCAAGAATCAAAGACCCCGAATTATAGCGCTTAGGCGGCGACGTCTTACCCTCCTTCATTTCAAGGGAGCGGACGAAAAGCTCCTGCCCTTTGCGAAGGCTTTGAACATACTCAAAGAAACCGCCGTCTGTCTCCCCGTCCTGTCCATCTGTCTCCTCCTGTCCTCCGTCTGTGCGCACCGCGTCCGAGCCGCTCTTTTTCCCTGGGATTTTCGCCGCCTTAAAATATCCTTCCTCTGCAAGCACTTTAAAATTTGAAAAGAAGGACTCTCCTTTTATCGTTACAGTGACGGAGATTTTCTGATAGACCGCAGGAGGATAAAAAATGCTCAGAAACCTTCTTACAATTACATCGTAAACCTTCCGCGACATTTCCGGCAGGGACTTTAACGCGCTTAATCCCTGTCCTGTCGGAATCACTGCATAATGGTCGGTAATCTGCTTGTCATTGACGTACCGGGTCTTTGCAAGTCCCTTATGGCTTCCAAAGCCTGCTATTTCCTGCAAATAGGGCACCGCCGGTTCATATTTCATCAAACCGTTTAGATTTTTATGAATTTCCTTTGCCACTGCCTTAGATAACACTCTTGCATCCGTCCTGGGATATGTCACAAGCTTCTTCTCATACAGCTCCTGTACGATGCGCAGCGTCTCGTCAGGACTGATTTTAAACCGTCTGGAGCATTCATTCTGCAGCTCCGCCAGATTAAATAACAGCGGCGCATTTTTCTTTTCCTTCTTCTTTTCTATAGCCGCAATGCGGCATTTGACCGGGGAGGGCTCCTTTAAATATTCGATTAATTCCTGGGCCTTTTTCTCTTCCTTGAAGCCGTTCTCCTTGTACAGATCAAAGGATTCAAACCACTTTGAACCCTTTACCGCCCTCCACTCGCTCTCAAATGTCCGGTTATCCTCTCCTGCGGCGGCAATTACACGGTAGAAGGAAGTCTCCACAAATTCCCGTATCTCGCGCTCCCTGCGCACCACCATGCCAAGCACGCAAGTCATCACCCTCCCGACGGATATCACAGAATATTTCGTCTTCAGGTAATTGGAGATACCAAAGCCGTATTTCAGCGTCAGAAGCCTTGAAAAGTTAATCCCCATCAGATAGTCTTCCTTTGCGCGCAGATAAGCGGCGGCGGACAGCGCATCATACTCGCTCAAATCCTTTGCCTCCCGAATCCCTCTTAAAATCTCCTCCTCCGTCTGGGAATCAATCCAAACCCGCCGTCTTTCTTTGCCCTGTACGCCCGCCTGCTGCTCCACAAGCCGGTAGATGTATTCCCCCTCTCTTCCAGAGTCGGTACAGACGTAAATCACCTCGATATCCCTGCGGTTTAACAGCCCTGCCACGATCTGAAACTGTTTGGCGACGGCCGGGATTACTTCGTATTTAAATTCCTCCGGCAGAAAAGGCAGAGTCTCAAGACTCCACCTTTTTAATGACGGGCTGTATTCCTCCGGGTAGCTCATGGTCACAAGATGGCCTACGCACCATGTGACGACCGCCTCCTCCGACTCCATATAGCCGTCCTTTCTTTTCATTGACAGCTTCAATGCTTTGGCAAACTCCTGCGCAACACTGGGTTTTTCAGCAATATACAACGCTTTCCCCATAGACACTCCTAACTCCTCTGCTTTATTCTGCTTCCAAAGACGTCCTTTAATCTGTCAAAGAATGTCTTTTCCTTCTGTACCGGTTTCTTATGCTGTGCATTCAGCGCCTCTTCCATAAAAGCCGCCTGGGAATCGATATAGGGCTCAACAAGCTCTTTTCTGCAGTATGTCCCGTCGCTTTTCAGTTCCCTTCCCTTTATGTTGTCGCTAAGCATAATCTTTAAATAGTGGTTAATCTGCTTTTTAATATCTGCATCCAGAATCGGACACGCCACCTCTACTCTCTTCTCTGTGTTGCGGGTCATCATATCCGCAGAGCCGATATAAATTTTCTGGCTTTCCCCTGTGCCGAAGCTGAAAATTCTCGGATGCTCCAAGTACCGCCCTACCACGCTCATAACTCTGAGATTGTCCGTATATTTCGGCACGCCCGGCAGTACGCAGCAGATTCCGCGCACGATAAGGTCGATCTTTACTCCCGCCTGCGAAGCTTCCGACACTTTTTCGATATAATCCGTATCGGTCACGGAATTCATCTTCATAATAATACGTCCGCC
>CAJTUQ010000014.1:0-3461 GCA_910579335.1 uncultured Dorea sp. | reverse complement strand
GCTTCCCTTCGCAATTTCCTCGTCCATCAGACGAAGCACCGTCTGCTTTAAGCTGGTCGGGGATACGATTAAGTGCTCGTACACTCCGTCCAGATTGCTGATCGCCATATTTTTGAAAAATTCCGATGCGTCCTGCCCGATTTTCTGGTTTGCCGTCATCAGTGAAAGATCCGTGTACATGCCCGCTGTTTTCTCATTATAATTTCCGGTCCCTATCTGGGTAATATACTGTATCTCACCCCGGCTGCGGTATGTAATCAGACAGATCTTAGAATGTACCTTGTAATCCTCGAATCCATAGATTACCCTGCATCCCGCCTCTTCCATCCGCTCGGACCAGTCGATATTATTCTGCTCGTCAAATCTGGCCCGAAGCTCAATAAGCGCCGTGACTTCCTTGCCGTTTTCCGCAGCGGCGCACAGATACTCGACCAGCCTCGCCTTCTTTGCCAGACGGTAAATCGTAATCTTAATCGTCATAACATTCGGGTCATACGCCGCCTCTTTAATCATCTTTAAGAACGGATCCATACTCTCATAAGGATAGAACAGGAGGAGATCTTTTTTCTTTATCTGGCGCATGACGGCGCCGTCCTGAAGCCTTGCACAGCCCTGAGGAGAAAATGCGGGATACGTCAGGGATTTTTTCATCGGCTCCGGCAGATTTCCGCTGATTGCAAAGATATAATCCAGCTTCATAGGCATCTTTGAGCGGAAGATCTGTCTCGGCTTGATTTTAAACTTGTCACAGAAATATTTTTCCGTCTCCGCACTCAGCTTTTCCGCCACCTCAAGCCGCACCACCGACATTCTGCGGCGCTTATGGAGAGTCTTCTTCATCAGATGGCGGAAGTCGTCATTGACCTCCAGCGCCTCGTCCTCCGGGTTTATGTCCGCACTGCGCGTCACGCAGATATAATTCGGGTCTGTGACCGTATACTTCGGAAATACAAGGTTCAAATGCTCAACGATAATCTCTTCCATACGGATATAGCGGATGTCATGTCCCGGTAAATATAAAATGTTTGATATAAACTGCGGAACCGGCACAATCCCCTGCATAGTCTTGTCCTTATCCCTCAGATTGGCAGTCACGTAAATTTCCTTGTTTAAAAGATGCGGAAACGGATGGTTCGCATCTACGATCTGCGGTGAAAGAATGGGAAGTATCTGATCCTTGAAATATTTCTTGACATACTTCTTCTCCTGCTGTTCCAGCTCCTTATAGCTCAGGCCGCACACGCCGTATGGATGAAGCTGCTTTTTAATATCGGAATACGTCTTGTCGCGCTCCTTACACAGAGGCGCCACCGCTTCAAATATTTTCTCAAGCTGCTCGTCCGGCGTCATCCCGGAGCGGCTGTCCCTCGCTTTTGCATCCGCATGCGCCATGTCGAACAGGCTGCCTACGCGGATCATAAAAAATTCATCCAGATTGCTTGAGAAAATTGCCACAAATTTCATCCGCTCCAAAAGAGGTACCGTAATATCCTGCGCCTCCTGCAGCACCCTCTGGTTAAATTTGAGCCAAGACAGCTCCCGGTTCTGCGAATAATTTAAAATGTCATTTTCCATAGTCAGCACCTCTCTTCCTATCTTCTTATTTTGCCTGAATATATCCTTTTTCTGTCAAAGCCTCCGCACAGAGCACGGCTCCTCCGGCCGCTCCCCTGAGCGTATTATGGGACAGTCCCACAAACTTAAAATCAAACATGGAATCCTCCCTGAGCCGTCCTACGGACACTCCCATTCCCCTCTCGTAATCCACGTCAAGCACCACCTGGGGACGGTTATCCTCATCCATATACTGTATAAACTGCTTCGGCGCACTTGGAAGCTTTGCCTCCTGCGGAAAACCTTTAAAACTTTTAAGCTTTTCGATCAGCTGTTCTTTCGAAGGCTTCTTTTCAAAATTAATAAATACGGCGGCCGTATGTCCGTCAAGGACTGGAACACGGATACACTGGCATGTAATCTTAGGAAGCTTTGCTTTTACTATCTCCCCGTCTCTTGCCTCGCCTAAAACGCGAAGCGGCTCCTGCTCGCTCTTTTCCTCCTCGCCGCCGATATACGGGATAATATTTTCTGCCATCTCCGGCCATTCTTTAAAAGTCTTTCCGGCCCCGGAAATTGCCTGGTAAGTCGTCACTACAACTTCCTTCGGGCCAAACTCCTTCCATGCAGCAAGACAGGGAACATAGCTCTGAATCGAACAATTCGGCTTCACTGCAATAAATCCCCGCTTTGTCCCAAGACGTTTCTTTTGCGCCTTGATGACCTCAAAATGCGCGGCGTTGATTTCCGGCACGACCATCGGCACGTCAGGCGTCCACCGGTGGGCGCTGTTGTTGGACACTACCGGCGTCTCGGTTTTGGCATACTCCTCTTCAATCGCTTTAATCTCTTCCTTTGTCATATCCACGGCGCTGAATACAAAATCGACTCCGGACGCAACCTCCTCTACTTCATTTACATTTGCAACTACAAGGTTTTTTACCTTCTCCGGCATCGGTGTCTTCATCTTCCACCGTCCGCCCACGGCCTCCTCATAAGTCTTTCCCGCAGACCTTTGGCTCGCCGCAACCGTGACTACTTCAAACCACGGATGGTTTTCCAGCAGGGAAACAAACCTCTGCCCGACCATTCCCGTCGCACCTAAAATTCCTACTCTCAATTTCTGCTCCATCTCTCATCTCTCCTATTCCTGCCCGCGGCAGCCAAACGCACACGCCGGGGATATTATTCATTCTTCAAATTTTATCATATTTTTCCGTAAAATCAATCTCAAAATTATTTCTCTTTCAAAAAGCATTGCACACCCGGACTGCTTTATGCGCTTTAATTTCCCGTTAAATTGAGTTCCTTGAAAACGTACACCCGCAGTAATCCTGCCTGTAAAGCCCGTACTCTCTGGAAAGCTCTATGGATCGCTTATATCCGTTTTTTTTCTTAAAATCAGACATCAGATAAGGAACCCCTGATTCCTCCCCCGCCTTTCTTCCGATTTCATTCAGTTTATCCGCTTTTTTCAACGGACTAATCGTCAATGTAGTCGTAAAATAGTCAAACTCTCCTGCCTTCGCCATCTTTGCCGTCTCCTTAAGCCTCAGCTCGTAACACCGAAAACACCGCTCTCCTCCTTCCCTGACATGCTCAAGACCCTTTGCCATCTCATAAAAACGTCCGCTGTCATACGGGCCTGCCGCAAATGCCACCGGATGTTTTGCGGGAAGCTTGTCTATCAACATCTGCTGCTCGAAGAGACGCTTTGTATATTCGCTCTCCGGATAGATATTGGGATTATAATAAAAAACGGTTATAGAAAAATAAGAAGAAAGATATTCAATTACATAAGAACTGCAAGGTGCGCAGCAGCTATGCAAAAAAAGTCTTGGAACATGTTTTGTGGCCGAACTGTCCTGTCCGTTCACCTGACGGGCGCACAAATTGTCTATGATTTT
>CAJTUQ010000013.1:36717-39851 GCA_910579335.1 uncultured Dorea sp. | reverse complement strand
CCGGTGTTGCTTCATAAAAAAGAATTTTCCGATAAAATCCTTGTAAAACCAGAGGAAGAGCATTACCTGTTTTTGTATTATGTCATGGAAAAGGCCAACGATACGATAGAGCAGGCAGTGCGGTATGCAAAGGCGCACAACCTTAAGATTATAGAGATTACGGACCGTCCGCTGAAGGACGGACGTCTCTCGGAATATGAGGACATTGACAGAGTATATAACTATGACATGGGAATTGAGGAATGGCTGGGATATATTAAGTACGCGGACTGCGTATTTACCAATTCCTTCCACGCATGCTGCTTCAGCATCCTTTTTGAGAAGCAGTTTTATGCCGGATACCGTCATGGGGATAAAGTGACTTACGTATTGGATATGTTTGGACTGACGGGACGGAGGCTCAGCAAGGATCGGGATATCATTGCGGCGCCGCTGCCTGATATTGATTATTCGCAGGTTAGGCCGCTTATGGAGAAACGGAGACAGGAATCTTCAGAGTTTATCCTGTCTGCAATCCGCCGGATGGAGAACAGCGAGCGTCCTGAGCACGATTACGAGTGGTGGAAGAGACGGATTCAATATAAGGTGTACTGTAACAGCGGCGTTTACCCGGAAGTAGGGCGGGGAACCTACGAAAGCTCCAAGGGCGAGGTGAAGGAACTCCTGACCGGTTCCAAGGAATACTGGCCGAAGAAACGCGTGATGAATGACGGCCTTTCGCGCTTTAAAAGAAATGAGTTCAGCAGAAAAGGATATCTTCCGGACGGATGGAGGTTCCGCTTCAGAATCGACAGGAGATGGTTCTGGTATCTGGAAGACGGCACATTTGTATTAAAGGACGAGTATGATAAAGACAAGCATCCTGCTATTAAGAAATTTGCAGAGTGCGACCATATTCCGTATCTTCCGGTGACGGGAATTTCGCTTATGGTCGCCGAGGCTTTGTGGAAAGAAGGATGCGCCGAATATACGGTGATTTATAACGGAGGATTAAAGTCCGGGCAATTGTCGCACAGCTACGACGGCTCGAAAGGACGTCTCCATTTATTGAATACGGGGTCGGTAGAGTACCGGATAGAAGAGCCGGCAGTCAATGACGGGACAACGCGTCTTTTGAAAAATAAATTCAGCCATCCGGGATATGAATTTCTGGGGTGGCAGATGAGAATCAAAGATAATGACAGGTGGTACTGGTATTTGGCGGACAGGACGCTTAAGCTCCAGAGTGAATACTGCAAGGAGAAGGACGGAGAGAAGTACCTGATAAGAGACGGCGCAAAGATTCCTTATATTCCGGCAAACCATGTTACGACGGCCGTGCTGGAGGGCGTATGGGAAGCGAAGCTGAAAACAAGAGTAACCCGTAAAATAAATAAATTAAGAGGACAAAAGTAATGGGAAATTCAGAAATTATCTTTGAAGTGACGAAGATAGAGTGGGAGAGGATTTTCCTTTCTCTTGAGATTAAAACGAATTACAGAGGAAAGGTTCAGTTCCGGCTGGAAAGTCTGGGAAAGATTTACCGCAGTGAGGAAGACTACAGTATCATCGGAATGAAAATCAAAGATTCCTTCCCGGTAAAGGCCAAAAAGCTGGCGGACGGAGTGTACCGTTTTACGTGGAATATTGCTGCTGTAAAGGGCAGGCAGTTTTTAGAAAACGGACGGTGGAGAATCGTGGCGGCAGCCAAAGAAGCAGAATTTGTGTGCTATGCGTCCCATGAAATCGCCTACCATTTTGAAGATTATTCCCGTATCTTCCGGTATGGAGGCGGTAAATACGCCTATAATGTATCCTTCAGCTCACTCATGGAGGAAGAGAGATATCTCTGGTTTTACATTAACACCTACTTTATGATAAAAAACAAGTACTGGAAAACGCGCCGGTACGTGCAGGAAGCGTTGACGATAATAGGTAAATTCAAGCGTATGTATATGTATACCGCAATTGTGCTTATGCGGCTCTTCTATCAGTTCTGGTCCCATGTCTTCCCGAAAAGAGGAAGGAACGTCCTGCTTATGAGTGAGACAAAGGATTATCTATGGGGGAATTTGAAATATATAGATGAACGGCTGCATGAGAGAGGGCTGGATAAGAAATTCCGTATCAGCTATTCCTTCCGCAAGGCGGTGGGAAGCCATATGAGCGCATGGAGCTGGGCGAAGCTGATTTTTAAGATTGCGCAGCAGGATTATATATTTGTGGATGACTATGTGCCGGTATTCGGGTTTTTAAATCTGAGAAAGAAGACGAAGCTGATACAGGTATGGCATGCGGGGGTAGGATTCAAATCCGTAGGATACAGCCGTTTTGGTAAATCAGGAACTCCGTTCCCGTCGGGCTCCTGCCATAAAAAATACGATTATGTGCTGGTGGGCTCAAAAGAGCTTGTGAAGGTATACTCCGAAGTGTTCGGAATCGAGGAGGAGGCCTTCCTTCCGGTGGGGATGCCCAGGCTTGACGGCTTCTTAGATGAGAATACGATTCGTGATTTCAAGGAAGAGTTCTATCAGGAGTATCCGAAGCTTAAGGGCAGGAAGATTATCCTGTTTGCCCCGACTTTCCGCGGAGGCGGGCAGAAATCGGCGCGTTATGATTACTCATGGCTTGATTTAAAGAGAATCTATGAGTTCTGCAAAGACGAGTACGTATTTCTGGTGAAGATGCACCCGTTTGTCGATGATCCTATTGAAATACCGGCAAAATACAAGGACAGGATTATGGACTTTGCCGCATATCCGAACATCAATGATTTGTATTATGTGACGGATATATTGATTACGGATTATTCATCAAATTATTTTGAATATTCTCTGATGAGAAGGCCGATTTTATTCTACACGCCTGACAGAGAGCTTTATGAGCTGTCCAGGGGCGTCCACAGAAGTGTCAGAGAATGTGCGCCGGGAAAAGTGTGCGATACGTTTGATGAATTAATGGAGGCGCTTGAGAATCAGGACTACGAGATTGAGAAGGTGTATCGGTTCGTGGAGGAGAATTTCTCTAACTATGACGGACATGCGTCCGATAAGGCGATTAACCGGATTTTACTGAGAGACAGAAAAAGACGGAAAAGGAAATAAAAATACAACGCAGGAGGAAAGGTGGTTGCCATGCAGATAAGAAAAAAGACA
>CAJTUQ010000013.1:21261-36707 GCA_910579335.1 uncultured Dorea sp. | reverse complement strand
TTCCTCCCTGCCGGTATCGGCGGCGGAGTTCAATGAAGACGCTTATGAGGATACGCAGTCTTCGCCAGGAGAGGAATTGGCGGATGAAACGAAGAATCCTGAAAATCCTGAAAAGGGTAAAGAGGATGAGGCAAAAGAGGAGGAAGAAGAGAAAGGTACGGATGAGACAGCTGGCGGTGCGGATATTACGCCGGACATATCCGAGAGTACGAAAGAGCCGTCAGGAGAGGAGGACGGGAAAGCGGACGTTCCTTCTGACGAGACGGAAGAAGGAACAGCACCTTCAAAAAGCGTCGCATCGAAGGAAGCGGATACGAGTATTCCTTCAAAATACGATTTGGGCGCTGACGGGATAGAAGTGCGCTTTAAAAACGGACAGACGGAATATGTTTATACGGGCGCTGAGATTAAACCGGAGATTGAAGTCGTGCTGAAACAAGAGAGCGGGGCAGATAAAGAAGCTTCCCTGGATAAGCCGGAGAGGGTTCTTGACGGGAAATATTATACGGCGGAGTATCAGAATAAGATTGAAACGGGCGAGGCATCCATCGTACTGACAGGGCGGGACGAGGCGAAGCAGGCGGGGGAGGCGAAAGAGCCGGAAGATGGAAATGAGGAGATCCCCTGTATCGGTGTCAAAACTGTGAAATTTAAGATTATACAGGCGGACATTAACAACTGTGAGCTTCAGGTATCAAAGTCAGTGGATTACACGGGAAAGCAGGTGAAGCCGGAGGTAGTCCTTACATATGAGGGGAAACGGCTTGTGGAAGGAAGGGACTATCAGCTGGCTTGTTCCAATAATAAGGCGATGGGAACGGCTTCTGTCCGAATTGACGGCATCGGTAATTTTAAAGGCTCAAAAACGGAAAAATTCCAGGTCAAGTTCGGAACGCCTGTAGTAAAGGCGTCCTCCAGCTATTCAAAAATAAAGCTGAAATGGCAGAAGGTAAAAGGGGCGGCAGGCTATGTCGTATACCGCAGTACATCGGCAAAAGGGAAATTTAAGAAGGTAAAGACTTATAAGTCAGGGTCAAAGACGAGTTATTCCGACACGAAAGCGAAATTCGGGAAGACTTATTATTATAAAGTGCGCGCTTACAGGAATGTCAAGGTTAAGGTAAAGAAAAAGACAAAAACAAAACAGGAGTACGGCTCATGGTCCGCAGTTGTGAAAGCTGGCAAGAAGCTGGGAGCGGTCACTGTCAAATCAGCAAAATGTGCATCTGAAACTTCGGCAAAGATTACGTGGAAACGGGTAAGCGGGGCGCAAGGTTACGAGATTTATAAATGCAAGACAAAAGATGGAAATTATGTCCGGGCCGGAAAGGTAAGCGGAGGAGGAAGGCTTTCTTATACTGCGAAAAAGCTGAAAATGGGAGTCACCTATTATTTTAAAGTCAAGGCGTACCGGAAAGCCGGTTCCAAAAAGCATTACGGGGCGCTTTCGGCGGCAAAGAAAGAAACGTTTACGGACGGGCAGCGGCTTTATGTGCTGTTCCCGGACGGCGTCCCGACCTCAAAGGCTGAGATGGAGCGGTATCTGGTAGAGATTACGGTTCCTATCAAGGATGAAGACGGAGTGCCGAGTGTTATGCAGCTTCGGGTACATAAGGATTTGACGAAAGAATTTATGGGGGCTTTCCAGGATATGTATGCGATTGGCTTTCCGGTGAGGGCAGAGGATACGGATACCTATAACTGGCGGAGCATGGCGTCGGGCAGGAACCGCTCGCATCACAGTTATGGATGCGTGGTGGATTTGAACTGGAATTCGAATCCGATGATTGGCGTAACCGAAGGCAAATACCAGCCAGGAGTCGACCCTTATTCGGTAACGAAGCAGGTGGTGGCTATCTGGAAGAAACATGGCTTTTTCTGGGGCGGAGACTGGAAGTCCAGTAAGGATTACATGCACTTTACATATACAAATCATTGATGAAAGGGTGTTTTGCGGTGGCATTATTGGGAAAAAGAGGATGGGGATTATTACTTGCGGCGGCACTTGCAACTGCACCGCTCCGTGTCTATGGGGCTGACGCCGCAGTGCGGGAGCAGCCAGAAAAAACGCAGGAGAATGTAGTTTCTCTTGGCAGTACCGTGCTTGACAGTGCGTCTTCCTATTCGGGGATTTCATTGAAATGGCGTGTGGTTTTGGGAGCCGGAGGGTATGAAATATACAGGAGCACTTCAAAGACGGCAGGCTATAAGCAGGTAAAAAAAATAGCTTTTGGCGATGCGGCAGTATTTGAGGATAAGAATACGGAGTTTAATAAGACCTATTATTATAAAATACGTGCTTACGCATCTTCTGGCGGGAAGGAAATATACGGTGTCTATTCACCGGTAAAGCAGGTAAAAAAGATGCTTGCCGCACCGGAAATTACCAGTGTAAAGGCGCTGTCTGATTCTGTGAAAATCAAGTGGAAGAAGACGTACGGGGCAAATGGCTACAGCGTATACCGGAGTACATCCGAAAAAGGAAAATATAAAAAGATTGCGACGGTAAAGAAGGGATCGACACTGTCTTACAATGATAAAAAAGCATCGGGAAACAAAAATTACTATTACAAGGTAAAGGCGTACCGCAAATTAAAAAATAAGAGCTGCTATGGCCCTGCATCGTCTGCAAAAGCTGCAAAGAGGCCGGTTTCGGCAGACAAAGCTTCAGGAAATGAAAAGGGCGGCTTTAAATATGTGGGAGGATATAAGCTCTATTACGATAAAAACGGCAGGCTTGTGAAGGATGTAAGCGGGATTATCGGGAAAAGGTCTTCCTATGTCATTAAGGTCAACAAAAAGAAAAATTGTGTTACCGTGTACGCAAAGGACGGAAAAAAGGGCTATATTATCCCGGTAAAGGCATTCCCATGCTCTGCGGGCAATGCAACTCCGATTACAACTGCGAGAACTCCGGCAAAGTACCGCTGGCATACGCTGATGGGCAACAGTTACGGGCAGTGGTGCACCCGGATTAAAAGCGGATACCTTTTCCACTCTGTCATGTACTCTAAGCAGAAGAATACATCCTTAAGCGTGAGAAATTACAATAAGCTTGGGACAACGGCTTCACATGGATGTATCCGGCTGAGGGCGGGAGATGCAAAGTGGCTCTATGACAATTGCAGAAGGAATACGAAAGTAGTTATCTACAACAGTTCCAATCCCGGACCTCTTGGCAAACCAAAGGTAGAAAAGCTTCCGAAGTGGCACACCTGGGATCCGACAGACCCGACGGCGAAATATTTGTGCAGAAAAAAGGGATGTCATTAAACTTAATAAAACTTAATAATTGGATACGTTGACAATACTATAGTGCTTTGTTAAGATAAAATGAGACTAGAAGAGAGAAAGGAAAAGGGGAAATGCATATGAGAAAGATAACGAAAGCATTCTGTGTCGCATTGAGCATGATGATGCTTGTGAATGTGGCGGGCTTTGACGTGTTGGCTTCCGAGACGGACGGTACGGTCGAAGCCGGAGCAGACGCAGCCGGCACACAGGGCGGAAGCGATGCAGTTCAAGGAGATACACCGAACGGAGAGGATTCTTCGGACGACAAACAGGAAAATGACGGGAAGGAACCTCAGGCTCCTTCAGAAAATCCGGATACACCGGACGGAGATAATACAGATAAGTCTGGCTCCGGCATCGAGACTCCGGACGTTTCTGGCGTAGATAATGGGAAAGAGCCGGCTGATGAGCCAAAGGTTCCGGAAGAGGGAGTACAGCCGGAGCAGACAGTGGCTGAACCGGAAGCGCCTGTAGAAGCGCTGGAGGCTGTCAAGGCGCAGGAGATAACCAGCCTGACGGCAAAGCCTGTTGCAGGAAGCAAGGAGCAGATGGAAATCACATGGCAGGCGGCTCAGGGCAGGACATATACGCTTGTCGTTAAGGACGGGAATAATGAAGTACTCAACCGGAGCGGCCTGACAAGCGGAAAAGAAATCGTTACAGTTACGCCAGGAAAGAGATATGATATCACGGTGACGGAGGATATTGAGGACGACCCCGGTACGGATACGATTCCGGCAATCCTGCTGTTAAGCCCGTCCGTAAAGGTGACGGCCGATGATTCTTCCGTGAAGCTTTCATGGGAAGCTGTGGCGGGGGCTGATAGTTATGCCGTAATTTACGGCGGAAAGACCGAGACGGCGACGGGGACTTCCCATATTATAAAGAATCCTGCTGACGTTTCGAAATTTGAGGTGAAAGCGGTTTGTACGCTCAAGGATGCAGACGGCAGGGAGTATCCGTACGAGTCTGCGGCAGGAGCGGCGGCACTTGAGAAGAAACCGGCGCAGGTAACAGACCTTTCCGGAATTGACGGGGACAAATCTGCGATTCTTACATGGTCCAAGGCGGCAAGGGCCGAATCCTATATTGTATACAGATACAATGCTTCCAGTAAAAAATGGGAAGCTGTTAAAAAGGGCGTAACAGGGTTAACCTATACGGATAAAAACCTGTCTGCGGGAAAGAAATACCAGTACCGCGTCGCAGCGGTGAACAACGGCGGCAGGGGGGAATTGTCCGATAAAATTACAATCAGCGTGAAGAAAACTCCGGGGACGAAAGTCCGCACGATCGGCTACAAGGCAACCGTGAAGTCGAGAGCACCGCTGTTTACTTCCAAGAGCAGCAAGAAGAGGGTAAAATATTTAAAGAAAGGTACGAAAGTCACCACGATAGATTACGGCAGGGCCCGTTATCAGATTAAGCTGTCCAATGGTAAAACATACTGGATATCAAAAGACAGGCTTACTTTCAGGGCGAGCGTTTGGACGAAGAAAGACTATTCCACGAAGGTAAAGGAAGATTTCGTCAACAAAAAGGGATATAAGAGCAAGACAAAATACTTGATCTGGATCAGCCAGTACACCCAGAGAGTCATTATATATAAAGGCTCTAAAAAGCACTGGAAGATGATTCGCTCATGCCGCTGTGCGACAGGCACTCATAATTTCAAGACGCCGAAGGGTATATTTAAAATCTTCCGCAAAGAAAAGGGCTGGTTTTACAAATCAACTTATGAGAAGCCGGTTGTCCGCTTCAAGTCGAGAAATGCATTCCATTCCAGGATTCATAATTATAAAGGAGGATATGCAGACGCTACGATTGGAAGGCCGAAATCGAAAGGATGCGTTCGTCTTTATGATGAGGATATTCAATTTATTTATAAGAAGTGCCCGATAGGAACTACAGTAGTATCTCATTAAAAATAAAGATAGAAGACTATAATGCCTCCGGGATTCCCGGAGACATTATAGTTTATGGGAAATAATATGAGGAAGCGGGAGAGCTTGGAAGGGAGCGGAAAGCAGGATGAAAGTAAGGAGAGAGCTAGGGGTCTTGTCATACCGGCTGATACTGGCTGCGACATTATTTTTTAGTATTTTGATTGGGATAGGGGCAGCTGCAGTCGGCTATGAGGAAGTTTTTGAAGATATCCTTCCTTCCTATCTGCGATTTACTTTATTGCTTCTTTTAGCTTTTATGATTTGTCTTTTTATCGCATTGTTGTATCGCTGCTATGACAGTTTTAACAAGAGACAGCTTACAATCAGCGCTTGTTTTTTGTTCGGGCTTATGGCGGCGGCTTTTGCAGTCATGCTCTGCAATTTTTGTCCGGTTCCCTATACGGACGCATTGAACCTGCAGGATACGGCAATGTATTTCGTGAAAAACAAGGAGTACTCCATCACGGATTCCACACCGCATAGAGCATATTTTGGGAGAGTGTCCAACAATTATTTCCTGACGGTTCTGTATGTATACTTTTTTAAGCTTTTAGCGAGATTGGGAATCAATGACGTCTATTTTCCGCTCTTGGTTTTAACTACGGCAGGAATTGTCGTGACGGCGGTGATGATGTTTCTGATAGGCGTGAGGCTGAAAGGATTGTGCGGCGGTGTTAAGATTTTGACGCTTTGCGTGTTAAATCCTATTTTTTACGTGCTGGTTTTATGGGTATACTCTAATGTAATCAGCATCCCGTTTACGGTGGCGGTTCTTTATTTCGGAATCTGCATTTACCAGGAGAAACGTAAGGCATACCGGATTTTAGCCTGCGTGATGGAGGCTGCGTGCGGGATAATCGGATATTTTATCCGTCCGACCGTACTGATTCCGGCTGCTGCCTTTCTTATATGCGGGGTTCTCTGGGCAATCAGAGATAAAGAAAGAATATATAAGCTGTTGAAATGCGCCGCCGTATGCGCAGTGACCGGGGGATTGCTGTTCCAGTCGATTTCGGCATTGAATGCAAGCTATTTTTCCGAAGCCTACGAAGAGAATTATCCGGTCACCCATTGGCTTATGATGGCGTCCCACGGCACGGGAAAGCACAATACGGCGGATTTCCAGTATACGGCGCAGTTTGCCACAAAGGAAGAAAAGACGCGGGCAACAACGAAGAGGATGCTGGAAAATTACAGGAAATACAGTACATCCGGACTGGCTTCGTTTTTGAATGAGAAATTAATCGTGTCGTGGAGCTACGGGGATGGCGGCGACGTGATGATGAAGGGTATCCAGAATACGAAATATACAAAGCTGTATTCGTGGATGCTGGGCGATAAGAGAGATTTGTTCCGGCTGTACTGCTACGCTTTTCGGATAGCAACGATGTTTTTAATAATTGCGGCCCTGTGTCATCTTCTTGGAAAGAAAGAGATTGACCGCTATCAATTTGTGTTTGTACTGACCTTTTTTGGAGGCATTTTCTTTTACTGTTTCTGGGAGGTAAAGCCTTCCTATGCCGCGCCTTTCATATATATCATGCTTTTGATTGCCGTGCAGGGAGGGGACGTTCTTTCTGAGACGGCGGCCAAAGCAAAGGAAAAGTGGGCGTCAAGACAGGACTATACGGCCGTCTGCGCTGTTCTGGCATGTATTTTGTTCGTATGCATATTGAGCTATCACAGGATGGCCAATACGGAAGTCGTGCGGCAGGACTGGAGTGTCCGGTGCATGAAAAATATCCCCACAAAAAGTATTACGATGGGCGGCGAAGACAGAGTCATTACGCAGGAATTTTCTGCCTCCAAGCCGTGGAACCGTATCGGCCTGCAGGCGTGGAGGGACGAGGAAGCTAAAAAAGCCAATGACAGCTTCCGGCTGTCAATCGTTGACGAGAATGAGAAAAAAATCTATGATGGTAAAGTGACGGCACAGGATGTTGCGCCATCCGGCGAGCTGCTGGTAAAAACAAAAAAGGTCGTCCCGGCCGGAAAGCAGAAGTATACGATACGGATTTCGGCGGATGGAAAGCAGAAGGGAAAGATGTACTTCCAGCAGCGCAAGAGCCGGTGTTTAGATACGTATGAAGGAAGCTTTGCGCTTAATGGCAAGGAAGAGGTTAATGATTTGCAGCTGCAGGTCTTTATGAGATATAAAGGGAAATGGTGCTCAAGGGCGGCGGCATTACTTATCAACGGAAGTCTGTTTTTGATAGCGCTCTTTCTCTGTTTTTGGCTGCACGGCTGTGGAAGGATAGGGAAAAGGATAAGAAAAGTAATAAAAAATACAGAGAGAAGGTAAGGAGAAAGGATATGTTCCAGTTTTTATTTATATTTGGTCCGGCGGCCATTACGTATCTGGTGGCGGAGAAGTGTTCTAAGAAAAAGGCTTCCGGCTGGCGTACGTCGTTTATTGAGCTGCTTTGCTATGGCTTTTTGGATGCTGTCATTACGATAGGGGTGTTGTACCCTCTTGGAAAGGTGAAGATGATTGCATTGCCTGACGGGGTAAATACCGTCCAGTATGGATATACGGCGCTTATTTTCTCTGTGCCCGTTGCGGTCGTCTGCGGAATAGCTGCGGCGGTATATAAGAAAAAGGTTCAGATGCACATAGAGATTGAACCGGTTGGGAAGGATACGGGTAAAGATGAAAAAAGGGATTAAAATAATAGGAAAGGTTCTGTTTCAAATATCCGTTTTCTTATGCCTCCTTCTTTCGTTCAGCCTTTTATGGGCCAAAAACAATTATGGAAACATCGGTTTTGAGGAAATCGTATTTCATCTGAATATGCCGCTTGAGGGAACATCGGAGGAATTTGTCCAAAGCTATATAAAAACGGCGCTGTGCCCTGCTGTATTTCTGCTGTTTTTAGAGCTTTCGGCCATGTATTTCCCTGCCAAAAGCATGTACAGCCTGGTAATAAACGGCGGAAATAAGAAGGAATGGAGATGGAAGCTCTGGCCTTTCCGTCCACCGGTGTTCTTTTGGGCTTTGTTTTTTGCGGCGTGGCTCGGCGGACTTGTATATTCGGCGGATGAGTGTTTCGGGATTATCACTTATGCGCGCAACCAGATTGAACAGTCTAACTTTATCAAGGAAGAATATGTGGATGCCAAAGATGTGAAGATTAAATTTCCGGAAAAGAAGCGCAACCTTATCTGTATCTATATGGAGTCCGCCGAGACGTCCTCGCAGGATAAGGCCAACGGGGGCGTGTTTGATGAGAACTACATACCGGAGATGACGCAGCTTGCGAAGGAGAATGTCAGTTTTTCACATTCAAAGCTGCTTGAGGGAGCTGTCGTGGCTCCGGCATGCGGATGGACGATTGCAGCGTTAGTTGCGGAGACTGCCGGGCTTCCTCTGAAGTTGTTTGAATATAACGCCGCTTCCGGCGGAACGGATAACTCTATGGGCAAATATGAGGCTTTCATGCCGGGAGCGACCAGTCTGGGCGATATATTAGAGAAAGAAGGCTACCATAATTATTTTCTGGCAGGCTCCAAATTCAAGTTCGGCGGACGGACTTCTTATTTTACCCAGCACGGCAATTATGAGATATGGGACTATGTCAGGGCAAAAGAGGAGGGGGCGATTCCGCAGGATTACAGAGTCTGGTGGGGATTTGAGGATATCAAATTATATGACTTTGCCAAAGAGAAACTACTGTCTTTGGCCTCCGGGGACAAGCCGTTTAATTTTTCTATGCTGACTGTGGATACCCATCATCAGGACGGCTATGTATGCGAAAGATGTCCCGACAAGTACGATGTTCAATATTCTAATGTGTGGGCATGTGCGTCGGCGCAGGTGAACGAGTTTGTGGAGTGGATCAAACAGCAGGATTTTTATGAAAACACTACGGTTGTAATCGTCGGAGATCATTGCAGTATGGATTCTGACTATTATGCGGAGCTGTCGTACGACAAGCATAACGGCGAGACCGTACGAAAAGTATATAATACATTTATCAATTCGCCAATACAGCCGATTCGTGAGAAGGGGAGAAGCTTTACGACTATGGATATCTTCCCTACTACGCTGGCAAGTCTTGGCGTCGAGATTGAGGGAGACAGGCTGGGGCTGGGAACGAATTTGTTTTCAGAGGAGCAGACACTGTCGGAAAAATACGGATATGAAAAAATGTTTGAGGAGTTAAATAAGAAATCGGTATTCTATGATAATGAAATACTGTACCCATAGTGTACAAGCCGTTAAGAAGGAGAGAGAACAATATGAAGCTGTCGTTGATTATTCCTTGTTATAATGAACAGGAAGTGCTGCCGTATTTTTATAAGGAAGTTACGGATACCCTGAAATTTTTATCCGGTGACTATGAATTGATTTTTGTGAATGACGGTTCAAAGGATAAAACGGTTTCCATCCTGCGCAAGCTGGCGTCGGAGGATACGCACGTCGTATACTTGTCCTTTTCCCGCAATTTCGGAAAGGAAGCCGCAATGTATGCTGGCTTTAGCAATTCTCAGGGCGAATATGTGGCGGTAATGGATGCGGATCTGCAGGACCCGCCGTCTTTGCTGCCGCAGATGCTGGAAATATTAGAAAGCGGTGAGTACGACAGTGTGGCGACAAGGCGTACCAGCAGAGAGGGAGAACCGGTCATACGGAGCTGGTTTGCCAGAAGGTTCTATCAGCTGATTAATTCCATCTCAGATACGGACGTAGTGGACGGAGCCAGAGATTTTCGACTGATGAAGCGAGAGATGGTGGACGCTATCGTATCTATGAGCGAATACAACCGTTTTTCGAAAGGTATTTTCGGGTGGGTCGGCTTCCGTACTTATTGGCTGCCGTATAAAAATGTAGAGCGGATGGCAGGAGAAACAAAATGGAGCTTCTGGAAGCTTCTGAAGTATGCGATTGACGGAATCATTAATTTTTCACAGGCGCCGCTTAGTATTGCGTCATGGTTCGGGATGTTTATGACGGCGTGTTCCTTTATGATTCTTGTATTTATCATAGTGCGCAGAATGGTATTCGGGGATCCGGTCGCAGGCTGGGCGTCTACGATCTGCGTAATCATATTTATCGGCGGCATACAATTGTTCTGCATGGGCATTATGGGTCAGTATATAGCCAAGACCTATATGGAGTCGAAACGGCGGCCTCATTTTATTATAGCGGAAACAAACAAAGAGAATGCTGAAAAGATAAAATAGGACAATGGCATTCAGACGCCGGAAGCAGGCGGCTGAATGCCATTGTTTTATTTTATTGGCGTATCATTAATTTTTTTACGGAAGATACGGCGGACGGCGCCGTTTTCCTTATATAATCCGATAATTTCATAATCGTTATCACCGTCAATACAAGGCAGGCGAAAAGGACGGCTAGCCGCTGCTTGAGCGTAAAGGAAGGGAAAAGTGCTTCCAGTGATTTTACCCAGAAAATATGGCCGATATATAGGGAAAAGCTTGCTTTTCCGAGAAAATAACACAATCTGTTGTCAAATAACCCGGCCGTTACCGCCGCATGGCTGAAGGTAATCGGCACGCATATAAAAAATACCATTAACAGTACGAAAGACATATCAGGGGAGACGCGGCCAGACATCAGGAAAAGACAGAAAAGATATCCCCCCAGTTCTATAATTGAAAAGATTGTGCGCGCCAGCCTGGTGTATTCATATTTCTTTATGGCCTGGCACAGCTTCCATGCAATACATCCAAGCGATAAATCAGCGAAAGCACGCATAAGCCCGCGGTAGTAAAAGCCTTCCCATGCGGTTCCTCCGTTCAGATTGCCGAAGACCTGATACATGTAGCCAAGCAGAAAGATACTTATGCAAGGGGCGGCAAGGACAAAAAAGGTATCTTTATATTTTATTAAGAGAGGATACAGTACAAGCATTGCAAGTATCATGGCAGAAATATACCAAGTCACCACATTTGCCCTGTATCCTGCCAGCCCGGACATGCGCAGAAGGCATAATTCCCATAAGCCTGTCAGAAAGTCTTTGACGATGGAAGTAAGGGAAAAAGTTTTTTTCGCCAAATGCATGACGATAAATGCCATGACCCATGCGACTGCAAATTCGGGATACAGTCCTTTTATCTTCCGTGTCATAAACCGGGCCGTCTCCGCTCCGAGCCGGTCTTTGGCATCGGTTACCCGGTCTGCGGATTGTGCCATCAGGAAGCCTGAGACAAGAAAGAAAAATTCTACGGAAGAATTTCCGCCTATAAACGGCTGGATGCCGTTTATGCTTTCGTAATGGAATGTATGAAAGGAAACAATGACTAAAGAAAATATAAAACGCCAAAAGTCAATAGCGCCATTTCTCTTTTTTGCGTACATTTTAATGCTGACCTCCGGATTATTTTTATAGATGCTTCTTCAGTTCGGATACTTTCTTTTTTGCGGCTATGGAAAGATAGATCAAACGGTTTGCCGGAGTGGGTATGCCGTGTTTTTTCCCAAGCCGGATTACGGTGCCGGCATATTCTTCTATCTCAATAGGTCTTCCCGCTTCCACGTCCTGCAGCATGGACATTTTTTTGTGGGCCGGATAGCCGAGCAGGAATTGAATGATGTCATCCCGGTCCTCTGCGGTTATATTGACCTTTTCCGCTTTTGCAAGCTCTACGATTTCATCTATGCACAGACGGATGATTTCCACGATTTCGTCCACCTGTTCAAAGTATCCGCATTCCACCCCGATTTCAACCGCCGCCTGTGAACCGCCGGTATTCAGCATCCATTTGCGCCATTGGATACGCCGCATGTCTTCATAGATATTTGCATTTAACCCGGCGTCTGCAAGAAGTCTGCGCACTTGCTCCACCTCAGGCTTGACAGGGTCATTATAGGCATATCCAAGCTGGATCTCGCCTTTCGTAGTGTAGTATACTTTGTGTCCGGTGCGGTGTGCGTCTGTCCGGATCATAACGCCGTACAACACGCGGTTGTCCGGGAAATAGGACTGCAGGCGTTCGGTTGCCGTAATGCCGTTTAACAGCGGCAGGATTATTGTTTCCGGCTGAATCAGCGGACGGATATCGTCAATGACAGAATCAAGGCTGTAGCTTTTTACCGCAACGATTAGAAGGTCAAGAGATACATTCTGGGCCCTGTCCGAATAGATCTGCGGTTTCAGTGTCTGGTCATTGATGGAAAGCCCGTTTTTTCTCATTCGTTCCGCCCGGTTTCCGGTGGCCAGCAGATAAAAATTGTCAGGATATGCCGGAAACAGGTGGGAGATCAGGACGCTTCCCACGGAGCCGGCTCCGATGACGCCGATATTTTTTCTCATGGTTTTTCCCCTTTGCTTATGTGTTGTCTTTGATTTCACATGCGAAACAGCGAAGCTTTCCGTTTTTGTCGGGAGGGATGACGTCCAGCCACTCAAAATGGAGAGTAAATTCGTCGCCGAAAAGCTCCGACATCTTTTTCCGGAAAAAGCGTTCAATCGTTTCCTTTGTGTTAGTAGTATTATTTGGGTCTTTCACAAGTTGTATACGCATATCGTGATAGGATTCCTGAATAAAGCGGAATTGAGCGATACCCACGATACCGTTGGGAATCTTCATCAGGTAGAGTGCGGAAGTCTCGGCACTGTTTTCATGCTTTACAAGGTCGTTGACCCTTCCCTGAATCGATTTGATATAACGTACGCCGTCCAATGTCACGGAGGAAGCCCTGTCTCCGATTTCATAATTTATAAACGGAAAATCCTTCTTAAATAAAGTTGTAACAATCACTCTTCCGTCGTCAGCCAGACGGTTGTCTTCATCATAAATGTTGACGACATGGGTATCGCTGTTAATGTAGTAAAGTTCCTCGCCGGGAAGCTTAACGACACAGCTTCCGGTCTCGGAGCTGCCGTAGGCGTCAAACAGGCCGTCCCCGAAGGCTTCCGTGAGAATCTTCTTTGTCATGTCGTCAACCATCTCGCTTACAGGCGTGTACAGTTTCGGCTTGTATATTTTTATGTTATGGCGCTTTGCATAGAGCGCCATACGGACAAGACAGTTCCGGCGGAAACACAGGACGTCCGGCTTGTACGCATTCAACTCTTTGATAATGTCGCGGATGCCGTCCCCGGAGCAGTTGTCTTCCGAGACGACTTTGCGCCGCATAAGCCCGAATTTCTGAATGATAGAGTCTCCTTTTTTCGGGTCGATTTTTTTGTGGCTGGTCACAAAGGAGAAGAGCTTGCCGCGCAGAGGATGATAACCTGCGTACATAAGGACGCGTATCCAGTTGGCGTCGACACAGGCCGACTCCCGCTGCGTCTGGATGAATTTTAACGGAACTCCGGAAGAGCCGCTTGTGGAAAGTACGGTCCAGCGTTTGTGCATATCGGGATGCTTTTCATATTCCTCCTGCATCCAAAGCCTGAGCTCCGCCCTTGTGGTAATTGGAAATTTCACCAAATCTTCCGGTGTGTGAAAGTCGTCGGGCGTGAGGTGGTTTTCCTTGAACCGCTTGCGGTAAAACGGGATTTTGTAGGCGCGCTTCATAAGTTCGTGCACCTTTTTCCCCTGCCGTTTTCGGATAAATTCCCGGTCGGCGGGCACTTTTTTATCCAACTTCATAAGATAATAAAATGTCATAACATTTTTCAATTTTTTTTCAATTACGAATGCCATTATCGATTCTCCTTCTCACGTACTGCAAAAGTGGATTGCGTACTCAATTTTAACATAACTGTGCATGAAACTCAAGATATGTGTGTCTTGCGCAGGGAGAGTTTTTATGCAATAATGTATCATACCCTTGTACAGAGAGGGGAATACGGAATTTTGTTTGAAATCGGGCGTTGGGCAGAGGGAAAATATGCAGAATCAAAAATTAAATCAACTTGCGCTGAAAGCGGGAATTTTTTATATTGTAGGACAGCTTTTTATCCGTGGAATCACGTTTTTGACCACGCCGGTCTATACGCGTCTGTTATCTGCGGCGCAGTACGGGGAAATCAGGGTTTATGAATCCTGGCTTCTTATAATGGTTCCGGTTATGTCGTTGTGTCTTTTCAGAAGTGTGGACAGGGCGAAATATGATATGGGAGAGAAGTATAACGAGTATGTGTCTGCGGTCCAGACTCTTTCTTACTTTTCCATTGCCGCCTTTTTTGTGCTGTGCATGGTTTTTCGGCCGCAGGTGCAGAAATTCTGGGGAATGACGGATATGATGTTCTATATGGCGTTTTTCTATGTGTTTGGATATACGAGCATTCTCTTTATGCAGCGGCGCGAAAAACAGATGATGCGGTATAAGGCGAGTATTTTTATAACGACGGTGACCATCGTCCCTGCTACCATGCTGTCTATTTTCCTTATCTGGCGGGGGCGCGCCGACGGATATCTGGACAAGCTGGTAGAGCTGCGCGTCTGGGGATTTTATGTGCCGCAGGTGATCGGCGGCTTTCTTGTGGCGGTGCTTTTGTGGAGGCAGGGGAGAAGATTTATTCAGGCGGAATATTGGAAATACGCCCTTAAATACAGTCTGCCGCTGATTCCGGAGGCGATTTCTATCCAGATTATGAATCAGGCGGACAAAATCATGATTCAGTTCCTGGCTGGTTATGAATACACGGGTATCTTTGCCCTTGGCACAACGATTTCTTTTATTATCTGGATTGTGGAGGACTCGGTGTGGAATGCTTTTCTGCCGTGGATGTATGAGAAAATATCAGGGAATGAAGCGGAAGATATAAAAGAGCCGTGGACAGTTCTTATGCATGGCTTTGGAATACTGTCATGGTTTCTTGTGGCGCTGGCGCCGGAAATCGTGGCAGTGCTTGGGCCGAAAGAATATCGTATGGCTGTCTTTTTGATAGCGCCGATGGTGACAGGGACGCTGCTTCGGTTTTACAGCTATATCTATACGGCAATCCAGAATTATTACAAAAAAACTTCTTATGTAGCGGCGGGTACGATTGCCGCAATGGTTGTCAATGTAATTTTGAACTATGTCTGTATCCGGCGGTTCGGGTATATGGCCGCCGCCTATACGACGGCGTCAAGTTATTTTATTCTGCTGGTGTTCCAGGGGTATCTGGAAAAGAAGGTTGCGGGAAGACGGGTGATACCGTTAAAAAAGAGCGTGATAATATCATGTATCTATCTCGCTCTGAATCTTGTGACAATGGAGTTGTTTGCATTTCAATGGTACGTAAGGTATCTTGTCATTCTTACAGTCACGGCTCTTGCGGCAAAATGGATTCTGCCGCAGTTTTT
>CAJTUQ010000013.1:0-21230 GCA_910579335.1 uncultured Dorea sp. | reverse complement strand
CGTGAAAAGTTTTAAAAGCAAATAGGCAAAAGCTAATCAACCTTGATTTCAATGTGTGTCAGCGCTTCCTGCAAGGTGTCCACCGCATCTTTAAGAGTGCTTCCTTTTGTGATGACGTGGCCGATACGGTGGGGTCCTACATGGAATTTGTGCACATTGTCGCCGGGCTTGTAATCGAACTGTACCTCATAGATATCCGGATTTTCCGGATTCCGGTTTGTCTGGCTTATTATAGCGCCGTCTTTTTCGCTCATCAGCAGCATGCTTGCATTGGGAACGGCATGGGAGCCGCAGTCGAACACCGTATCTTCCCCTAAGGCGCACCGCAGTATTTTTTCGTAATAGTCAAAGCCGTAATAGATGGACACTAACTCCGCCAGGCAGGTAGCGCCGGAGCGCCCGCCGATTTCCAGCACGTAGGTCTGTCCGTCTCTGAGGATAAAGTCTGCGTTGATGGCGCAGTTGTCAAGACCCATTGCGCGGATGGCAGCGGTAAGCTGTTTCCTGGCATCTTCGATTACAGCCGCATCAAGTTCGTAAGGGGCGAAATGCCCGATTGGAACTCCGGTATCGCCTTTGAATACATAGTCTCCGTGGGGAAGAATAAACGAGACTTCCCCGTGGTATACAAAGGCCTGAGCGCCAAATTCCTCGCCTTCTATAAACTCCTCCACGATATAGGAATCGGATCTTGTGTTTTCTCTTACATTTTCGATGGCGGCATCAAAATCCGCCTCAGAGTCAACTCTTACAATGCCGCGGCTTCCTGACGAATCAACAGATTTGAAGATCAGGGGGAAGCTAAGCCCGCTGATACGGCCGGCGACATCGTCCGCATCCAGAGGAATCCGGCGGAATTTGGCGGTCCTGACGCCATGCTCTTCATATTTTGATTTCATCAGAAGTTTGTTTGCGGCAACCTGTGCGGCGTCAAAAGAAAGACCGCACAAGTTTAATTCATCGCAGACTTTTCCAATTGTGATTACCGCAACGTCCGTTCCCGCGGTCACGATGCCGTCAATCTGCTCTTCCCTTGCGATTTCAAGGATTTTATCATAGTCGGTTGTGTTTTCATAATAAATCTTGTCCGCCAGTTCAAAGCCGGGATAATTTCCGGGTATGCTCACAACGATGGAGTAGATGCCGAGTCTTTTTGCCGTTTTGATAAGCGGGACCTGATAGATGCCTGCGCCAAGAATCATAATTTTCTTCATTTTAAGAATCCTCCTTTTGTGTATATATTTTTCGGACAACAAACTGCGGATAGCGGCTCATGCCGAGAAACATCCTGCCAAGATATTCGCCGATCAGTCCCAGAAACAATAGATTTACTCCGGAAAAAAAGCAGATGGCAGCCATCATGGACGGCCAGCCGATTGCCATTGAAGGGACGATAAGCTTCCGGATAACGGTAAAGGCCGCTCCGAATATACCTAACAGGGAAAAGATGTATCCGCAGTAGGTGGCAAGCCTGAGCGGTACGATGGAATATCCCATGATATTGGACCAGAGCCCGATAAGCTTTTTTAAGGTATAGTTGGAGGTCCCGACCTCCCGCTCAAAATGCTTTACGGGGACGCTGCTGATGTTGCGCGTCGTTCTGAGGAAAAGTCCCTGCAGATGGGTATACTGGCTTTTATATTCGATTACGTAGTCACGGATAAATCTGCGGATAATCCAGAAGCTGGAGGTTTTCATGTCCTTGGGCTTCCCGATTAGGATGCGCACGGACAGATAATTTACATAGCTTCCGAAATTGCGGAACAGACTGTGTTTTTTCTGCGGGTAATAGCCGTAGACGATGTCATAGCCCTTGTCAAATTCCTCAAATAATACAGGGAGTTGGGAAGGGTGTGTCTGCATATCGTCGTCCATTGCGATTAAAGCGTCGCCGCACGCATAATTGAGCCCGGCCATCACGGCGTTGTGTTGGCCGGAGTTTTTTGCAAGCTCTACGACTTTTACGCAGGCATACTCATCGGCAAGGGCTTCCAACTCTTTTACAGTTGCCCCGCCGTCAGGGGAAAAGTCGTCTACCAGCACAAATTCATAGGGAGTGCGTTTTTGACGCTCCATCTCCTGCATGGTAAGCTCCACGACTTTTCGGATCGTTTTTGAAGAATTGTAACAGGGTATAATAATGGAATATAACATCTTTTCACGGCTCTCCTGTATCTATTGGTAAAATTGTGTTATCTTTTCACATATAAAGCGCACGTCCTCGGCTTTCAGCCCATAGTACAGGGGAAGTCTAAGGAGACGTTCGCTTTCCCGTGTCGTATAGACGTCTTTGCCGTGGAATCTTCCGTACCGGCTGCCCGCGGGAGCGGTGTGCAGCGGAATATAGTGGAAGACAGAGAAGATATTGTGCTCCTTCAAATATTGGATAAGAGCGGAGCGTTCTTCTAAATCGGCCGCCTTTATGTAAAACATGTGCGCGTTATGTTTACATCCGTTTGGAACAGCCGGAAGACATAGTTTCCCTTTATCCCTGAGCGGCGATAAAAGCTCATCGTATAGGTTCCATGACGCCATGCGGTCATCATAGATAAGCTGCGCCTGTTCGAGCTGCGCATACAGGTATGCGGCGTTCAGCTCGCTGGGAAGATAGGAGGAGCCTGCCGTCACCCAAGTGTATTTATCGATTTCGCCCCGGAAGAATTTGCTGCGGTTTGTGCCTTTCTCCCGTATGATTTCAGCCTTTTCAATCATCTCTTTCTCGCGGATTAAGAGGCATCCGCCTTCTCCCATGCTGTAATTTTTTGTTTCATGGAAGCTGAAGCACCCAAAGTCTCCAAACGTGCCGAGCGGCTGTCCCTTGTATTCGGACATCACGCCCTGAGCGGCATCCTCAATAACCTTTAAGTTATGCCGCTTTGCAATTTCCATAATCTTGTCCATCTCGCAGGAGACGCCTGCATAGTGAACAGGGGCGATAGCTTTTGTCCTTGGGGTGACTGCGTCCTCAATCAGGTTCTCGTCAATATTCATCGTATCCGGACGGATATCCACAAATACGATATCGGCTCCGTTTAAAACGAAAGCATTGGCGGTCGATACAAAGGTGTAAGAGGGCATGATTACCTCGTCCCCCGGTGAAATATCGCTGAGAAGCGCGGCCATTTCCGTGGCGTGTGTGCAGGAGGTGGTAAGGAGCGCTTTGGCCGTATGCGTATGTTCCTCTATCCACTGGCTGCATTTTTTTGTAAATGTCCCGTCACCGCAGATTTTATGGCTTGCGATGGCCTGGGCAATATATTCATTTTCCTTTCCGGTGTAAGGCGGAATATTAAATTTAATCATTCTGGTTCTCCTAAAATTTTCTTTACTTGTTCATTTTAATACGTCTGCGCCAGATAATCAAGGCTATGATAAAAATAACGATTCCGGCGGCGGACAGGCAGAGAGACGCTTTCATGCCCGGACGCTTGAACACCAGTTTGACGTCATGTTCTCCCGGCTGGAGAAAAATCCCTGAGTACATAAGGTTTGCTTTTTCTATCTGGGTTTCCTTTCCATCTACATAGGCGGTCCAACCTTTCTGGTAGGGAATGCTTAAGACAAGAAGCTTTTCTTTGTCTACGGCAATATTCCCTGTAACCGTGTTGGAGGACAGTTCTATATTTTCAAGCTTGTTCTCTGTAAGGTCAGCAATAGCGGAAGCGTAACCGGCCATAGGCTGGCAGTAGACCTTCAGGGAGTCCACCGAGAAACTTCCCGTATCAAGAAACGTCAGGGTGCAGCTGCGGGCCGCTTCCGTCCGGTATCCCATATTAAATAGGTAGACATCCTGTCCGGTATGATACGTATGGTTGGCGGAACGAAATTCCAGGGTGCGCTTGTAATCGCCGCAGGTAATCTTTGTCTTGACGATGCATTCGTCATTGTTCTTTGCCGGGTTTAAGCATCCGTCAAAGATAAGCGACGTTTCGGAATCCTCAAGCCCGTTGAAAGAAAGGGTAAGTGAAGCCCCCGGCTTTAATATTTTAGCGGTATTGCCCTTGATTTCAATGCCGTCTGTGCTGTAGTCCGTAATTTCTGCCTCTTTGGCCGTAAGCTTCGGGGAAGCGGCGTTTAGCCCTCCGTTTTCAGGCGGGGATTCCAGTACCGCAGACTGCAGCATAAGTTCTTGTCTTTCTGCCATGCCGTATTTTTCAAATTCTGCCCGGCCCATCACGGAATCATATGTGTAGCCGAGAGGAAGGGCGTAATTATTTTTATAGACGCGGTATGGCTCTTTGCCTTTTTTTCCCGACTCGATTTCTTCGTACCCGTAAGGAAGGCAGGCAAGCTCGTCTTTGGCAAGTGCGTAATATTTTACACAGGCTAGTGCATTCATAAACGTCCGGTTGTCGAATCCGCCAAGCTGTACGAGATTCCATGCGGTATTTCCAAGTTCGGCGTTATAGTCGATGACAGGGCCGCTTATCGTGCTGGAAAAAGTAGCGATGCTGTTATAATCCATAATCAGAGATGAGCATAGGTTTTTTCTGGGAATGCTGGCGGTAGAAACACGGTAAAAGCTATCGTCAGGATAGTGATCCAATACCTTCATCGGCGTGTCCGTAATTTCATCGACCACGCGCCCCTGCTTTACAAAGGAATTTGCAGAGGTATTTTTTCCCTCGAAATACTGATAGTAGGCATTCAGCGTCAGAGAGGCGCAGCAGAGGGCTATCAGCCCAAGCTTTGCAGTCTGGCTGTTGATTAGGCGCAGTTCTTTGTTCATGCATAAGATGACGACATAGTTGCAGAGAAGAACGGCAAGCGAGGCCAGCGTATATTCCGCCCGGTAATCACGGTTCATAAGAATAATCAGGACGTAGGGCAGGATGGCCGCGGCCAGAATCTTTAATTCCCTGCGGGTAAGGCCTCTGAGTTCGGGAACCGCCCTTACCGTGATAAAGGAAACTAAGAGTGCGAGGATGTAGCACCACCGGTTGGTAATGGTGCTGAATCCGCCCATGACAAAAGCGGCTGCCGGAAAAATGCAGAAAGCGGTACAGATAAGGAATAAGAATTTTAAAAGTCTGTTCCCCTTTTTCATAAGCAGTATTACCACCGCAAGGTAAGCGAAAGGAATAAAACCAAGCTTCAGCCATGCGCCCGGAGTAGCCGGAGCCGAAATAAAATACGTATAAAGACGTACGAGCCAGGAGTCTTTGTAATAGAACAAAGACATGGCCGCTATCTCCGAATTTCCCGCCCGTCCGGAGCTTACAAAGGACGCAAAGGAGGTGAAAAGGGAAATGTTTCCGATGACGACGCCCAAAAGATACGAGCCGGCAAAAACTGCGGTAGTCGTAAAGAAATATTTCCAGTTTTTCTTGTCCTTATCCCTCGTAAACAGAAAGCGACCGATATAATAAATGCCCATTGCAATCGTGCTCATATAGATAAAATAATAATTGGCGGGCAGTGCGGCAGCGACGAAAATCGTGCACAGATACCAGCGGTTCCTGCGAAAGATTTCTTCCGTTGCAAGCATTAACAGCGGCAGGAAAATCATCGGTACGATAAAGTGTGCATGAAGTACGCCGGCATAAATCGCAAAGCCGCAGAAAGTATACATCATACTTCCGAGAAGGCTCTCAAAGTATCCCTTTTTGTGGTACAGAAAGAAAACCGACGCGGAAATTCCGGCCAGAAAGAAACGGAAAAGTGTTATAATGTTGTAGGCTGCTTCCACATTGGAGGAATCAAACAAAGCAAACAGCCAGTAAACCGGTTCGTAGCTTAGAGGAACGGTATTGCCCAGACCGACGCGGAAGCTGTAGGACGGAAAGTTAAAGTCGCCTTTTAGGAGCAGTGATACGCATTCCTGCACATAATTTGTAAAATAGTGTATTCTCGGAATATACTGCGAAATGGCGTCATGGGTCCATGCGATACTGTTGCCGTACTCGATAAAAGAGAAGAACACGCAGGCGGCCGTGAAGAGAAACATCACGGTATATACGGCAAAATACAGGGGAAGCGCCTTCTGCCTTCCTGCCATAAAATCTTCGTATCCATTTTTCACCAGGAGGGCTCCCTTCCGGCAGAGGGCGGAAAGAAGTTCGGTCAGCTTTCTGTAGGGTGCGCAGTTACATGCCCACAGATAAAGAAGATATACGGGAAATGCAGCGGCCGTAATAAGTGCTGCCGGTTTTAACAGGGTAAATACGGCCGCCGCAGAAACAAGCGTAACGGCAAAGCAGCCGGCAAACAGTCTTTTCGAGAATGGCGCAGCGCATTTTCCTGCAAAAATGCCGGCAATAAAATATCCGGCATAAGGGAGCAGCGCAATACAGTCATACGTATTACAACCTGTGAATACGCCGATTATCGGATAACCGAAGACGTTTCGCGGGAAAAAGGAAACGGCGGGCGCCAGGATTGCAAGGAGCAGCAGCAGACGCTTTCTTTTATAAATGTGTTCCATATATTTTGCTGCCGGCACAGAGCATAGAAATAATACGGCGGCAGTAAAAAACATTTCGGAAGGAGTCGGAATCTTTACCATTGTAATTAGGCGGATCACGCTCTGGAACGGTTTTTTATGATTGAGAAGAACCTGATTGCACAATCCGAAAAACAGGAAGAGTACGGCATAAAAGACAGCGTGTTTTAAAAGAACAGGGACGCTGCCGCTTTCCTGCGAGGCACACAGGCCTGCCAAAAAGAGCATGCCTGGGGCGTACACAAGACGCAGAAGCAAAAAAAACATATGGTGCTGTCCAAACACCACCTGTACTGCCACACCGCATAATATTAAAAAAAGCAATGACAGCTCCAAGCCGTATAATGTTGTTTCCGATATATGACGACGTTCATTCTGCATAATGAAAAATCTCCTTATTGTAATTGCATCTTTTCTTATCTTATCCATTTTAACAAAAAAATTGAAATCTGTATAGCTGAGTATGCAGAAAAGTTTCATGGCAATATGTTAAGATTCGTTTAAAATCGCTGTCTAGCGTTTGACAAACTATAGGACTGTTAGTATAATAAATGGAAATGTATAATTTTATAAAAGTTATGGAAAATGAATGATTAAGGAGTGTTCCGCATGAGAAAAAGACGCAATGCACTTGTCTGTCTTTTGGCAGCCTGCCTGATGGCTGTGACGGCGCCGGCAGAGGCGCTGGCGCAGGAGGTGAAGGCCGAAGCCGGACAGCAGGGAGCGCAGGAGACTTTGGAGGAAGAATCGGCAGGCAAAGAGACTGCCGGCATTTTGGAGACGGAGAACGAGACGCCAGAGGAAAACGGGACTGCCACAGTGCAGCCAAAGGAAGAAGCGGCGGAAAAAGAGCCGGAGACGGAACCGGAGGCCAAAGAAGAAGAGAGAGCTGCGGATAACGGCTTTGGGCAGCCGGAAGAAAAACGCGTTGAAGAGGAGCAGGAGGAGAGTGCACAGGCAGTTTCGGAGGACGTCATAGAAGAGGAACCGAAGGAAGCGGCGGAAGAAGAGCCGGAAGAAGAAATCATAATCGATCCGGAGGATCCGGGAAAGTACCGTCTGGAAGGACAGGGAACCGGAGATTTCTCATCCTCAGGATTACGTGCGCAGGCAGTTTCCCATCAGGCGAAATATAAAGATTGTATCCTTCAGCGGGGAATCGACGTGTCATACCATAACGGTACGATTAACTGGAACAAGGTGAAGGAAGACGGCATTGATTTTGCAATTATCCGGGTGGCTTACCGCGGCTATGAGAACGGGAAGCTTAAGGTGGACACGCAGGCTTTGAAAAATATGAAGGATGCGAACGAAGCGGGAGTCCCCATAGGAGTGTACATATTTTCGCAGGCTGTATCGGAAGCGGAGGCCAGACAGGAAGCGGACTATATTGTAAAGAATATTCAAGGATATAAGATAGACCTTCCGGTTGTCCTTGATTTTGAATATGTAGCAGTCGGCGTGGGAAGATTATATAAGGCAAAGCTGAGCAAAAACGAAGCTACCGGCGTCTGTGTGTCTTTTTGTGACAGAGTAAAGGCACTCGGCTACACGCCGATGGTGTATGCGAGCAAGTCCATGTATGAGGATAAGACCTATGCTGCGGATTTCAGCCAGGAATATCCTATATGGATGGCGCATTACAACAATTCCACCAGTTATGCGGGAGAGTATGAGTATTGGCAGTATACATCCACCGGAAAAGTGAAGGGAATCGGAACGAAAAGCAATAAATATGTAGATTTAAATTACCGTTATTATAATACTCTGAGAATTACCGACAGGACGGCAGGCAGCATCAGTATGAAGTGGGATGCATGGGACGGTGCGGGAAGTTATGACATCTACCGCAAGAGCGGAAGCGGTTATACAATGCTGGCATCGGGAGTGAACGGTACCGAATTTACGGACAAGTCGCTGAAGGCGGGAAAAGATTATTCATACAAAGTGTACCCGCACGGGACAAAAACCTGTATCGGATTCAATACAGGCATCACGCGGCTGGCGTCATCTGCAAAAATTTCGGGGAAGGGCGCCGCATTTGACAAGATAAAACTGAATTGGACAAAAATATCAGGAGTGACTTACTATTATATAGAGCGTTATAATTCTTCGAAAAAGGCATATTCTAATATTAAGCAGGCTTCGAAAAAGACGGTTTCCTTTACGGACAAGAATAAAAATGCTTCTACAACATATAAGTACCGTATGCGCCCGTGCAAGGTGGTATTTAACGGGAGGGCATTTGGAGAGTATTCCAAGGTTGTCAGCGCTAAGACAAAGGGGAAGGTGAAGGCTAAGACAAAGGCCAAAAAGATTAAGCTGCGAAAAAGCGCTTCAAAGTCTTCCAAAAGCCTGGGAACGATTAAGAAAAAGGGGACAAGTGTCAAAGTTACAGGAAGTAATGGAAGTTGGTACCGGATTTCCGTAAAGATAAAAGGGAAGAACAGGACCGGTTATATAAAAAAGAGCAATATAAAATTATTGAAATAAACAGGAAAAGAGGTACAATTACGAAATGGCAAGGCGAAGAAGGCGCAGAAGGAAATCGGGCAATTGGTTTACCCGGCTAAGTGTAGGGAAAAAAATCGGAGTATGTCTTGGCGGCACGTTTCTTGCAATTGCTGCTTCGGGAGTGGTGTATGCGGCATCGAAGCTCGGAAAGCTGGACAGACAGGAGATTCCGGATGGGGATATCGTTGTAAATAAAGAGGTTGAGGAACAGGATTTGGGAACGGGCTATCTGAATGTGGCGCTGTTCGGTACGGATTCGCGTTCCGGCCAGCTGGATAAGGGAACCCGTACAGACTGTATCATCGTAGCGAGCCTGAATAAGGAGACAAAGGAAATACGGATGGTATCGGTATACCGAGATACGCTTTTGGATATTGAGGACGGCCAGCTCCAAAAATGTAATGCGGCATACGCATTCGGCGGCCCGACGCAGGCAATCAACATGCTGAATAAAAATCTGGACCTGGATATTCAGGAGTATGTGACGGTCGACTGGGGTGCGATTGCCAATGCTATTGATTTGCTCGGCGGCGTGGAAATCGACGTTCAGGAAGTTGAAATCAAGTATCTCAATAAATTTGTAAAAGAGACGGCAAAAGCTGCAAAGAAGAAGGCGCATAAGGTAAAAAAGGCCGGCCCCCAGAAGTACAGGCGACCACGTATGCGCGTATCCGTTCTACGGCGGGCGGTGATTTTACCCGTACGGAGCGCCAGCGCCTTGTCATCGAGAAGATTGTCGAGCAGGCGCAGAAGGCAGACTTGTCCACCATCAATAAAGTGATAGACAAGGTTTTCCCGACGATTAAGACAAGTTTCTCAGTGAAGGATATCATTTATTATGCCAAGAGTTTCGCTGATTATAAGCTGACGGAAAATGCGGGATTCCCGTTTGATAAGACGACGGATACGATTTCCGGACTTGGAAGTATCGTTATTCCGGTCACGCTGGATACAAATGTAGTAAAGCTCCATGAATTTTTGTTTGATAAGAAGGATTATACCGTGTCATCTACGGTGGCTAGCTTAAACAGTGCAATTATAAGCCGTGTGGGACAGAGGACTGCGACGGATGATTCCACGTTGAAGCAGCAGACCTATACGCCTACAAAGGAGGACAGGGAGCAGGAGCGGCAGACAACATATGTAAAGCCGAAGAAAACGAATACTCCTACGGACGATGGAGATGATGACAGCGGCGGAAATAGCAGCAGTGGAAACAGCGGCGGAAATAGCAGCAGCGGAAATGGCGGCAGTGGAAACAGCGGCAATAACGGCGGCGGAAATAGCAGCAGTGGAAACAACGGCGGAAGCAGCGGCGGAAGCGGAAACGAAGGAAGCAGCGGAAGCGGCGGTGGAAGCGGCGGAAGCGGAAACGAAGGAAGCGGCGGCGGAAGCGGAAACGAAGGAACTGGCGGAAGCGGCGGCGGAGGCGGAAACGAAGGAAGCAGCGGCGGAAGCGGAAACGAAGGAACTGGCGGAAGCGGCGGCGGAGGCGGAAACGAAGGAAGCAGCGGCGGAGGCGGAAACGAAGGAAGCGGCGGCTCCGAAGGTACAGACGATCCGCAGGGCTGATTGGTAACACACAGAAATATAAGAAAAATCAAGGGCGATATGCAAAAGGGACAACCGGCAGCATGTTGCCTTTTTCTTTTTTTATTTACATTTATAATGATATTTGCTAAAATGTAGTCTAAAAGTGCAAACAGACGGTTATTTTATATAAGATAAAAAAGCAGTGGAGGTATTATATATGTGCGGAATAGTTGGATATATCGGGCGGCGGCAGGCGGCGCCTATTCTTTTGGACGGATTGTCTAAGCTGGAATACAGAGGTTATGATTCGGCAGGAATTGCTGTTTACAACGGAAATGAGATTGGCATGGAGAAGTCTAAGGGACGTCTTAAGGTGCTGAGCGAATTGACACATGACGGGGAAACTCTGCCGGGGACGCTCGGTATCGGACATACAAGATGGGCGACTCACGGTTCTCCTTCGGATACGAATGCCCATCCGCATTTCAATCAAGGCCGGAGCATCGTTGTAGTACATAATGGAATCATCGAGAATTACTTAAAGCTTAAGAAGAGGCTTGAAAAAAAAGGATATGTGTTCGTCTCCGAGACAGATACAGAGGTTATCGCACATCTTTTGGATTACTATTATGACGGGAATCCGCTTCGGGCAGTGACAAAAATTATGCACCGCATGGAAGGCTCCTATGCGTTGGGAATTATTTTTAAGGACCATCCGGATGAGCTGTATGCAGTCAGGAAGGACAGTCCGCTGATAGTAGGACATACGGAAGGGGGAAGCATTATCGCTTCCGATGTTCCGGCAGTCCTTAAATATACGAGAGACGTATATTTTATAGAAAACGAGGAAATCGTCCGCCTTAAGAGGGATTCTATGGACTTCTTCAATGTGGATGAGGAGCCGATCGAGAAGAGTTCCGTGAGAATAGAGTGGGATGTTAATGCGGCGGAAAAGGGCGGATATGAGCATTTTATGCTGAAGGAAATGAACGAACAGCCCAAAGCGGTTTTGGATACGCTTTCGCCGAGAATTAAAAACGGAAAAATCGTCATCGAGGAGCTTGGCATGTCGGATGAAGACATACGAAAGATTGACAAAATTATGATTGTGGCTTGCGGTTCTGCGTATCATACCGGGGTTACAAGCAAATATATTTTTGAAGACCTTGCGCGGATCCCCGTAGAGGTGGATCTTGCATCAGAGTTTCGTTATCGCAGGCCTATTTTGAATGACAGGACGCTTGTTGTAGTAATCAGCCAGTCGGGTGAGACTGCGGATACGCTTGCGGCCCTGCGGGAATCAAAAGAACAGGGAGCAAGGGTGCTTGGCATTGTGAATGTGGTGGGAAGCTCCATTGCAAGAGAGGCGGACAATGTCATGTATACATGGGCCGGACCGGAGATTGCGGTAGCGACTACAAAAGCGTATTCGGCGCAGCTGGCCGCATTGTATCTTCTGGCCATAAAATTTGCCTGCGCCCGCGGGCAGGTGGGGGAGGAGCTTTTGCAGGAAATGCTGTCACAGCTTCGGATATTGCCGACTCAAATTGAGATGCTTCTTAATAATAAAGGAAAGATTCAGCGCTTTGCAAACCGCTATCTTGCAGCAAAGGACGTATTTTTTATCGGGCGCGGCTTAGACTATGCCATTTCCCTGGAAGGTTCGCTGAAGCTTAAAGAGATTTCCTACATTCATTCGGAGGCCTATGCAGCGGGTGAGTTAAAGCACGGAACAATCTCTCTTATAGAAGAAGGGACTTTAGTTGCGGCGGTCCTTACACAGAAGGATCTGTATAAGAAGACGCTGAGCAACATGGTGGAAGTAAGCTCCAGGGGAGCATTTGTGCTGGCGGTTACAAATGAAGGGAATACCGAGGCGGAGCGGGCGGCGGATTATGTGATTTATATTCCGGAGACCAACAAATACTTTACAAATTCACTGGCAATTATACCGCTCCAGCTGTTCGGCTATTATATTGCGGTAGGCAGAGGCTGCGATGTCGACAAACCGAGAAATCTGGCGAAATCAGTAACTGTCGAATAGGTGGTTGAACTTTTTGCGAGAATATAGTAGTATAGGATAGTGCTATGTGAAAATCGTATGAAACTATACAAAAGAGAGGCTTAGTATGGCGAGAAAACGGGAATTGGCAGCAATCAGGGCTGCAAAGGCCAGAAAGAAGCGGAGACGAAGAAAGAGACTGCGGGCAGTCATTCTCTTTTTAGAGACAGTTATACTGCTCATGCTGATGGGAACAGCATATGTCATGGCGAAGTATGATAAATTCCAAAGAGTGAACATTGATAAAGATGCCATAGAGGTAAATGAAGGGATAGAGCTTGAAGGGTATACAACGATTGCGCTTTTCGGAGGAGATTCAAGAGAGGGGCAGCTGGAAGAGGGAACCCATGCCGACACCATTATTATTGTGTCGATTGACAATGAGAGCAAGGAAATCCGTATGGCGTCCATATACCGCGACACGCTTCTCAGGCAGATGAATGATACGTACAGGAAAGCGAACAATGCATATTTTGTAGGCGGCCCGGAGGAAGCAATCAACATGTTGAATAAAAATCTCGATCTTGATATCGAAGACTATGCGACCGTAGACTTTAAGGCAATGTCGGATGTGGTGGATTTGATGGGCGGAATCGAGATTACCGTGACGGATGCGGAAGCCAAAATGATGAACAAGTATATTGGCGAGACGGCAAAGGCGGCGCATAAGAAGGCAAATGAGCTGGAATGCGGGGGAACTTATAAGCTGGACGGTCCGCAGGCGGTAACTTATTCAAGGCTGCGCAAGCTGGAGGGCGGGGATTACAAGAGAACAGAGCGCCAGCGAACGGTGATAAAGAAGTTGTTTGAAAAGATTACGACAACGGACATATCGACAATTAATGAAATTATCGATACGGTATTTCCTCAGGTGTCCACAAGTTTCAGCCTGAAAAAGATTCTTGCGCTGGCGTCGGCGCTTATGGATTACAGTCTGGGGGACAGTACCGGTTTTCCGTTTGAGAAAGCGGACGGCATCGATTATCCGGAGGCCGGGGACGTGGTTGTGGCTCAGGGACTGGCAGAGAATGTAAAAGAGCTCCACGAGTTTCTATATCCCCATAAGGTAAATGAAGAGGTGTCGGATACCGTGCAGATGATTTCGGAGGAAATAGCGCTGGAGACAGGGGTCGTAAGACCACCGGAGCTGGATGAGGAACCCGAAGAGGACGAAGAGGACGGGAATGCGGATACGGATTCCTACGAAGACGGAGATTCCTATGAAGATACGGACGTATCGGAGGATAGCGGCGGAAACGTCAGGCCATATGCAGATACTGCAGATGCAGAGTTCATGGAGGAGTGAGAAGATGAACAAAAAAGAGAGTAAGAGCATGAGAATAGCAAAGAAAATCAGTAGCGTGTTGTTGGCATTGTGTTTGTTAGTGCCGTGTTTTTCCTTAGCTGTCAATGCGGCGGACGGGAAAATATCGTTTTCGGATCCGTCGACGAAGGTGGGGGATATTGTAGAGGTGAAATGCGCCGTCCGCTCTACGAATGGCTCTCTTGGGGCCGTGGAAGTAAAATTAGCCTATGACAGTGAATCCTTAAGTTTTGATTCCGGCGACGGCGCTGAGGCTGACGAGGACGGCGGAGTGACCTGTATGGGAAACGGCGGTTCCTCGGAGCAGATATTCCTGCTGAAATTCCAGGCGCTGAAAGAAGGGAGTACTCAGATAACAGTTGCGGGTGCGTCGATTGCTTCCGGGGAAGGCAATGAGCTTACATTGGATCAGGGAACTTCTACCATAAAGATTGCCGAGGGGGATCCTTCTAAAATAAAGGAAAAAGACGATGATGATTCCGCGGCTTCCGCTTCTGCCGATGATATACAGGTTGAAGTCGGCGGCGCGGCATATATCCTGACAGATAAATTCCCAAAGGGAGATATCCCGGAGGGCTATGAGCGCACAACTGTCTCGCTGGACGGACAGGAGCGCCAGATGGTGGTCAACGAAAACAGCGGCGTGACATTAGGATATCTGCTGGACGGGGATAAGGGGAGCTTTTACTTGTATAATGCGGAGAACGCTACATTTTCTCCTTATGAGGAGCTGGTAATTTCCGATACGACGTCTATTATTCTTCTCAGCGATACTTCTGGCGTAAGTCTTCCTTCTGAATATAAAGAAGCGGAACTTACTTTGAATGAAAAAGTATTTCCGGTATGGCAGAAGAGCGGCGAGGAAGGGCATTATATACTGTATGCCATGAATAACAATGGAGAGAGTGACTTCTACCGGTATGATGCGCAGGAGAATACGTATCAGAGATATGAGCCGGAGAGCGGAGCGCAGGAAAAGGAGAAAAAGTCAGGACTTCTTGGGAAGGTTGAGACCTTTATAGAAAAGAACATCCAGAAAATCGTACTTTTCGGAGGATTGGGATTAATCGTAATCATCATCATTATTTTTACGATTGGAGTGAAGCTTCACAACCGCAACGTAGAGCTGGATGAGCTATATGAGGAGTACGGCCTCAATGACGAGGAGCCGCAGCCGGTAAAGGCAAAGGAAAAGAAAAAAGGAAAAGAAAAGAAGCCTTTAAAATCCGGACGCGGCGGGAAAAAGCACGATTTTGAGGATGATATTGACGATGACTTTGCCACTGTGGATATGGGCTTTACCGAAGACATGGGATTTACGTCGGATATGGGCTTTACCGAAGAGCTGGACTTTACCGAGGATATGGGCTTTACGGAGGAGTTTTCGACCGCGGAGCTGGACTATGAAGAGAACGGCTTTGCCACGGAGGAGCTGGAGATTGATGAAAATGACTTTGCGACGGCCCAGATGGATTATGACGATGGCGATCTGCTGGATGATGTTGATTCGGATGAATTTGTCGTGTATGGCGGGCAGAGCCGCACAGAGGAATTAACGATAGACGATTTGGATGAACTGTTGAGTGACAGTCCGAAAAAGAGCAGACATTCTGAACCGGATGATACGTTCAAGGTAGACTTTATTGATTTGGATTAAGGTTAGGGTTAAACCCCTGCAGCGGATGCAGGGGTTTGTTGTATGTATGATTACATTTGATAAGCTGAATGGAGGAACTGTATGAGGAGAGAGAAGGGAAGGGGAAATAAGGGAGTTGTGTGCGGCATTGCTTTGGGAGGCATGTCGGGACTTCTGCTGTCTAATGTTCTGGTTTTTCGAACGGTATTTGAACGGCCTTTAAAAAGGTGGAAAAAGAGCGGGTATGACTGTGCGCTTGTATGCGGATGCCCTGCAAATCTGAACGGAAGCCCTTCGGCGGTTATGAAAACGCGCGTGGAAAAGGCGGTTAAGCTGTGGCGTGAGGGAAGAGTAAAAAAGCTCTTTTTTTCCGGCGGAAGAGTGAAAAATCCTCATATTGAATCAGAGGTTATGAAAGAATACGCAATAGAACTGGGCGTGCCTGAGGAGATGATTGTTACGGAGAATCGGTCGGTAAGCACCTTCCATAATATGATGCAGTCAAGGCGTATTATGGAGAGGGAGGGAATACGAGACTGTGTGGTTGTCACGAATGGCTGGCATTTGCGCAAAGCAAACCATTATGCACAAAGATTCGGCCTGGATTATGTCATGTGTGCGGCGGATGAACCGAAAAATGCCGGACTTATCGATACGCTCTGGAGATACGTCAGTGTAAACCTCCATATGTATTTCAACTTTTATAGAGGACTCTATTGATATGGAATTGCGGCTGATGCGGCGGGAATACGATTACATCCGAAAGAAAAAGAGAGGAAAAAGATGGGAATTATAGAATTATTTTTCATAGCGGCCGGCTTGTCTATGGATGCATTTGCCGTGTCGGTCTGCAAAGGACTTGCCATGCCTCAGTGTACATGGAAGAAATCGGGTATCGTGGGCGCCTGGTTCGGAGGGTTTCAGGCGCTGATGCCGGGAGCCGGCTACCTTTTGGGCGTGCAGTTTAAGGATGTGATTACTTCTGTGGATCACTGGGTTGCATTTATTCTTCTGGGACTTATCGGTTTTAACATGCTTAAGGAGGGCGCAAGCGGAGGCGGGGAAGAGACGGATGCGGCATTGGACGTGCGGACGATGCTGGGTCTTTCTGTGGCTACCAGCATTGATGCGCTGGCTGTCGGGGTCACGTTCGCCTTCCTGAGGGTGGATATCGTACAGGCCGTGATTTTTATTGGCGCAATTACATTTACATTATCGGCTGCAGGTGTTAAAATAGGCAATATATTCGGGTTAAGGTACAAGGCGAAGGCGGAGATAGCCGGCGGAGTGATTTTAATACTCATGGGGGGAAAAATTCTGCTGGAGCATCTTGGAATTTTTTAAAGAGGTGTAAAATTATGAAGTGGAAACAATTTCGTCTGAAAACAACAACAGAAGCGGAGGACATCGTAAGCAGCATGCTGGCGGAGCTTGGAATAGAGGGCGTGCAGATCGAGGATGGGCTCCCTTTGACAAAAGAAGACAAGGAGCTGATGTTTGTGGACATCCTACCTGAGCCGGCAAAGGATGACGGGATAGCATACCTCACTTTTTATCTTGACGCTTCGGAGGATGCAGAAAACATCCTTGCCGATGTCCGAAGAGAGCTTGAGGGTATGAGAGAATATCTTAACGTAGGGGAGTGTGCGATTGAGGAATCGGTGACGGAGGATATAGACTGGGTCAATAACTGGAAAAAGTATTTCCACCAGTTTTATATTGACGATATTCTGGTGATTCCCTCATGGGAACAGGTAAAGGCAGAGGATGAGGGAAAGCTTGTGATACATATCGACCCTGGAACTGCCTTTGGGACAGGGATGCATGAGACGACGCAGCTGTGCATCCGCGCGCTGAAAAAATATGTAAAGGAAGGCGGTACAGTTCTTGACGTGGGCTGCGGGAGCGGAATACTGGGAATGCTTGCGCTGAAATTCGGTGCAGGGTATTGTGTGGGAACCGACCTTGACCCCTGTGCCGTGGCCGCAACGCATGAGAATATGCAGGAGAACGGTATCGGAAAAGATAAATATGAAGTGATGATTGGTAATATCATTGACGATGAAAAAGTGCAGGAAACAGCAGGATATGAAAGATATGACATTGTCGCCGCCAATATTCTTGCGGAGGTACTGGTGCCTTTGACTCCTGTAGTCGTTCAGCATATGAAGCCGGGAGCCGTATATATTACAAGCGGCATTATCGACGACAAAGAACAGACAGTCGTGGAAGCCGTGCAGTCTGCCGGGCTTAAGGTCCTTGAAGTGAATTATCAGGGAGAGTGGGTTTCGGTAGTGGCAAGAAAAAATTAAGGAGTGCCCTTATGCAGCATTTTTTTGTGCCGCCTTCTCAGGCAGGGGAGACGGAAATCAAAATCACAGGTTCGGATGTGAACCATATGAAAAATGTCCTCCGCATGAAGCCGGGGGAAGAGGTATCGGTCAGTGACGGCAATAACTGCCGGTATCTGTGCCGCATTAAGGAATATGCGGATGACGGAGAAGAGGCGGTACTGACGATCGTAAACCGGCAGGAAAATGATACGGAGCTATCCTCGAAAATCTATCTTTTTCAAGGGCTGCCCAAGCAGGAAAAGATGGAGCTGATCGTTCAAAAGGCGGTAGAACTGGGTGTATACCAGATTATTCCCGTAGCCATGAAACGCTGTGTGGTCAGGCTGGATGAGAAGAAGGCGCAGAAGAAGACGAAGCGGTGGCAGGAGATATCAAAAAGTGCGGCAAAGCAGGCCGGAAGGGGTATTGTGCCGGAGGTTAGGAATGTGTCGGCATGGAAGGAGGCACTTTGGGCGGCAAGGGAGCTTGACGTGCTTTTGCTTCCTTACGAGCTTGCAAAGGGAATGGCTGAGACGAAAGAGATTTTGGCTTCCATCCGTCCGGGCAGTTCCATCGGCATTTTTATAGGGCCGGAGGGAGGCTTTGAAAAGGAAGAGGTGGAAGAGGCGATGGCAGCGGGAGTGCGGCCGGTTACATTGGGAAGGAGGATTCTGCGCACAGAAACGGCGGGAATTACGACATTATCTGTGTTAATGTTCCAATTGGAGGAATAGCCACATATTCTATAAATAAGAAAACAAAAACAGGAAGTGGGTATATGAGAGAGATTTATCTGGACAATTCTGCGACGACCTGCGCATATGAATGTGTGGGCGACCTTGTCCGCAAGGTTATGTGCGAGGATTATGGGAATCCGTCCTCTATGCATAAAAAGGGCATGGAGGGAGAGAAATATATAAAAGAGGCAAAGGAAATATTGGCAAAGCTCTGGAAGGTGCAGGAGAAAGAAATTTTTTTTACGTCCGGCGGGACGGAGAGCGATAATCTTGCGCTGATTGGAGCGGCGAGAGCGAACCGCCGGGCGGGAAACCATCTGATTACATCAGCTATTGAGCATCCGGCGATCATTAATACGATGCGTTATCTGGAGGAGGAGGGCTTCCGGGTTACATTCCTGCCGGTAGACCGGTATGGAAGAATTAAGCTTGACGCATTGAAGAAGGCGCTCTGCAAGGATACGATCCTTGTGTCGATTATGTATGTAAACAACGAGGTGGGTTCTGTACAGCCTATACAGGAGGCGGCCGGAATCGTAAAAGCATATAATAAAAACATACTGTTCCATGTGGACGCAGTGCAGGGCTTCGGGAAATATTATATTTATCCGAAGCGGCTGAAGGTGGATATGTGCTCTGTCAGCGGACACAAGATTCATGGGCCGAAAGGCATCGGCGCGCTGTATATAGACAGCGGCGTAAAGATAAAGCCCGTTGTGTTCGGCGGGGAGCAGCAGAAGAATATCCGCTCCGGTACGGAGAACGTGCCGGGGATTGCGGGGCTTGGCCTGGCGGCGAAAATGATCTATGAAAACCTGGACGAAAAGGTGGCCGGGATGAGAGCTTTGAAAGAGTATTTTATCAAGGGCGTGCTTGAGATTGAGAATACGAAGATTCACGGAATGTATGATGAGACTTCCGCACCCCATATTATCAGCGTGGGATTTGCCGGAATCCGCAGCGAGGTCCTTCTCCATGCGTTGGAGGAGAAAGGCATCTATGTATCGTCAGGCTCGGCATGCTCCTCCAACCATCCGCAGGTGAGCGGAGTGTTGAAGGGAATCGGAGCGGACCAGGAGTATTTGGACGCGACGCTGCGGTTCAGCATGTCGGAGTTCACGACGCATGAGGAGATCGATGATACGCTTTTGACACTTAAAAGTTTAGTGCCCCAACTCAGGAAATATACAAGGCGCTAGTGAGAAAAACAGGGAGAAAAAGAATGAGATTTCACACATTTTTGCTAAAATACGGAGAGATTGGAATCAAGGGAAAGAACCGGTATCTGTTTGAGGATGCATTGGTGCGGCAGGTGCGGTATGCGCTGAAAGATGTTCCGGGAGAATTTAAGGTTTATAAAAAGCAGGCGAGAATCTACGTGGACTGCGATGGAGAATACGATTATGAGGAGGCGGCGCAGCAGCTTAAAAAAGTATTCGGGCTGGTAGGCATCTGCCCGGTTGTGAGGCTTACGGACAAAGGATTTGATGAGCTTAAGAAGGATGTCGTATCCTATATGGATGAAATGTATGAGGATAAGGCTTTTACATTTAAAGTAGAGTCAAGGCGTTCCAGAAAGACTTATCCGAAAAATTCTATGGAAATCAGCCGGGATTTGGGAGAGGCGATTCTTGAAGCATTTCCTGAAATCCGCGTGGATGTGCACCATCCGGACGTGACGGTGAATATTGAGGTGCGGGATGAGGTGTATGTGTATTCGCAGATTATTCCGGGGGCAGGGGGGATGCCTGTAGGAACGAACGGAAAAGCGATGCTCCTTTTGTCCGGCGGTATTGACAGCCCTGTGGCGGGATATATGGTTTCCAAGCGCGGGGTTGGGATTGAAGCGACGTATTTCCATGCCCCGCCCTATACGAGCGAACGGGCAAAGCAGAAGGTGATTGAGCTTGCTCAAAAAATTGCGGAGTACTCCGGGCCGATAAAGCTTCATGTAGTGAATTTTACGGATATCCAGCTTTATATTTATGACCAGTGCCCGCATGACGAGCTGACGATTCTTATGCGCCGGTACATGATGAGGATTGCCGAGCATTTTGCTAGGAAGGACGGTTGTCTTGGGCTGATTACCGGGGAGAGTATCGGCCAGGTGGCAAGCCAGACGATGCAGAGCCTTGCTGCGACGAATGATGTGTGCACGCTTCCGGTATACCGACCGCTCATTGGTTTTGACAAGCAGGAAATTGTAGACGTGGCGGAGAAAATAGACACCTATGAGACGTCTATCCAGCCGTTTGAGGATTGCTGCACGATTTTTGTGGCAAAACATCCCGTGACAAAACCGAATATCGACGTGATCCGCCGCTCGGAGGAGCGGCTTGACGAGAAGATAGACGCGCTTGTCAGCGAGGCGGTAAGCACAGCTGAGATTCTTGATATAAAATAATTGTAAAAATAAAATGTCAGACCCGGTTCAAGGGTCTGACTGCTTTTGCAAAGATAAGACGTATGCGGTTTATACAAGGTACGGTTTTAAAATACTGAGGATGCCGTCGATGTCCGATTCATTTGCATGGATGTTTAAGTCAATCGGTTTGGACAAGTCCAGACTGAAGATACCCATGATAGATTTTGCGTCAATGACATACCTTCCGGATACAAGATCAAAGTCATTATCAAATTTTGTGATTT
>CAJTUQ010000012.1 GCA_910579335.1 uncultured Dorea sp. | reverse complement strand
TCCTTAAAAAACCGCGACCGTTTTGTCCTTTCTAAAGGCCACACTGCTCCCGCCCTTTATGCCGTCCTTGCAAATGCGGGGTTCTTTCCAAAAGATAAATTAATGACTTCCTTCCGCCGTATTGATTCCATGCTTCAGGGCCACCCTGACATGAAAAAAACTCCGGGAGTAGAGATGACAAGCGGCTCCCTGGGAATGGGACTCTCCGCCGCGAACGGCATGGCTTTGGGAAACCGTTTTCAGGGAATTGATGCGCGAATTTACTGCATGATCGGCGATGGCGAAATCAATGAAGGACAGATTTGGGAAGCCGCTGCAACCGCTTCACATTACCATCTTGATAATCTTGTTGCAATTACAGATGTCAACGGCCTCCAAAATGACGCTGAGACAAAAAAAGTTAAAGATATGCTGGACATAGCAGAAAAATGGAGAGCTTTCGGCTTTCATACCATCGAAATAAACGGCCACGATTTTCGCGAAATCTTTGCAGCGTTTGACGTCGCGCGGGAATGCAAAGGCAGGCCGACCGCCATCGTATCTCACACAGTCAAAGGAAAAGGAGTGTCCTTTATGGAAAATGTAGTCGCTTTCCACGGAAAGACGCCTACAAAGGAAGAATTTGAAAAAGGGATGCTGGAATTAGCAAACAAATAACAAGGAGGAAAATACATGAGTGCACCTATTTTTATCGGCTGCGACGTGGGGACCTCCAGTACGAAAGCCGTAGCTGTAAACATAAAAGGCGAGGTCCTTGCCCAGGCCTCTGCCGCTTATGACATTATAAAGCCTCAAAACAACTGGGCGGAGCAGTCTCCGAAGGTATGGCTCGACGCTGCTGCCTGTACGCTCCGTCAGGTAATTTCCAAAATTACGGATAAGGAAAGCATTGCCGGCATTTGCATCAGCGCCCTGTACGGCGGAACCGGCGTGCTGTGCGACGAAAACATGGCACCCATACGTCCCGCCATTATCTGGATGGACCGCCGCGCCGAAAATGAAAGCAAAGAATTGAAAGAACGCTTTGGCGAAGACCGCATCCTTCAAATATCCGGAAACGGCATCGACTCCTATTTCGGCTACACGAAACTTTTGTGGCTCAAAAAGCACGAACCAAAAAACTGGGAGAAAATCCGTCATATTGTCCCGATACACAGCTATATCATCTATAAAATGACCGGAACCCTTTCTGTAGATTACTGCTCCGCCGGGAACGTGGGCGGCATATATGATTACAATACCCATTCATGGTCCAGAGAAATGTGCGAAGAGCTCGGCATCCCCTACCATGCGCTTTTTCACAATTTCAGCCGTCCGGATGCGATTATCGGCTCACTGAACGATAGATACCAGGAGGAGTTCGACATCCATCGCCCCGTGCCGTTTTGCGCCGGCACCGTCGACTGCGTCGCTTCCATGCTGAGCGCCGCCATCGTCAGCCCCGGCGATAATGCCGCCGTACTGGGGACGTCCCTTAACTGGGGTTATATACACGGAAAGAAGCCGGACAACCCAAACCTTGTTTCCATGCCCTACTGCATAGAGCCGGCACGTCTCAGCTATACTTACGGCGGCACCTCTACGGCCGGCGCGCTCCCAAGATGGTTTGCCGCAAACTTCTGCGGCGGCTGTGACGAACACTATGAAGAACTGGAAACAATGATTTACAAACAGGAAATAGGCCCCGGCAGCGGCGGACTGATTGTCCTTCCATACTTTATGGGCGAACGGACGCCTATCTGGGACGAAAAAGCGTCCGGCGTGCTGTTCGGCCTGACTCTGGCACATACAAAAGCCCATATCTACCGGGCCGTTTTGGAAGCTGTCGCGTATTCGCTGCTTCATATTATGGAATCTATGACGGATTCCAGTACGGCAATCGAAAAAATCATCCTTGTAGGCGGCGGCGCCCGTTCCCCGCTATGGAGACAAATATTTGCAGACGTGACGAACCTCCCCGTATTTACTCCGGTGAAGGAAATTGAAGCGCCGCTGGGCGACGCATTTATGGCGGCTGTTGGAACAGGCTTTCTTACGGACTATAAAGAAATAACTTCCTGGGTTGCCATGAATCCGCCTGTCCTTCCGAATGAGAAGAGCCATAAGCTTTATGAAAAATATTTTGCACTTTACAAAGAACTGTATCCCGCCCTGAAACCCATTATGTCAAAACAGGCGGATATGTTAAAAGAATTTCAAGAAGAAAGGAAAATGTGACTATGAAAATTGATTTTAACAAAGTTGTGGAGTTAAGCCACCGTATGATTCCAAGAGAAGAACCCTTCAACCTTCAGACCTGGGTATATGACGTAGACTTTTTAGGAGAGCGGGGCGAACCTCACAGTCCGGGAACATGGTATGTATCCGGCGACGTAAATTTTTCCACTCACTGCGGCACCCATGTAGAATTTCCTCTCCATCATGTAGAGGGCGGCATGAACGCCGCCACATTCCCTCTCACAAGTCTGATTGGCGAGGCTGTCGTTCTGGACTTCACGGACAAAAAAGCCGGAGACTGTATGTCTCTTGAAGAATTTAAAGCATACGGAGATAAAATCAAGGAGGGGGATATCGTCTTTCTCCATACCGGGCTCGATGCAAAATGGCGCACAGACGACTGGGAACCTTATCCGTATGTTGCGTGCGACGCTATGGAATGGCTGATTAAAGAGAAAAAAATCATTGCCATCGGAACTGACGCAACCTCCCTTGAAAACTTCAATATCCCCGATCAGCCGAATCATAATCTGGCCTTTAAAAATAACCTTGCAATGGTCGAATCACTGACCAATCTTGACAAAATCGAGAACGGGAGAGCGCTTGTATTCATGCTGCCTCTTAAAATCGTTGGAATTGAAGCATGTCCTTGCAGAATCATTGCCGTCAATGACGGCGGGATTATCCCGTAGATTCGGCTATGGAAAATTGCCGTCTCACTGTCCAATCGGCATTTTTACAATCGGGAATCAGGGTTTTAAAAAACCCCGATTCCCGTAAAATCTACATAACATTTATTTTTATCACAATTTCCGGAAATCCCCGGCACCTTTCCCTCCATTGTATACTGCCACATCTCCATTCCGGCTACCGTCGGTTTTTTCCCGTATCTCGCCACCCATTTGGAATATCGGTTCACACCCTTCAGATAATTCATCCACCAGCTCTGGTTTGCATACACGCCGCATCGGTACCCTTTCTTTTCTATAATTCTTCCAAATTCCTTTGCAGCCGTTTTTGCAAATTTCTCACCGCCCGGCTGCTCCAGATCAATATATAACGGAAACTGTATTTTATGTCCTCCCGCTTTTTTCAAAACAATATCCGCCTCTTTTCTCACAGTCTTTTTATCCTTTGCCCGCGAATATATATACAGCCCGAACGGGATACCATATTTTTCGCACTGTGCAATATTTCTGTCACATTGTTTGTCCGGGCTTTTCGTGCTGTCAGACACACGGATTATAGCACCTCGGATACCGCTTTTTTTCACTTTTTTCCAATTTATTTTCCCCTGGTGATGAGATACGTCTATGACTATAAATTTAGGCTTCGCCATAACAGCACTCCGCTCTTATGATTTTTCTTATCACAATAAAAATATTCATCTTTTTTTTAACTGTGCATAAATCTGCGAAATCAGACACATAACATTACATCTTAAGCTGAATTTAAGAATTTTTCGATTTGTTTAAGAGAATCAACATATTTTGGACATATTTATCTTTTATACTGAATGTCAGATAGTTGATAAACAACTTATCACTATCTCCCCCTCATAAAAGTATGCATGATTAACCGTGCAGCACTTTTTACTCTCATTCCTTTTTAGATAACTATAACAACAACGAAACCCGTTAGCCGCAAGGTTAACGGGTTTTCGCCGGTTATACTCTCTTTTTACACTTTGAGACTTACCTTTGCCCTCTCGAAAATGACAGCGGAAGCTCCAAGCCGTTTCTTTCCAAAAGCTCCCTGTCTGTCAGAAGCGTCTTCGCATCCCCGTCGGCCGCTATCCTCCCGCCGGATAAAAGTATCACTCTCTGGCAGGTGTCATACACGAAATCCAAATCATGGCTTGCTATTATCTTTGCTCCCGGCAGCCCGTTCAGAATCCGGATTAGATTCCTCCGGTTTTTCGGGTCTAAGGCTGCGGACGGTTCATCCAAAAGCATAAGCTTCGCTCCCACGGCAAGAACAGAGGCTATCGCCGACAGCTTTTTCTCTCCGCCGGACAGACGGTATATCTGCCTGTCTTTTTTCTCTTCCATATGTACCTGCTTTAATGCTGACAAAACCAGCCGGTTTGTCTCTTCCCCGCTCTTTCCGTAGTTTCTCGGCGCAAATGCCACGTCCTCGTATACCGTCGGCATAAAAAGCTGGCTGTCGGAATCTTGAAACACATAGCCAAGTTCGGCGCGTATCTTCTTCAAATTCTCTTTTTTCAGTTCGAGCCCTTCGATGCGCACCGCTCCCTCCTGCATATCCAGAAGCCCTGTAAGAATTTTTAATAACGTAGATTTTCCGGCTCCGTTTTCCCCTACTAAACCGATGCTCTCTTTTCTTCCCACACAGATATTCAAATGATCCAGAACCTTACTCCGGGAACTTTCCCGAAAATTTCCGTAAGCAAAAGAAAGATTTTTAATCTCCAATATATCCGTCATCCACATCTCCTTTTTTTCCTGACAGCGCTTATGCATTTGCTGTCCCTTGCCTTGTAAGCATTCTACATTATCCTTATCGCAGCCAATACCATGCTCCAGAGAAGCAAGTACAGATAGTCGGTACATCCCGCCGGCCTTTTTTCTCTTAAATAAAATTCCCCGTCATATCCCCGCAGCATCATGCTGTCATAGACTGTCTGGGCTCTGTCCATACTCCGAAGAAGGAGCTGGCCTGCGAACGTCCCCCAGACTCTGTACTCGATTCCGTTCTGTTCCGGTGCGCGCAGCATATAGGCATCCGTCATCCGTTCCGCCTCTTTCAGCAGAACAATCACATAACGGTATATCAGCATAATGACCGTCACAAATATTTTAGGCACATGAAGCCTGCGAAGAGCGTAGCAGACGTCACTCACCGGCGTTACGGCTATGAGCAGGTATGCGGCGGATACGGCAAATATCCCCTTTACAATAAGTACCGCTGCCGAGACCATGCCTCCGGTAATCACAACGGGGCCAAGCAAGGCAGCCGTCTCCCTGTCAAAAAACGGATTCGCCGCACCCATAAGACAGACTAACGCCAGTACCGCTTTCATTCTCTTAAACAATCGCTTTACCGAAATATCTCCAAGCACAAAAAGTACAATCAGATAAATCCCCATCTTAATCAGGCCCTGCAAATCGTATTTTCCAAAGGAAACTGTAAGCACAAGGAAAAAAAGCGTCACAAGCAGCTTCGGCAGGGGATGCATTCTCTGCAGCCACCCGCATTTTACAGCTTCCATATCCAATTTATGCAGTTCTGAAACTGCGTCGCCCATCCTGCCCATTAAAAAGCTTCCTTTACATTCTTTTTATTTTTCTTCTCTGCGCCTTACTTTCTTTATCAGCAGGCAGATAAAGAGACAAACTGTCAATACGGCCACGCCGCCCGCAATTCCTGAAAGAGAGGTTCCTGCCGCGCTGTCCGAGGACTTAAATGCATAATCCGGAAGCACTGCCGTAATACCCTGCAGTTTTTCCGCCATCCGGTATATCGTGCCGCTCGCTGTTAACTCTGCCGTTCCCGCCACTTTTTCCATCGACCATTCCAGTCCGTCCGGATATCCGGAAGCAAACAAAGAAACAATACCCCCGATTATAAGCGCCAGCAACCCAAGCGAAAGGACCGCTCCCTTTCTGCTCATGCGTCCTCTGTCCTTCTCACCGTCCTGTGCAAACCCGTATAAAATCTCCGGGCGCGCTTCATAGATAAACACAAGCACTGACGCCGTAATAAGACCCTCCGCCAGCCCAATTGCCAGATGAATCGGCTGCATCATTCCGAAAAACACTGCAAACGGGAGCTCTGTAATTCCGGAGAGGAGTGTCTCTATCGTAACAGAAAATGCCCCGAACTGCAAACTTACCATACAGCCGATTATTGACGCTGCCGCAATCCTTTTCTTCGTCATTTTCTTGCCGGTCACCGCCTTCCAGACGAGAAAACCTCCCACAAAGCAACCATAAAAAGCCATGTTCCATACATTGCACCCCAGTGCGAGTAAGCCTCCGTCTGCAAATAACAGGCACTGAATCACCAACACGGCTATCATCGTCAAGAACCCTGCGAACGGTCCCATAACCGCACTTAAGAGCATTCCTCCGCAAAGATGCCCCGATGAACCCGTCCCCGGAATCGTAAAATTAATCATCTGGGCCGCAAACACAAATGCACCCATAACTCCCATCACCGGGACCTTTTTGTCCAAATCCTCTGCTTTTATTTCTTTTACAGAGTATGCGGCCGCAGCCGCAGACACTGCGCACATTGTTCCGGCTACCGCCGGTGATACCAAAGCATCCGCCATATGCATCGTCTTTTCCTCCTTTATATTTCTGTTTTATCTGCTAATTTATTAATCTGGGCCGCCATGTAACCGGCGCCGTATCCATTGTCAATATTCACTACTGCAACACCGTTTGCGCAGGAATTAATCATCGTAAGCAGTGCAGACAAACCGTTCATGCTCGCCCCATAGCCGATAGATGTGGGAACCGCTATCACCGGCTTATCCACCAGCCCCCCGACGACACTGGCAAGCGCTCCTTCCATCCCTGCAACGGCCACCACGCAGTTCGCGCTCTGTATCGTCTCAACTCTGGAAAGCAGCCGGTGTATTCCGCTTACTCCCACGTCATAGATGCGCTCCACAAAATTCCCAAAAAATTCCGCTGTCTGCGCAGCTTCTTCCGCCACGGGAATATCGGCCGTTCCCGCCGTGCAGACTGCTATTTTCCCGATTCGTTTCTTCCCCTTTTTTTCTATCTTTAAAATTCCAGACAGCGGATCATATTGCGCATTGCCTAATTTTGCTTGTATGAATGCCGCCTGTTCTTTTGTCGCCCGCGTACCGAGCACCTCTCCCTCTGCTGCGTAAATCCTTTCATATATCCCAAGCAGATGCTTATCTGCCTTTCCGCTGCAGAACACCACCTCTGCAAACCCCGAACGCACCTTTCTGTGGGTATCAAGCTTCGCATAGCCCAACTCCTCAAGCGGCTGTCGTCTGAAAAAGCTTTCCGCTTCATCGATTGACACCTCTCCCTTTTTCACCTGCTCCAATATCTCCCTTGCGTCCATCCTATGTTTCCTCCGCATTCTATTCTTGCACGACTGTTTTCACCGCCGCATTTTTTCACATAAACAGGCGTACAGGTTCCCTTTCCGGAAAACTGTACGCCTTCTGGCATACGATTGATTTAAAACAAAAATAAACTTTATATTCCGGCATTTCTATGCCGCAGGACATCTACAGATACCCTTTTACATATTCCCTGAGCTGCGCTGTCACAGCCTCCACCATATAACTCATAGACGTATTCTTTACCCCGACAATGATATTGCCGCACTGATTCATCGGAATCAGCAGCTTCCTTGCCTCGCTCTGTCCAACGGCCGCCGCCATGACCGGCGTTATCTCGCCGTGCATAGAATCCGCAATGGCAATGCCTACCGGCCCTATAATCACATCTGACCTGCGGCATCCTGTAACTACTGCGTTTTCTCCGGTCGCCGCATAATCGGCGCCCGCTTTAAGCATGTTGGACGCCGCTAGAGAGTTCGTCCCGACGGCACCGACTACCGCCTGCGGAAATTCTTTTTTTACAGCCATGACAAGCTGCTTTCCCATGCCGCCGCCCTGCGCATCTATAATGAGCACCTTCATGTCAAACCCCATTCCTATTCTTATATGCTATTTGATGTAAAAGCAGTTTATACCTCAAAACATCTACGGATTGATTATAACAAATAGAATCTATTCTTTGCAATATGAAAATAAAATTATGACGGCCTACGCAAACGTTATTACTGTCCCTGTCTTTCCCTCCAGCGCATCAATCGCTTTGTCAAGGCTTGTGATAATCGCCTTCTTATCCGGATATGTACGGGCAAATTTCATGGCGGCCTCGACCTTCGGAAGCATGCTGCCCGCCGCAAACTGCCCTTCTTCTATATACCGGACGGCTTCCTTAAGGCTCATGTGATCTAAATCCTGCTGATTTTCCTTTCCCCAATTAACCGCCACCTTTTCCACTTCCGTCAAAATCATAAGCACGTCCGCATCTACCTGCTCCGCCAGCAGCTCTGCCGCAAAATCTTTATCAATCACCGCCGCCACGCCTTCCAGTGTTCCGTCCATTCTCTCCACTACCGGTATTCCGCCGCCGCCGCAGGAAATAACAATCGAAGAATCCCAAAGCTTCTTAATCGCCTCTATCTCCACGATTCTTCTCGGAATAGGGGATGCGACCACTCTGCGCCATCCTCTCCCGGCATCTTCTTTCATCATATATCCTTTTTCCTTCTCAAGCGCATGCGCTTCCTCTTCACTGTAAAAAGGCCCGATTGGTTTTGTCGGATTAGAAAATCCAGGGTCGTTTTCATCCACTACCATCTGCGTCGCCACCGTGAGCACCGGGCAGTTTCTATTCCTAAGGCTTAGCGCATATTTTAATGCCTGCTGGATATGATAACCGATATAGCCCTGGCTCATGGCTCCGCACACGTCGAACGGCATTGCAGGAGTTACATCCTTTGCCGACTCAGAGGCAAGGAGGATGCGTCCCACCTGAGGGCCATTGCCATGCACGATGGCGACCTCGTACCCCTGGCTGCTGATATCCGCAATTTTTTCACACGTACTTTTTACTACTTCCAGCTGCCCTGCCGCTGTCGGCGCACTGTTTTTCGACTGAAGCGCATTTCCTCCCAGGGCAATTACAATTTTTTCCATAACCGTCATCTCTCCTTTTTATTTTCCTGTTGTATCACGCTCTTAAAAACTTTATAATAAAATCAGCAATTAACCGGAGGTTCCACCAATGACAAAACTTGTACCGATTCAAAGCATTTACTGTTCAAAGGAAGACGAGACAAGCTTGTGCAGCTTCGATATCGAGGTTATATCCTCTCCCACAACTCCTCTTATCCATCCGATGTCCAGATTGTGGTTAATTAATGAAGGCGAAGGCACCCTCCTTTTAAACGATAAAAAGTATCCGCTTGTAAAAGGAACCCTCGTCTCCGTACTGCCGTGGCAGATTACCGATATTGTTGAAGTGAAATCTCCGCTTCAATTTTTTGTTATGGCTTATTATTTTGATAATATTAATGAAATCATCAAGACCTTTTACAATCCGGACAGTGTGAACCTGTCCGTATCACAGTCTATGTCCCATAGTCCCGTCGTTACTTTCGATACGCGGGAGCATATAAGGATGCAGCAGCTGTTTCTTCAAATCAAAGACGAGCTGCGCACCTTGTCGCGGCTTGATTCTCCGGATATGGAATCCTCTCCGGAATCCGCGGGACTCTGTAAACTTTACATTACCAACAAACTAATAGAAATCATCGTATCGTTTATCCGTACCCGTCACACCCTGCCGACAGAGGAAGCTTCTACAAAAGCCAGCGAAATTTTTCAATATCTGTACACGCATTTGAATGAAAAGATCACGCTCTCCGCTCTGTCCCAACAGTTTTATATGAGCGAATCCGCAATCAGCTCCTACATCAAAGGGACAACCGGATTATCCTTTTTTGACCTGCTGAATGAAATGCGGGTCGGCAAAACTATTAATTATCTGCTTTATACAGATTTTACTTTGGAAGAACTGGCTGAAATCCTCGGCTTTGTCGACAGTGCGCATATCAGCAAGGTGTTCTTGGCGCGGATTGGCATGAAAGCAAACGACTTCCGGAAAACCTACCAGTCTATCGGCGACAAATGCCGCATTAAAGACCGGCAGGTCTTCTATACCATTGTCTCTTACATATACAGAAACTACGCCGAAGATTTACAGCCAAAAAATGTGAGCGAACATTTTTGCATATCCCCGAAGGAGCTTAACCGCATCCTTCTGTTTCAGGTGGAAATGAATTTCAACGATTATCTGAATTATATACGCATAAACCGCGCCTGCGAGCTTCTCCTGACAACTGATAAAAGCATCCTCACCATCGCCCTTGAAGTCGGCTACAACAACGAGAAGACCCTTACAAGAAATTTTCTCCGTTTCCGCTCTATGACTCCGGGAAAATTCCGCCGTACTATTGAATTGCAGGAAAAAGGGATGTAAATCCTGTCTCTATTTGATAACTCCAAGTCCTTTTGCAACGAGCGTAATAAAATCCTGTACGTTCGTTACAATCGTCGTTGCGCTTAAGCTCCCCCTGTCTAAAAGCTTATTGACTACAAACTCGTCGGCGTCGACCGTATACAGATATACCGGGCGGACGGTTCCGTCATCAAGCACGCGGAAGGACGGCGTCATATTGCCGGTGGCTATCGTATGGAGCATAGTCGCAAGACAGATGACCGTCGTTGCGCCGCGCACCTGCTCGCGCATTGTATCCGCCGCCTTATAGACGTCCCCGATAACTTCCGGCAGCGGCCCGTCGTCACGAATCGAACCAGCCAGTACGATGGGAATATTGTTTCGCACACAGCTGCAGATAATTCCGTCGTCCAGTTGATAATCCTTCACAAATTGCATAATAGAACCGCTTCGTCTTACTTTATTGCACACGTCCAGGTGATTGTAATGTCCGTTGGGTTGTGATTTCTGTGTATAGATGTCCTGTCCGAGCGCAGTGTGCAAAAGCGCTCCCTCCAAATCATGGGTCGCTAACGCATTTCCGGCTAACAGTGCCTGCCCGTATCCATTGTCAAACAATGCAGACATCGCCGCCCTCGCATCTGCGTCAAATGCAAATGCAGGCCCCATGACCCATACAACCTTTCCGCCATGCTCTTTCTCATATTTCAAAAGCTCAAACAACTTATCATAATCGCGCGCATAGGAAGTCTCACGGCTTCTTCCCTGCCGGAATACGAACTGGTCGTCGATTCCTTCACTGTCATCCTCAAACCCGCAGCAGTGCATATAAATGCCGTCCTCACATTTTTCCGTCCTGCCCAGCATGACTTTATCGCCTTTTTTTAAATTTCTTGCCTCCACAACTGCAAGATGCCCATCGTCGCAGAGCACGACACAGGAATCCATGCGGCTTTCTTCTGCCAGCTTCCATTCTCCGTTTATTTTAAAATACTCCGGATACATGGAAGTGCTGTGGTAGTTATCCGGCGCAACACCGTCTTTTTCTGATATTTCGTATACTGCGTCCGGCGCATTCACAAATCTTTCCTCCGTAAAATCCGGATGATGGTATCTTGGCATTTCAAATGACATACTGTTTTTCCCCTTTCCTTAGGCAGGCTGCATGCGCAGCCTGCGCTTTCTATATTCCTGTACTGTCTCCTTATCCCGTTATTTACTTTAATGTTGCGTAGATTACCGCCTTAATCGTATGCATACGGTTCTCCGCTTCATCGAATACGACCGACTGCTTTGACTCAAACACTTCGTCTGTAACTTCCATCTCGTTGATTCCGAATTTTTCCGCAATCTGCGCGCCGATGACCGTATTGGTATCGTGGAAGGACGGCAGACAGTGCATAAAGATTGCCGTATCCTTCGCAAGCTTCATTACTTGGGCATTCACCTGATATTTCTTAAGCAGATGAATCCGTGTCTCCCATACCTCGTCCGGCTCGCCCATAGATACCCAGATATCGGTGTAAATTACATCCGCACCCTTCGCTCCTTCTTCCACGTCTTCTGTCAGACGAACCTCGCAGCCATTTTCCGCCGCTATTTCCCTTGCTGTCTGCACTAATGCATCCTCCGGGAAAAGCTCCTTCGGCGCGCATGCGGTAAAATTCAGGCCCATCTTCGCACAGGCAATCATAAGGGAATTGCCCATATTATTTCTGGCGTCTCCGAAATACGTAAAATTCAAGCCCTTCAATGTTCCAAAATTTTCCTCGATGGTTAACAAGTCCGCCAGCATCTGCGTCGGATGGAACTGGTCGGTCAGCCCGTTCCACACCGGAACTCCCGCATATTCTGCAAGCTGCTCTACCAGCTCCTGGCTGTAGCCCCTGTATTCGATTCCGTCATACATTCTGCCAAGCACCCTTGCTGTATCGGCAATACTTTCTTTCTTTCCCATCTGGCTGCTGCCGGGGTCAAGATAGGTAACTCCCATTCCAAGATCCATGCCGGCCACTTCAAAAGAGCAGCGCGTCCTTGTAGACGTCTTTTCAAACAGCAGCACGATATTCTTTCCCTCAAGATATCTGTGGGGCACGCCTGAACGTTTCATATCCTTAAAATTCTTCGCAAGGTCGAGAAGGTAACGAATCTCTTTTGATGAATAGTCTAAAAGTTTCAAATAATTTCTTCCTCTGATATTTGTTGCCATGATTTTTAATCTCCTTTTCTTTTTCATTAAATGTAAAAGCCAAACGGCATTTTTATCTTGCAATTCCCGCTTCCGGCCGCAGCCAGACAAAACTATCTTCTTTCAACTCCGTCTCTCTCAAGCGGCATACTCATGCACCGCGGGCCGCCTCTTCCCCTTGAAAGCTCAGAACTCGCCATCTCCAGAACACGGATGCCATTCTCCCGCAATATCTGGTTCGTCACATAATTTCTGTCATATACGACGACCTTTCCCGGTTCGATGCAGAGCGTATTGGAACCGTCGTTCCACTGCTCGCGCTCGGATGCGATCGCATCTTTGCCACCACAGCGAATAAGCGTAACCTTGTCAAGCTTCAGATGCTTTGCCAAGACGTCCGCCAGTGGCGAACGCATCTCCTTTACCTTAATCTCTCCCTTTCTATCACCCTTTTTGAGCTCGAAGATTCTTAACGTTCCAAGAATCCCCGGATGAATCGTAAACTTATCGTAATCCACCTGCGTACACACCGTATCCAGATGCATAAACGCACGGATCGCCGGGATGTCCAGAGCAAGTATCGTCTCTATCTCTGCACTTTCATCCTCAAAAATACGCTGCGCCAAAAGCTCGACGGCCTCCGCCGTCGTCCTCTGGGAAATCCCGATTGCAAGTACCTTGCTGCTCAGATTTAAGATATCGCCGCCCTCAATGGAATACGGCAGCTCCCTCCTGTAATAGAACGGCGTACGGCCGGCAAATTCCGGATGATTTTCCAGTACGTATTTCCCGAAAAGAGTCTCTCTCCGCCTTGTCCGGGAATACATGCAGTTTAAGCTGACGCCGCTGCCGATACATGCAAACGGGTCTCTTGTAAAATACAGATTGGGAATCGGATCCATAATGAACTGGCTGTCTGTCTTTACCAGATTCACAAGCGGGCGATTCGTCTTTACCTCCAGTTCTCCCACTCTGACCCCTGACATCATCTTGAGCACCAGCTCTTTCTCGTCCCTGATTTCCATCAGATAAGACGCAAGATACTCCTTCATCTTTTCGTCCGCCACTTCGCCCTCAGTTATGAACTGTTCCACAAACTGCCGCTTTAATTCTTCATTGTCCCTAAGCACATCTGCAGTCAAATCCTCCAGATAAACTACTTCAACGCCCTCTCCCCGCATAATGCCTGCAAACAAGTCGTGTTCGTTCTGCGCCGTTTTAAGATAAGGAATATCGTCAAAAAGCAGACGCTCCAAATCTCCGGGCACCAGATGTTCCAGTTCTTTTCCCGGCCTGTGGAGCATGACTTTTTTCAGCTTCCCTATTTCACTCTTTACTTGAATTGCCATGTCCTGCCTCCTTATTTTTATTCGCCGCATATCTGCTTTCATCTCTTATAACTTATTATAACTTTTTTTATTATTTTTTGTCGGACAAAACCTTAAAATTTATAAGTATTTTAAATTCTTTGCCCAAATGCTTTTCCGGCGGATGGAGAACTTTTCTCCATCCGCCGGTGTGCTCTTTTTCTTTGCAAATACAGTTTAAATACAAGAAAATATCCTCAAAAAGTCCTTGTTTACCAAATCCGCCCGCTCCGTTGGAAGTTCCTTATGATTCCTTATTTTTACTCTTTGACCCAAACCTCGCTTTCTATGCCGATATCTGCCGCAACAAAACGTTTTTTGCCGCCCGTCTTATAGTTTTGATAAGCCTTCATAACAATATTTCTTCCCGCAATCAACGTCGGTATGTTAATAAATATCAGTATAACATTAATCAGGTCGGATACATACCACAAATTATCAAGCTGGAGACCTGCCAGAACCGTAATCGTTCCAAGAGGCACAAAGAAAAGCGCGCCTAATGCTCTGGAGAAAAAGATAAATCCTTTGCTTTTTGAAATCTTGTTCGCCGCTATCTCCGTATATGTAAGATCGCACAACAGCGTTGTAAAAGCAAATAAGCCAAACGCAAGAACGACAAAGATAAATACAACCGTGTCCATTGCTCCTTCTCCCGGAACCAGCGCCTTGATAGACGCTAAAAATGTCCCGATCTTATCAAGCTTCATCGTCTCCCAGTCAACGCCCGGATTCTCCCAAATTGCCCCGGCCGTTACTACAAACCCGGCAAGAGAACATATCACGATAGTATCTACGAAAACGCCAAGCGCTTGTACAAACCCCTGCTCGCACGGATGGTTTGCATCCGCAATCGAAGCCGCCTGCGTGGAGGTTCCCATTCCTGCCTCGTTGGAGAGAAGCCCGCGCTTTAATCCCTGCGCCATCGCTATCCCGAACGCCCCTCCAAAAACTGCCTGCGGTTTAAACGCCCCTGCAAAAACCGCGACAAGAAACGCCGGTACTTTATTCAGGTTCAATATAATCAAAATCCCTACGATTACGATATATCCCATTGCCATTACCGGCACTACTTTGTCCGAAAATTTTACTACGCTCTTAATGCCGCCAAATGTAATAATTGCGATAATGACAACAATTGCAATGGCAATTACATAATAAAGCGGTTCCGTAACCTCTGTCGTACGCCCTGTGACCTCGTTCGCAATAGAGCTTGCAGCTGTAAATACATGGAAAGTATGCACAGGGATGCTGAGCATATTATACAGCAGGTAGAGAACACACATACCGGTGCCGATTAAAACCTTATTTTTCCATATTTTCTGTATATAGAAGGTGAATCCGCCAACGTACTCATTTCCCTTTTTTTCTTTAAATATCTGCGCGAGCGTCGCCTCTCCGAAAGCGGTCGCCATCCCCATAAACGCAGAAATCCACATCCAGAAAATGGCTCCGGGTCCTCCAATCGTCACCGCTCCCGTTACGCCCACTATGTTTCCGGCTCCCACGCGTCCGCCCATACTGATTAGAAATGCCGCAAGCTGTGATGTACCGACCGTCGTTTCCTTTTTCTGCGTCAGCATCCTGATACTTGTCTTAAATTCTTTTACCTGCACAAAGCCGAACTTAATCGTAAAGTAAAGACTCCCTCCAAGCAAAAGCAATATCGCCACGGAAAAATTTCCTAAAATCGGAATACTGGCATACCAATCAAAATTCGTCGGGAAATCCCAAAGAAAATCCGCTACCGGAACAGCTCCCGCAAAGAGCTGGTTTACCATGTCAAATACGTGCGTCATACAATACCTCCTTTAAAATATGAAATTAATAGTTACCGTCAGGCCAATCGTTACAATTTTACATGGCTGTTGTTTTCAAACACCGGATACGCTGCCGCAATATGGGAAAGCCCCGTCCTTACACAAAGCTCCGCATAAGCAACCGCTATAAACGCCGGGTCGATGACTTTAAGGGGAAGCTCATTTTCCATCTGCTTTCCATACCCCGCCATGCCGAGGCATCCGAGTATAATTCCGTCCGCGCGATCCTCCTCCACAGCCTTTTTACACACCTTTCTTAAATACTCCTCCGTCGCTTTCGGATTGCTCCTAAGCTCGCCGATTGGAATATCCAGCGCCCTGACGGACGCCATTTTCTCCCTTGCAATACCATTTCTCATCAGCCTGCGGTATGTACGCGGAATATTGACGCTCTCCGATGTCAGCACAGTAAACCGGTTGCAGAGCATGGAAGCCGCCGCAAGAGACGTCTCCCCCGGCCCGATAACCGGAATCCGCACATTTTCCCGGATTGCATCTAATCCCACGTCACTGAAGCAGTAGATAACGATGGCATCATACCCTTCTCTTTCTGCTTTGATGCTCTCCTTCACCATTTCCGCAGCCGCAAAAGCCTCATCCGTATTACAGTCCAGCTCATCCGGCCCCTCCTTAATACAGTCCACCGAGACGTCCGCATCAGAGGAAAGCGCCGCCCGAAGCATCTCTTCCCTTGCATCCATCGTCTCTCTGAGCATCGCCTTGTCAGACATAATTACTTTTATGTTCATATCCCTCTCCTTTTTGAATGTACTCCGTATTTAAAATCCGTCTATCCATTCTCTCTCTTTTGCAATCTGTCTCCTTACTTCAGACGGGGCAGTGCCGCCGTAGGAAACTCTCGCCTCCACGCATGCCGGAATGCTTATATCCCCCAGCGTCTCCTTCGTTACTCTCTTGTCTATCTCCTGAAGCTGTGCGTTTGTCAAATCTTCAAAATCACAATGATTATTCTCACATGCTTTTACCATGCGCCCTACGATAGAATGCGCCTCCCTGAACGGAATGCCCTGCTTTGCAAAATGCTCGGCAATGTCCGTGGCATTTAAAAATCCTTTCCCCAGCTGCTTTTGAATCTGATCCATGCGAAACTCCGTATTCTCCAGCATTTTTGCAAATATAGTAATACTTGCCTTCCATGTATCGATTGCGTCGAAGAGACTCTCCTTATCCTCCTGAAAATCCTTATTATAGGCAAGAGCCGTGCCCTTCATAACCGTCAGAAGCTGCATTAAGTCGCCGTACACACGCCCGACCTTTCCTCTGAGAAGCTCCGCCATATCCGGATTCTTCTTCTGCGGCATGATGCTGCTGCCGGTACAAAAACTATCGTCTATGGCAATATAAGAAAATTCCGACGTGTTCCACCATGTAAACTCTTCCGCCCATCTTGACAGGTGCATCATGGAAATCGCCGCATCGCTTAAAAATTCAAGACTGTAATCCCGATCGCTGACACTGTCCAGTGCATTTTCTGTCGGGGCCGTAAAGCCTAAAAGCTCTGCCGTCCTGTGACGGTTCGTCGAAAGCGTGGTCCCTGCCAGTGCACAGGCGCCTAACGGACAGTAATTCATTCTTTCATAAGTATCCTTCAGCCTTTGCAAATCCCGTTTAAACATCTGAAAATATGCCATAAACACAAAACCTATCGTAATCGGCTGTGCATGCTGCAGGTGCGTAAAGCCGATGGTAATCTCGTCCGCATACTTCTCCGCCTTGTCCAGAATCACATTTTCCAGATAACAAAGACGTTCCATAATTTCTTTAATCTCTCTTCTGACATAAAGCCTCCCATCCACCTGGCACTGGTCATTCCGGCTTCTTGCTGTGTGAAGCTTCTTTCCCACATCCCCGATTCTCTGAATGAGCCTGCTCTCTATGCCCATATGGATATCCTCGTCCTCCACGCCAAACACGATTTTCCCGCTCTCTATATCCTTCCGGATAGCCTCAAGCCCTGCAATGATTGTATCCTTCTCTTCCATAGAGACGATTCCCTGCTCTCCCAGCATCGTTACGTGTGCGATACTTCCGTCGATATCGTCATTGTACATTCTCTGGTCGAATCCGATGGAAGCATTGAACTGTTTAACAATGTCGTCCATCTCTTTTTCAAATCGTCCTCCCCACAAACTTCCTGCCATCTTCTCATTCTCCCTTCTTTTTATTTCTTAGAATTGATTCTCTTTACAATAATCATAGAGCTCCCTGCCCGTCACAAACCATACGCCCTCATGTGCCGTCAGAAACTGCAGAAACTCCTTAATCAGAGCCGTGCGCCCCGGACTTCCTGTCGTCTGCGGATCCAGCTGCATCGTATAGCAGAGGTTATGGTTATAATGCCCGGTAAATTCATCCTTCCAATTGGAAAGGACACTGCTGTAATTGGCAATTCGTCCCTGTCCGAAAGGAAAAGCCGGCCGGTAATTAAAAGCGAAATACGGGAGGTCAAAATTGGCCCACTGCATCGGAATCTGGAGCAGTTTGTCTCCGCTTTCATTTACTTCCATAAAATACGGCCTGTCATCGTCAAAAAGGTCGCTGGAATATTTCATCCCGTACTCTCTGGCAATGTTCAAAGTCTCCAGCATCAAGTCTCCAATCGGGGCACGAAAGCCCTCCGGCCTCCTCCCGCATGCCTTCTCGATAGCTTCCGCCGCCTTGCCGATACGCTCCCTCTGCTCCTCATAGCTAAAAAGAGAAAAATTCTCGTATTCATAACCGTGACACGCAATCTCATGCCCTCTGTCCGCAGTCTCCCTGATTGCTTCCGGATACGTCTCTGCTGTTTTTCCAGGCACGAAAAACGTAGCCTTTATGTGAAATTCATCAAACAGATCAAGGAGTCTCGGCAATCCGTGGGACATTCCGTACTGTCCAAGAGAAAGCGTCTTCGGCATGTCCGCCGCTTTCTTATCTAATGAAAGCCAAAAAAATTCCGCCGAAAGATTCACTGTTATAAATGCCGCACATTTCTTTCCTTCCGGCAGCTTCATACCTTTTGCATACATCTCTTTACTCCCCCTCCCTCTTCCTGTTTTTCCTCGGATATGCTTTCCGCCAGTATTTTGCGATCTCGCTGCCGGTCGCCACCCACACATCCTCATGAGAGGTTACTTCCTTAAGAACCTCCTCCAGCACAAGATTTCTTCCCGGCGCTCCTGAAATCTGCGGATGCATCAAAAACGAAATGCACAATCCCATATCGTAATAACCGCGAAATTCGCGAATATCATTGTCCTGCACATTCCGGTAGCAGCTGATTCTGTCCAGCCCCGCCGGTTCTGCAGGATACACGCTGTACGCCTGCGCCACATAATCATCCAGCTCCCATTTGGACGGAATCTCAACCAAGTCTGATTCCTCTCCGTCAAGAATCGTATAGTACGGTTTATCATCGCCGCGCATAGAACTGGAATAAGAGAATCCCATTTCCGATAATATATACGGCGTGCATACATGCCAGTCTCCGGACGGAGTACGGAAACCGACCGGCTCTTTGCCTGTAATTTCCCGGATAATGCGCTGTGTCTTCTCAATAATCTCCCTTTGCTCCTCCACGGTCTTTTCCACGAACCGTTCGTGGGTGTAGCCGTGGTTTCCAATTTCATGCCCCGCCGCCGCAATCCTGCGGATTACTTCCTGATTGTGCTCCGCCACGAAGCCAGGCACATAAAATGTCGCCTTCACTCCATATTTCTCCAGCAAATCCAGTATCATGTCCACACAGCGCTTTGGACCGTACTGACCGATAGAGCGGGCCCGTATCAGCTTGTCGGCATTGGGCTCGTCCGCTGACATATTCCGCCAAATCACATCCCCGTCCAAATCGAAGCTGAACATGACCGCACTTTTTCTGCCTTCCGGCCACTTCACTTTTTCCATTCTCATGCACTCCCTTCCGTAACTATATTTATTTTCCTGCAGCTTATACTCACCCTGAGGCTGCTGCTAAGCCTTTCACCTTATCCACTTAGTCACTTAGTCTCTAAGTTATTTATAAACTATATCTATATACCCGTCAATATATTTTGTTAATTTCGACTGTTAGATACAAATTTTTTGTTAATTTTTGTCCATTATCCACATATTGTCTACTTTAAACTGTCAATAGACGCCTGCAGATGCTCATACATCAGCTTCCCCGCCGTCTCCGTATCCCTTTTTCTGATTGCCTGAATAATCTGCCGGTGCGATTCTAACTCCTCTTCGCCGGATACCGCCTCTAAAACGTCAGAAAATTTCCCGTACATCATATCGAAAATCGCATTTAAGACAATTTCCAATGTCTGCGTCATAAAGACACTGCCCGTTTTTGCTGCATATAATTTGTGTAGCTTAAATTCCCCTTCCGTCTTTCCTGTCTCCCGAAACCGCTTTTCGAGCGCAGTATATGCACTTTCCAGGTCGTCAATATCTCTCTGTGTGGCATTGCGGATAATCATTTCTACCCCTTTGACTTCAAGAAGCTGTCTCACCTCATAAGCCTCCATCATAGAGCATCGCTCCAGGTTTCTGCTGAGGCTTTCCGTGCTCTCGCTTAAATGGGACTGTTTTCTCAAAAACCGCCCTTTTCCCTGATGCGAAATGATAACTCCCCTGCTCTCCAATACGCGGAAAGCTTCCCTGAGTACATTCCGGCTTACATCAAGCTGCTCCATAAGCTCCCTCTCCGGCGGAAGCTTATCTCCAGCCTTTAAATGTTCCTCGTCAATCAAACGATACAAGTCCTTGACCACTTCTTCATATAGCAGCGTCCTTGCCGCCCTGTTTTCAATCTCCATCTGTCGTCTCCAAATATCTCTTTCAGTCAAACCGCTTTCTCTCTCCACTTGCCTCTTTTATAGAAGAAACCGGTAATTACCGCTCCCAGCACCCATGATATCAAAAGCGAAATAAACAGGCTGGCTCTCTCTCCCTGCGGAAGCTGCGGGGTTTTCGTCAGATATACGAGCCCGTAAGCCAGCGGGACACGTATCAATACCGTAGTAACCATAGATATCCACATAGGCGTCATCGTATCCCCCGCTCCGCGCATAACCCCTGAAAGCGTCTGGGTAACGGCTACCGCCACATATCCAACCGCCAGAATCCTCATCATGTTCATACTGAGCCCGACCAACTCCGATGTATCAGTAAAAATCTGCATCAGCCGTTTTCCGAATGCAAGTATCAGCACCACGATTACTGCTGCGGTTCCCACGGCAATGGCAGTCCCCTGTCTGGCCCCCTTTGCTACCCGGTCATACTTGCCGGCTCCTACATTCTGGCCGGCATAGGTAGTCATGGCGGTTCCAAAAGAAAAGTTCGGCATCATGGCAAATCCATCCACCCGCATGACAATTACATTTGCCGCAATGAACATCTCGCCGAAACTATTTGTAAGCGACTGCACGACCAGCATGGACATTGACATGATTGCCTGCGTCACGCCGGAGGGAACTCCCAGCCGGATTATGTTTTTCACATGACTTTTAAACAGCCGGATATACTTCCACTTTAATTCAAACAGCTCTTTCAGCTTCGCAAGCCTCCACAGGCATAAAAATGCAGAGAAGCCCTGCGCGATCGCTGTCGCAAGAGCAACGCCCGCCACGCCCATATCCATCTGTACTACAAAGAACAAATCCAGCACGATATTTAAACCGCTTGCCGCCAGCAGATAGAAAAGCGCCGACATAGAATCCCCAAGCCCTCTTAATATACCGCTCAGAATATTGTAATATGCACAACCCGCCACTCCGATAAAAAAGATTCTAAGATATGAGGTACACCAATCAATAATCGACGCAGGCGTATTCAAAAGCTTAAGCATCGGTCTGGCCGCCACTGTAGCAAATACCATGACAAGGAGAGACGCAATTCCAGTGAGTACGATACAAGTCCCTATAGTCATGGACAGCGCCTCTTTGTTGCGGGCGCCCAAATACTGGGAGACCATGATGCTGGCTCCCACGCTGATTCCAACAAACAAAACAATCAGAAGGTTTAAGATAGGTCCCGCACTGCCGACCGCCGCCAGCGCATTATCCCCCACAAACTGTCCGACCACCACGCTGTCCACCGTATTGTAAAGCTGCTGTGCAATATTGCCAATCAGCATAGGCACAGTAAAAATTACAATATCCTCCCACGGCTTTCCCACCGTCATATCCACCGGGACAAATAATTTTTTTAACCGATTCATAGTAAGCACTTCCTTCTACATTCTACAAAGTTCATACTCAATATTACGGCAATAGTAATCTTTTTGCAACCTCATTATGGATGCATAATAATCTTCATGCACTGCTTTGACTGCATCACCTGAAATGCCTGCTCCATCTCGGCAAGCGGAAAATGATGGGTAATCAGCGGCTCTACCTTCACCCTTCCATCCTCCACAAAATCCAGGCATTCCTCAAACTCCTGTCTTGTATAACAGATCGTCCCGTAAATCTGAATCTCCCTCCGCACGACTTGCCCAAGATCCACTTCGGGCAGGCTGTGATAGAGGCCTGTAACGGCATACGTTCCTCCCTTTTTCAGCATATTCAGGGCTAAGACCGGCACGTTCGGCACGCCGACGCAGTCCTGCACGTAATCCGCCATCCTTCCGCCGGTAATTTCCCTCACGCATTCTACCGGGTCTTCTAAGGATGCATTAATTACGGCTTTGGCTCCCAGCTCCTTTGCAAGCTCCAGACGTTTCCTGTCCGCATCCGTCCCGATACAGATAATCTGCTTTGCACCGCGAAGCCTTAGAAGCTGCACTGCGTAAAGTCCGATAGGCCCCGGTCCGTACACAACGCAGATATCTTTTGGCGACACAGAAGATGCCTTGACTGTACGGTAAGCAGAGGCGATAGGATCTACCGATGCCCCCATGTCATAGGTGGTTGTATCGCGCATCCGGCGGCAGACCTTGGCCGGAACCCGTACATATTCTGCAAATGCGCCGTCTACATGGATTCCGGTCTCTACCAGATTATCGCAGAGCACTTCCTTCCCCTCAATGCACATCTCACAGTTTCCGCATCCGATAACGATACAGGGCGTAACCCTGTCCCCCACTTTCAGATTCTTTACCCGGCTTCCCGTCTCTACAACATCTCCGGCAAATTCATGTCCCGGAATCAGCGGCCAGGGCACTTTTCTCGTCCCCGCCAGTATAGGTCCGTCCGTTCCGCATATCCCGACGGACCTTACCTTTATGATTACATCATCCTCCCGAAGTTTTGGGTAAGGCACATCCTTAACGGCAAACCCGGCTCCGCCGTGTTCTTTCACAACTGCTAACATTTTCTTCCCATCCTTTCATCGTATCTTTTTTCTACGCCTAAGAACCATCTGTTTTCTTAACTATTGCAATTTTTTATATGCGCGCCATGTCGTTGCAAATTTCTCCCACTCCGTCAGACATTCCTCTTGTATCCGTGCGCCAAGCGCCGCCTTGTGGGGAGCGCTCTTGACAATCTCCGGGGCAGTGTAGGCTTCATCGGCAATTGCGGCAAATGCCGCCGCAAATTCGTCGATGTCATCCTTCGAGTATGTCTCGACAGGCTCCGGGGTAAACGGCTGCAAAAGCACCCGCGGATGATGGCTTGTAAAATAATCCTGAAAACCATAATCTACGATTCGGCGGCAGATGTCATCTGTCGTAACGCCGGTCTCCTCTGTAAGCTCCTGCCAGCTTAAACGTGCCTGCTCCATTCTGAAACGTCCTTTTGCAAAAGGCATGGAAAGCCCTTTTATCTTCAAAAGCTTTTGAATCAAATAATTATTATTTAAAATAGAAAGTTCTGCAATCTGCTTCATCCCGTCCGCACCCAGACTGCGGATATAAGCGTATGTCCGTACCAAAACCGGCGGCACGCCGTAAAATGCGCGGAGCTTCCCGATACTGTCCGGCCTTGCGTAATCCAAATAATATTTCTCCCCGTCAAACTCCACCACAGGAGCCGCCACATACTTGGCAAGCTTTTCTGAAACACACTGCGCTCCCGCTCCGGGGCCCTGACAGCCGTGCGGAGAAGAAAATGATTTGTGCAGATTATAATGGCACATGTCAAACCCCGCATCCCTTGCCCTTGTAAGCCCGAACACGCCGTTTAAATTCGCCTGGTCATAAACGCACAGCCCGCCAACCTCATGGACGATATCAACAAACTGCCGGATTCGGTCATTGTAAATCCCCGTATCCTCCGGATTGGTAATCATAAGAGCCGCCGTCCGCCCGGAAACCGCCGCCTTAAGCGCCTCGATGTCCGGCAGGCCGTTCTCATCCGGGTACAGGGTAATTACCTTATATCCAAGAGTCGCCGCAGTCCCCGGATTCGCCGGATGGGAGAGAATGGTGGTGATAATCTCATCCCGCAGCTTTCCCTCTCCTTTCTCTTCAAAATAGGCCCGTATCGTCTGCACATTTGCAAAAATCGCCTGACTTCCTCCCGCAGGCTGCAGGCTCACCTTTGCCATGCCCGATATTGCCTTCAAATACTGTTCGTCCTGATACATAATTTCAAGAATCCCCTGAACCGTACTCTCATCCTGGCAAGGATGCACTTCCTGTAATTTTTCCATGCGCACCAGCTGTTCATGTACCTTCGGACTGTACTTCATTGTACACGTTCCAAGCCCGATATCAATGTTGATGTCCGTCCCAAGCGTCTCCTGAGAAAGTCTCATATAATGGCGGAGCACCTGCATCTGGGACAGCTGCGGAAGCTTCGGCGCCCTCTTTCTCCTAAGTCCCTCCGGTATCAGGTCGGACAGGTCGCCGCTGATTTCTTTTACCTCATCCGATGCCTGCGGCAAAAGGATTCCCCGCTCTCCCGGATTTCCCATTTCCATAATAAAGGGCTCATCCCACCGGGCCTCATGGAAGTCTCTGTTCTTTTTTATATATCCCATGCCTGTCCCTCCTTTACAATGTGCGCTATGGCGTTTACAAGCTTATCCATCTCAGCCTGCGTCGTCAGCTCTGACACGCAATACAGGGCGCACTGGCCTAGCTGCGGAAATTCTCTGCTTAAGTCCTTGCCGCCGAATATCCGGCAGGATAAAAGAGCCTTATTGATATCCGCCGCGCATTTTCCTGAATCATTGAAATCAACAAGCACTTCCTGGAAATTATACCTGCCAAACGGATTTGCCCTGACGCCCTCTATTTGATTCAGCCGTACTATCAAATATTTCAAATTCCGGATAATCGTCTCCCCAAGCTCATACATTCCCTGCGGCCCCATGCTGGCAAGATACACGGCCGCCGTAATCCCCCAGAGCCCTGTTTCCGTTCCGAAATACTCATTGGCCTTCTCCCGGCTCCCGTGGGAGCACCGATAGTTCATCGCCCTTCCCCAGCCATACGCATCTTCTTTGTCCGTCTTTGCAATGCCGTACATGTAAGTCGGGAACTGCTCCATATACTCTAACTTCTGATGGCTGGCAATAAAGCCCGCCTGCCCGCCGCCATACTGCAGATGCATTCCCAGAGGCTGGATGTCGCCGCACACGATATCCGCACCAAGATTCATCGGGCTCTCCATAATGCCAAGCGCCGACACCTGAGACTGCACAATGCAGACCGCTTCATATTTATGGGAGATTTCGGCTATTTCCGCCGCCTGCTCCTCTAAAAAACCAAGATATGACGGATTTTCATAGAAAACAGCCGCCGCATCTTTAAGCTTCAGCTTTTCCTCCAGCTCTTTTAAATCCATCAGCCCCGTTTCCGGTACATGCCCAACCTTTTCAATCCTTAAAACATTACGGCAGTAAGAAACTGCCTGGCTGTAAATATCCGGGTTCATCGTATCCGGCACAAGAACCACTTTCTTATCCCTCCCCGCCGCACTATGAAGCCGGGCAGCCATACGAAAAGCCGAGCACACCGACTGCCCCGCATCATAGGTCGTATAGCTCACCACATCCGCATCCAGGAGTTCTCCCATCATACTGGTATACTCAAAAATCGCCTGCATCTTTCCGTGGTCTGAATAAGTGTCTCCGCAATAGGCCGTCAAAAATTCCCCTCGTGTATTAATCTCGTCACATACCGCCGGAATCTGGTGCTTATAGCACCCGGCTCCCAGAAAACTGGTATATTCCTCTGTGGAAATATTTTTATTCAGTATACCGGCCACATGTCTTTTCAGTTCATATTCACTCAATATCGGCTCCGGCAGTTTAAGCCTCTCTTCGAAAAGCAGTTCCTTGGGAATTATACTTTCATAAATTTCCCGAACGTCTTCAATCCCCAATTCATTAAGCAGCTCCTTTTTTATTTCCGGAACACTGTTTGGCATATAAGGATGCACAAAAGCTTTCTCCATCATTTCCTTCCTCCCTTTGTATTTTATATTCAATTTGACACTTTAATCACTGCATATTCCCCGTATCCGGTAATGATACGCATATATCCGGCCAAATACTTATCCGTCTCTTCATCTCCGGTATCTACATATATGTTTTTCCCCAAAAAAGACAACATCTTTTCCTGTGATGCTGCCACAATAATATTTTCCTTTCCGACGCGCCGGATGACTTTCGCACTGATCTGCTGGTTGCCGCGCCCAAAAAGATATCCCTGGCCGCCAATCACCGTAATCAGTATTTTAACTTTCTCATACCTCTCCATAATCCTTAAAATATCTTGTTCCGTACAATCCAATGCCAGAACCTGTCCCCCATATACAAGGTCTACTCCAAGAAGCGTATTGGAAAGATTCATCCTTTTCATAATCCCCGCAGTAGTGGAACCTCCTCCTATGATGTAAAGCGCCTTCCGATCCCATGTATCAGCCATATAATCATACAGCCGTTCTATGGATTCCCGCCCGCCGCCGGTGCTGCCGCATTTGATATTCTGCACCATGCCGCCTTCCCCCGGAATCTTTAGATACCCGTAAAGGCGGGACTGCACTTTCCCATTCCTAAACTGCGCTTCATCAATGTCCATCACCTCCGCTTCTTTTGTTTCCCGTACCTTTCCCTGTGCATATTTAACTGCCAGATCTCCTGCCCTGCGCGGATTCAGAGCATAAACGCCGGAATGTATCTTGCATCCTGCGGGGATGCCAAGAACAGGCACGCCAGTCCCAACTGCATCCATAATATCCCGCGCTGTACCGTCGCCCCCGGCAAAAAGAATCAGCTCTGACCCGGCCTTAACCAGCTCTTTTGCCGCACGGACGGTATCCTCCGACGTAGTACGGCTTCCTGTATCCGTATATCCGGCAGGCACTGTACATCTAAGTCCCGCCTCCTTGCAGATATCCTCCCCCATCTTTCCGGGCCAAGTATATACGTCAACAAAAGCCTCCGAAGCTTTTAATATCTGCACTGTTGCAAATGCCTTTTTAGGACTTTCCATAACAGCGCCGCGCGCAATGGCTTCCCGGAATACTTCTTCGCCGTCGGAACCCTTAAGGCCCGTCTTTCCTCCGATTCCGGCAATCGGATTCACAATCAGCCCTATCCTTTTCATAGTTTTTCTCCTGCTCCGTGATTTTCTATTATTATAGCTTATTTTCAAATCAATGTATAGAAATATGCTTTAACATCCATGCCCTTTCTCTATAAATGCGCAAAAAAGAGCGGCATTCCCATGCCGCCCTGTCAATCATAATTTTTCCGCCGTCTATATCTTCATAGCCATCCCCATAATCGGGTTGTGGTCATACAGGAATTTCAAAATGCCGTTTCCTTGTATCGTCTGATAAATATCTTTTCCTATTACGGTTGTATAAAGTAAGGTGACAGCGATAAATAAGATCCACACAATAATCGCCGCACCGACAAAGCCGACCGCACCGCCCGCCAGACGGTTGATAAGCCCCAGCACCGGAAGCTCCGCCACAATGTCAAGCGCAAATACGATTGCCCGCAGAATAATCGTAACAATCAAAAACGTGCTCAGATACGAAATAACATTAATAATCAGCTTTGCAAGAAAGCTCCCTACGTATTGGGCAAACGACTCGACGCCTAATTCCTCATAAATTTCATCGTTATTATTCACTGTCAGAAGATTTTTAAAAACATCCGGCAGATCCGCAGCATTGATTGCCTCCTGCTGCAGGTCTCTTGGTATCTCCATATTATCCGGAAGGCTCCCTCCGTCTTCCTCTCCGCCCTCTTTGCCGTCTCCGTAGTCCGCCGCAGGAATCTTTCCGTCAATTCCAAGCTGCGACAGCAGGCTCTCGTCAATATTCCCTTCCGCAATATCGCTGACGGTAATTCCTTGCGATTCCAAATCTTCCTCACTGACTCCCGCTGCATTTAAAGCCGCCCTTACATCATCCTCGGACATTTTTCCGCCTGTAATATCTTCCACGCTTTCCGTCAGATGAGTCTTTGCCGCATCCAGTATTGCCGCACTCACTTTCTGTTCTATCATCTCATCTACCGGCGTATACTGCGCAATTGCCTTCGCTACGTGCGGTGTTGCGAAAAACACAATAACAAGCGTTAAGAGAGTCGTTGCAAGCGACACTGCAATACGGATCGCTCCCTGACAGATTCCTACAATGATGCATATCAAAAAAATTGCCCCTACTGTTATGATTACCCAGTCCATATCTTCTCCTTATTTTACAAGCCGTATATCCTCCATGCCGTTGGCGTCCATCACTATATATTTATTGATTCCAAAGGCCGGAAATATCTCCAGTATATTATTATTCATCTCTCCCTCGAAACGGTGAACCCCGAATCTCGTATAAATACTGCATTTTTTCCCATCATACAGTATAATCTGTCCGCCCGATATCTTTGCCGACTTATAAGTTCCGCCAAATTCACGGGATAATACCTTTTTGCCGGAAGTATTGTAAAGGCACAGCTCATATCTGCTGTTTCCTTCCGTCTTTAAAAGAAGCCCGATATACTTACTGCTGTGAAACACGCTTTGAATTTCACCTTTTATCTGTATGGTCGCCGCCTCCTTCGGCTCCTCCCTCCCCTTAAAAACCGTCAGGCAGTTGTCGCCGACCGAAGCGGATACTCCTTCATTAATAAAAAAGCCGGAACCGATGACGCTTCCTTTGTACTCCTTCTCCGTCACCTGATGGTCTATCTTTTCCGCTCCCGCCTCGCCAAAATTATAATAACACACTTTTGACGTCATCTCTCCGCCGTTCACGGCCAGATACACCGCCTGCATCACTTCCCCGTCCGGAGAAATCGCAATATCCACCGGATATCCAACCCCCGTCATTGATGTTTTGTGCTCCACCAGCACATTTCCCGCAGTATCATAGCAGATAATCCGGGGAGCGTATTCATTTTTCAGGACGGCCGCCACGATTCCCTGCTCCGATACTGCAATTTTCTCAATAGGAAGCGTCGTCTTAATCTCTCCTTTTAAACCGTCCTTTTGAAAAACCAGAATGTTATTGCCGCCCTTGTCGGCGACCGCAGCCGACTGGCTGTTGACATCCAAAAAAGGATTTTTAATCTGATAGGGCAGATTCCACTGCTCCTCTCCTCTGTCATTCAGATAGGCAATTCCATCGCGGCTGTATTTGAGGACGCCGCCCGCAAATTCCTGATAGCTGTTGTCCGATGCATTTCCCACCTTATATGTGTCTGCCGTTCTGACCCCTGTATAAGTCTGCATATATAGATACAGAAAAGCAGCAATTCCAATCACCGCCGCTATAATCATGCCGGCTGCCGCTCTTTTTTGGAATTTTGTCTTATGCTGTCTGATTTCATCCTCCGTTTCCTGCAGGCCGTTTTTTTGATACGGGGCGCCCCGCATGTGATTTCCGTCTTTTACAACATACAAATTCTTATTCTTTTGGTGTGCCATCCGTCTCCCCTTTTGTATCTCTTTTCATCTCCTGTACAGTATAGCATATTTTTCTGTTAAGGTAACATTAATTTTTGCCCGATAATAATAAGATTGCCGTCAGTCAATCCATTCATCCGGCATATGGCATCTACGGAATCTCTGTTCCCATATATTTTTATACTGATTTTATCAAGAGTGTCTCCCTTCTGCACAACATAATAATTCCCTTCACTGGAAGCACTTTCAGCATCCGCTCCTTCTGCCTGCTGCCCGCCCTGGCTGTCCGTTGTATCAGGAATATTCACCTCTGCTTCCGATTCATTTTTTTTTGCACTGTCGCCGGAACTGTCTTCACCGCGGTCATCCGCATCCTCCTTTGCCGTTACCGCCTTACTGACCGTCTCGACTGCGTCGGGAGAAGTCAAGGCGTCCCCTTCTCCCAAGCCGTCCTCCTCTTGTCTTTCGGCATCCGCTTCCTGCGCCGCCGGACGGCTTACCGTTTGAGAAAGCGCTTCCAGAGAATTTTGCACGGCTTCCATCTTGTCATAATTATTAATGGTCGAGATACCGATTACAAGAACTACAACAACAAGCGCCACGCTTACAACATACGCAAATCTTGCGCTTTGCTTCTGCTCCTTGTATTCCATCTTTTCCTTTACGGCACTGCGAAAATTCTTTGCAGCTCGATCCTCAACCATTTCACTGGGTGTAACGCCAATCTTTTTGCGCATATTAATCATATAATTCTGCATTGACGGATTTTTCTCATAAAATATATAATGTCCGCCCATCTGCATCAGTTCCCCGAACTTATTGGCATAGAAAGCCTCTTCATCCAGCACGGCGTCCCGCCATACGAACACGGTATTTTCCCGCCTAAACCGTTTTTCATGTATTCTTTTTACCCCTTTGCTAAGTCCCGCAGGCTGTCCCTCTTCGATTATGCACCAGCCGACAATTTCCTGTCCCGAAAAAAATCTCTGCTTTTCCTCCTCAAGCTTGTCCCACGCTTCACCGCTGATTTTGACATCCCCTCCGGCGGCCTCCATCTCGCACAGCTTAAGCGCTCCCGCAACGTAAACCACGTCCTGGCCGTCAAGCTTAAGAATCTCTCCGGTAAGCACGGCGCCTACGGGAGCGGATTTTGCTTTTTCCTTTAACTGGTTCAAGTAAGTATCTACGTAATCTTCTACATATATCTTTGGCTCGTCACAGACATTCCCAATCTGTTTTACATTTTTCGGAAATTCGCGTTCCATATACTCTCACCTCATTTTCCCATGTTTTGTCTGCTTATGATAGCATATGGAACATGCGTATTTTAGCAATCGGTGAAGCTTGTCCGCAGAATATTGTGACAGGATTCTACTATTTTTGACAAAATTCTTCTTATCTCGTAAAAAAAGTGTTGGATTTTGCATCCAACACCTAACTCTCAAAATATTGATAACTCTCTTCCACGTCCTTTTGAAATGATTCATTTATTTTTCTTTGTATTTCCAGATATTTTTCCAGTTCACCGTAATCAAACTGCCTGAGCCCCTCAAAATTTCTTTTATAGCACCGCAGGTCAAATTCCGCATGATTTTTAAATATCCGCTTTCCTTCATCTGTCAAATACAGATTATATTCCCGGTTGTTTTTTTCGTTCCTGACCTGCCTGACCCATTCCTTGTCCCGCAGCTTCCTTACCATCTGACAGCAGGCGCTCCTGGTCTTTCCCATCTTCTCCGCCAGCTTTGTTATTGTCACGCCTTCATTCATTCCTATATGCTCAATCATATGCGACTCTGCCTGATACAGAATATAATTTCCATACTGGTGCGGAAGGGCGTCATATTCTTTCATTAATTCATACGCCCTGTCTACCTCATTCATTATACTGCAAAACACTTCATACCTTTTTTCATCCATATTTTTCCACATTCCTTTTCCTGTTAGATTATATATTACAGATTTCTTCCAATATTTTCAAGACAAAATCAGCCAATTGCCTGGCTGATTTTCTTGCACTTCCATAATTAATCTATTTCCTCTGCAAAAGGAAGCGAAGTTTGCGCCCCCATCCTCTGTACACAGACCGAAGCCGCTTTATTCCCATATCTTACCGCCTCCCGAATAGACGCGCCTAAGGCAAGACGGCATGCCATCGCTCCGATAAAAGTATCTCCGGCCGCCGTAGAATCAACTGCATGTACTTTTATCCCTTCTTCGCAATGCAGTTTTCCGTCCACTTTATAAGCCACTCCGTTTTCACCAAGCGAAATCAGCGGATATCGGACTCCCCTTGTCTCCATATATTCTAACGCCTTTTCTATATTCTCCCGGCTATCGGCCTTTATTCCCGTAATCATCCCGGCTTCCACTTCATTCGGCTTTATTATGTCAATATATCCGGCCAGCTCTTCATCCAGCCGCTTGCACTCCGACGAAGACGGGTCCACAATCACAAACCCGCCTTTTTCCTTCGCACATTTTGCAGCACAGAGTAAAATCTCCCTGGAAAACTCCATCGTCATAAGAAGGATGTCCCCTTGCCGCATTGCCTGCAGCCCTTCTTTTATGTCCGATACTGTATTTTCGGCATTCACCCCCGGTGAACAAATAATCTGGTTATCCCCCTTTTCATCCACCCATACAAATGCCACACCGGATTTTGCCGCTTTGTCCTGTATCAGCATACCGACGTCTATTCCACTCCGGCGCAGGTTTTCTTTTAACTCATGTCCGTATACGTCGTCCGAAATCCTGCCTAACATCCGTACCTTTCCTCCGGCGCGCGCCGCCGCGATTGCCTGGTTCGCTCCCTTGCCTCCCGGCGTGACCTCGTACGTATACGGCGTATATTTTGTTTCCCCTATTTCAGGAAACTGTTCACATTTGACGGAAATATCCATTATGACGGAACCCATGCAGATAATATTTCCAGACGCCTTAAAATCCCACATACCGCATCCTCCAACCTGCCTGTCAACGCAGCTTTTCTACTTCTTTTATAAAGTCTCTGGCTCTTTGGAAACTCATTTTCTTCTTCATATCCCCGTCCGTTTTAAAGGCGCTCCCGATAATCGCCCCGTCAGACACAGCTAACAGTTCCTGTGCATTCTGGATGTTAATTCCGCTTCCAAGCAAAACAGGTATTTTAATATTTTTACGGGCTTTGGCTACTTTTTCTCTCGTCGGGGCTACGCCCGTACTGAACCCTGTAATAATAATACTGTCCGCGCCCTGTTCCTGCGCATCATACGCCAGCTCGCCCACCGTTCTGTCGTGGACGATATAATGGCTCCCATGCTTTACATTCACGTCGCAAAACATCTGGACGTCCTTTGCATCGAGCATCCTTCTATAGCGCGCCAATTCTCCGCCGACGCCCTCTGTCAGTCCCGTATAAGAGATATAGGCGCTTACAAACTCAAATACGCGCACCCATCTTGCGCCCGCCGCACATGCAATTGCCATAGCCGCTTTTCCGCCGTTCATATGTACATTGATTCCAATAGGAATGTTAACGTTTTGCGCAATTGCGCATGCTGCCGCCGTCATGGACGTACACGTCTCGTATCCTATTTTTTCTCCCTTTAAGAAGGGTTCGTCCCAGTAGTTTTCAATCTGGAGCCCGTTGATCCCGGCTTCCTCTAAAATCTTTGCTTCTTCTACCGCAAATTCAATTATTTTCTTCATATCATAAACTGCCGGGTCATAGTTCGGGGAGCCCGGAAGCGGTTTTAAATGAATCATTCCGATAATCGGCTTTGGCATCGAAAATATTTTCTCCAACATCTTTTCTCCTTAATTCAAAAAACTTAAAAATTGGTTAATTCTTTCGTTATCAAGCTTCGTCAATTCTTCATAGCTTCCTTTCGCAAGGATTTCTCCCTTGTTCACAAAGACGACCTCGTCGCTGACGTCTCTCGCAAAAGCCATATTGTGAGTTACAACCAGAATCGTATAATCTTCTTTTGACAGCTCTCTGATTAAATTTAGAACATCCGCCTCAAGCTCAGGGTCAAGGGCGCTCGTCGGCTCGTCAAACAAAAGTATTTCCGGCTTCATTGCCAACGCCCTTGCGATGGCGATTCTCTGCTGCTGCCCTCCTGACAGCTGGTGCGGATAGCTGTCCTTCTTCTCTTCGAGACCTACTTTTCGCAAAAGCTCAAGCGCTTCCGCCTTCGCTTCCTCTTTGCTCTTCTTTAAGACCGTAATCGGCGCCTCAATTATATTCTGCAGAGCAGTCTTATGCGGAAACAGGTTGAAGCTTTGAAATACCATCCCCGTTTTTTTCGTAAAGCTCTGACTTTTGCTCTTCGGTATCTTCTTTGAAAAGTCCAGCTCGCTTCCATTCCACGCTATAGAGCCTGAATCCGGCGTTTCCAGCAGGTTAATGCATCTTAGCAGGGTGGACTTTCCGGAACCGGATGAACCGATTATGACGGTTGTTTTGTGGGACTCTATTTCAAGCTCTATATTTTTCAATACATGATTATCTCCAAAAAACTTGTTCAGATTTTTTATCTCAAGCATCATATCCCTCCTAAATCCGGCTCTCTTCTATTTCCCGTATCTTTTTCTTCTCACTCCCGGACAACATCAGCTTATCTTCGATTCTTCCCTGCATCCAATTTAATACTGTACAAAAAATAAGATACACAAATCCCACTTCCAGATACATAACAAGCGGTTCATACGTTCTCGCCGTAATACGCTGTGTCACAAGGAACATTTCCGTAACTGTAATCGTAGATGCCAAAGAGGTGTCCTTCACCAAAGCAATGAAGCTGTTAAACAGCGGGGGAATCGCAATCTTTGTCGCCTGCGGAAGAATGATTCTTTTTAATGTCTGTACATAGCTCATTCCCAAAGACGAGGACGCTTCCCACTGACCCTTGGGAATCGACTGTATCGCAGCCCTGAATTTTTCCGAACTGTATGCCCCCACGCTCAATGAAAACACGATAATCCCCGCTGGAATAGGTTCTATAATAATGCCAATCTTGGGAAATCCGAAAAATACGACAAACAGCTGTACCAGCAGAGGTGTCCCTCTCATCACCCACACATAAAACATGCACACAGAATCCAGCACTCTTATCTTTGACACTCTTACAATCGCAACTAAAACAGCCAATATTGTTCCGAGAGTAAATGAAACTAATGTCAAAGGGATTGTATATTGAAATCCGGCTTTTAATATCGGCCCAAATGAATCCATTACGATATTTACAACTCTTCCATCCATTTCATTTACCCTCCGCCTTTTATATTAGTTCTGGATTTCTTCCAGAGTTAACTCTCTCGAAAAATCTTTCCCAAGAAATTGTTCTGACAATTTTTTCAGCGTGCCGTCTTCCTGAAGCTCTTTAACCGCTTTGTTTACGGCTTCCACCAAATCTTCATTTCCTTTCGGAATCGGTGTCGCAACTGTGTCGGCTTCTGCTTTTACGTCCGCAATTTTAATCGGCGTATCAGGCTTTTGAATCAAATAATCATTAAAAGCAATCGTATTGTTAATCACACAGTCTGTCCTGCCCGCCAAAAGAAGCTCGATATCCTTGCTGAATGTATCCGATGCAGTGATATCCATCTCATATTCCTCTGCGATTTGCGCATAATTACTGGATATATTCAAAGACGTCTTTTTGCCCTTTGACGCATCCCACGAAGAGATTTCATCATTATCCTGATTGACAATCAGCGCAATGTAACTATACAAGTACGGTTCTGAAAAATCATATTTTTCTTTTCTTTCTTCTGTCACGCCGACCTGATTCAAAACAAGGTCAACCGTTCCGTTATCTAAGGAAGCCAAAAGGCCTTCCCACGTAATCTCTGAAAACTCTACTTTTACGCCCATTTTCTCTCCGATTGCCTTCGCAACCTCAACATCATAGCCCGTAAGCGCATCGCTCTCGTCGTGGTAGGTAAACGGCTTGTAGGTTCCTTCCGTACCTACGGTAAGCACGCCCTTGTCCATAATCCTCTCATAAGCGGACTGCTCCTTCTTCTCCTCCGCTTCTTCAGGCTCTTCGCTTTTTGCGCCGCATCCTGCAGCAAAAGCCGCAAGCATACTCAACACCAGAAACATTGACAGTACTCTTTTTTTCATTTTCTCTTCCTCCTAAATTATGTAATGCGTTTATGGTACGCCATAAACCTTTTAACAGGTACCGAACACCTTATACATCCGGTTCAGCGCCTTTTCTACCGTCTGTCTCGGACATGCAAGGTTCATCCGGATATTTCACTCTCCGTTTGCGACAAACATATCGCCGCCCTCAATATGCAGTCCCGCTTCGGCAATAAATCTTCTTTTTACCTCCTTTTCATCCAATCCGGTCCCGCTCATGTCGAGCCAGGCCAGATAAGTGCCCTCAGGTATCTCAAATTTGATTTTGGGAAGGTTCTTGTTTAAGTATTCTTTTAAATAGTTGAAATTTCCGTCCAAATATTCTTTCAGCTGCTCCACCCATGCGCCGCCCTGTCCGTAGGCTGCCTGTGCAGCCGTAATTGAAAGCGCATTCGGCAGATAATAATATCTCTCCTCCCATACTTCTTTCACCTTTTTATTTGGAATAAAAATATTTGCCAAATGATTTCCGGCCATGTTAAACGTCTTGCTTGGCGCAGTACAGGTATACACCCAGTCTTCATCCGGATATAGCTTAGCCAGCGGAATATGCACGATTCCCTTTCTGAGCAGATCCTGATGTATTTCGTCACAGATGACGGAAACATGATGCTTCTTACATATGCCGGCCGCTCTTTTTAGTTCATCTTCACTCCATACCCTTCCGGTTGGATTGTGAGGGCTGCAAAAGATAAAAATTTTAACGGATTCCTCAATTATCTTTTTTTCCATATTTTCAAAGTCAATCCCGTAACGTCCGTTCTCCTTTACCAGCGGCGAGAAAACGGGAATCCTCCCATTGTTTACAACCGATGTATAAAAAGGTCCGTAAGACGGTGTCAGGAATAATACTCTATCATCCTTTTCCGACAAAATCTGTATCAAATTAGAGATTGCGGGAACAACGCCTGAACTAACCACCAGCTCCTCTTCTCTGATATCCCAGTTAAAATGCCGCTGCATCCATGCCGACAACGTCTGCACATATGCGGGCTCAATGATATCACTGTATCCTAAGATCCGCTCATCCAGCCTTTTATGCATTTCCTTGATAACCTCCGGAGGGCAGGCGAAATCCATATCCGCAATCCAAAGTGGTATAAAATCCATTGGCAGTTGGGGCTCCTCCCGCCGGCTGTTTTCGTACTTTACCGAATTTGTATGGATTCGATTAATTATTTCATCAAAATCATATTTCATTTGTATCTACTCCTTGAGCATATTTTGTTAATCTGCTTAACCTTTAATTATCTTAATATTAAAATAGCACTACTTTTGTGCATTGTCAACAAATAATTCTCTATTTCCCTTATATTTTTTATTAATAATCAGCACTTCTTATTTAATATGTCTATAAATTAAAAGATGCCAAGGCATCACCTTGACATCTTTCTATCGTCATTATTCTAAAAACTATTTCACAAATTCTTTTACTTTTTCATAGATGCTGTCGGCATCCAATCCATACTTTTTAATCAATTCCGCCGCAGGGCCCGACTCGCCGTACACGTCATTCACGCCGATTTTCAGAACCTTTGCAGGCGCTTTCTGTGCAACCACGTCACAAACCGCACTTCCAAGTCCTCCAATAACGGAATGCTCCTCTACCGTCACGATTTTTCCGGTCTTTTTTGCAGCTTCTATAACCGCAGCCTCATCCAACGGCTTAATCGTATGCATATTGATAACTGCCGCATTGATTCCTTCCGCCGCAAGCTTCTCCGCCGCCGCCAGGGACTCGGACACCGGAAGCCCCGATGCGATAATCGTCACGTCAGTCCCTTCCTTGAGCGTCACCGCCTTGCCAAGCTCAAACTTGTAGTCCGGCCTATCATTGATTACCGGTACTGCCGCCCTTCCGAATCTTAAGTAAACCGGTCCGACATGTTCATACGCAGCCTGTACTGCCGCTTTCGCTTCTACATCATCCGCCGGATTAATCACTACCATGCCCGGAATCGTCCGCATCAGTGCAATATCCTCATTACACTGGTGTGTCGCACCATCCTCGCCTACAGAAATACTTGCATGGGTTGCGCCGATTTTTACATTCAGCTTCGGATAACCGATTGAATTGCGAATCTGCTCAAAAGCACGTCCCGCCGCAAACATTGCAAAAGAACTTGCAAACGGCACCTTGCCGGTCGCTGCTATTCCCGCTGCGACGCCTATCATGTTGCACTCTGCGATACCGCAGTCAATATGGCGCTCCGGAAACGCTTTCTTGAAGGTTCCGGTCTTAGTAGCCGCTGCAAGGTCGGCGTCAAGAACTACTACGTCGTCATATTTCTTTCCCAACTCTACCAAAGCATTACCGTAGCTTTCTCTTGTAGCGATTTTCTTTACTTCTGACATAATGCTTCACCTACTTTCTCTAAATCTGCCATCGCAGTCTCATACTGTTCGTCATTCGGTGCGGCACCGTGCCATGACGCCTGATTCTCCATAAAGGAAACTCCTTTGCCCTTCACCGTCTTTGCAATGATTGCTGTCGGCTGCCCCTTTGTCTCTCTCGCCTCTTTCAATGCCGCGGCGATTTCATCAAAGTCGTGCCCGTCAACGTTGATTACGTGGAAATTGAATGCCTCGAATTTCTTATCTATCGGATACGGAGAGTTAACATCTGTAATGGCGCCGTCAATCTGAAGATTGTTATTGTCCACGATTACTACAAGATTATCAAGCTTTCTGTGAGCGGCAAGCATTGCGGCTTCCCATACCTGTCCTTCCTGAATCTCGCCGTCTCCCAACAGTGTATACACTCTGTAAGCATCTCCCGACAGCTTTGCGGAAATTGCCATGCCCACTGCCGCACTGATTCCCTGTCCCAGAGATCCGCTGGACATATCAACGCCCGGTATATGCTTCATATCCGGATGGCCCTGAAGATAAGAGCCCGTCTTGCGGAGCGTAGCAAGGTCCTCCACCGGGAAAAATCCTCTGTTGGCAAGCGTGGAATAATACCCCGGCGCTGTGTGCCCTTTGGATAATACAAAGCGGTCGCGGTCAGCTTTCTTCGGATCCTTCGGGTCAACATTCATCTCTTCAAAAAACAGATAAGTATAGATATCCGCCGCTGAAAGAGAGCCGCCCGGATGTCCGGACTTTGCACTGTGAACAGCCGTTACAATGCCTTTGCGAATTTCATTCGCAGTTTTCATTAACTCTGATTTGTTCATGATGTTCCTCCTGAAATAATTTTACTCTCCAAATACCTTTTTGTAGTCAGCCTGGAATTTTGCGATACCCGCATCTGTCAGCGGATGCTTTGTCATCTGCTCGATAACCGCATACGGCACAGTTGCAATGTCGGCTCCCGCAAGCGCACAATCTGTTACATGCATTGTGTGGCGTACACTGGCCGCGATAATCTCCGTCTTGATTCCGGCCACTTTAAATATCTCCGCTATCTCTGCTATCAAATCTGTTCCCCTTACAGAGATGTCGTCCAGACGGCCAAGGAACGGTGATACATATGTGGCTCCCGCCCTTGCTGCAAGCAGAGCCTGGTTTGCCGTAAAGATTAATGTAACATTCGTTTTAATCCCTTCCGCCGTCAAAGCCTTGCATGCCTTTAAGCCCTCCACAGTCATCGGAATCTTGACTACCATGTTCGGGTGAATCTTCGCAATCTCGCGTCCCTCTGCAATCATACCCTCCGCGTCAACAGTCGTGGCTTTAACCTCGCCGCTAATCGGCCCGTCTACGATCGATGCAATTTCTGCGATAACCTCTTCGAACACTCTGCCCTCTTTTGCGATCAATGACGGATTCGTGGTAACTCCGCAGATAACTCCCATGTCATTGGCCTTTTTGATGTCTTCAACCTTTGCTGTGTCGATAAAAAATTTCATTTCTTGGTTCCTCCTTTTGCGCTATAAATTCTCTCACTGTCATCGACTTGTTTCTATATTGAAATTATATCTCAAACAAGGAGCTTCGGTCAATATATGTATATTTTTATTAATAATTTTTATAGTTAATAATTTTTATTTATTAGCTCCGATTTTTATTTGATTCTTTTTTATTTGCTTGCTTTTCAATGATTTCCCCTGAAATTTTTATTAATTTGAATAATTATGTTTATTTATTACTAATAATTTGTTGAAATACATTAATTTTATTTTTTTCTGCTCTTTGCATAGGCGGTCGTCCCCCGCACAATCAGCTTTGGCTCGTACTCCACATGGTACGTGCTGATAGGCTCAATATCAGAATATTTTCCCGCATCCGAGACAATTTTTTTCATAATGATATCGCAGGCATCCCTTCCTTTAAACACGACAAAATGCTCTATGGTAGTCAGCGATACCTTATGAAGCTTCGCAAACAATGTGTTATCGCATCCCATCACCGATACATCCCCCGGAACCCTAAGCTTCGCCTCGTGGAGCGCATCCATGATTCCGAACGCAATCATATCATTAAGCCCTACAATGGCAGTAACGTCATCCGTTTCCTCTAACAATTCTTTTGTAAGCTCATAGCCTATCTTGTACTCCGAATCAATATGCGCGACGTACAAATCAATTTCTTCCTTCGCCGCCTTAATTATGACATGCTCCCTCATCCCCGCCTTTTCATATTCCTTTAAAAATCCCTCCACGCGTTTGGAACGCTGCTTCTGCCTTACCGTCAAGGGCGGGGCGATATATGCCACACGGTGGTGCCCAAGCTCTAAAAGATGCCGTGCCATCAGACGGCCAAGCTTGGAGTTATCAAGCTCCACCGCATCTACATTTTGTTTTTCATTCTGATTATTGACCACAACCACGGGAATATGCCCTGCAAGCTCCTCCACCCGCCCCAGAAAGCAGTGGCTGGGATTGCACGTATAGATAATTCCGAGAGGACGTATCTGCCACATCATTTTCAAATACCGCTCTTCCATCTTAAGGTCGCGCTGGGTGTTGCACACAAACAGCCCGAACCCCTGCTCCTTGGCGCGCAGCTCAATTCCCTGCAGAAGCATGACATAATAGGGATTGGTAAGATTCGGGCAGAAGACGACCAGCAGTTTTTCTTTTCTTGCCCCTTTTTTGCCTTTGCGCTTCTGCGGGGCATATCCAAGCTCTGCGGCCGCTGTCTCTACTTTTTCCACCGTCTCTTTTGAAAATGATACATTATATTTCTTGTTCAATACCATAGACACCGTAGACTGCGACACTCCCGCTGCTTCGGCAATGTCCGTGGTCGTAACCCTCTTTCTGCCCATATCCCCATTCCTTCTTCCCGCATCTTTAATCCTGCCGGCTGACGTCCGCACGAATTTCCGGCGCTTACGTTAATTACGGCGCTCCGCCGGCGGCCCTACAATTCCGTCCTTCCGTCCAATGCCCGAAGAAGCGTAACCTCATCAATGTATTCTAAGTCTCCGCCCACCGGAACCCCGCTGGCAATTCTTGTGACCTTTACCCCGACGGGCTTAATGAGCTTACTGATATACATAGCCGTAGTCTCTCCTTCAAGGCTCGAATTTGTAGCGACAATTACTTCTTCCACGTCGTCGGCAAGTCTTGTAATCAATTCTTTAAGCTTTATATCTTCGGGGCCTATGCCGACCATCGGGGAAATCGCCCCGTGAAGGACATGATAAACGCCGTTATATTTTCCCGTCTTCTCATAAGCCGCCAAATCCCTTGTGTTTTCTACTACCATAATCGTCTTGTGGTCCCGCTCCGGACTGCTGCAGATCGGGCACAGCTCATTGTCGGTCAATGTACAGCACTCCCTGCAGTACCTCACATTCTGCCTTGCCTCCACCATCGTGTCCGCAAGACGCTTTACGTCCTCCTTGGGCATATGAATCAAATGAAAAGCCAGCCTTGCCGCTGACTTTGCACCTATGCCCGGTAGACATGAAAATTCTTCAATTAATCTGCTTATCTGGTTACTATAGTAATCCATACGCCAACTCCTTACAGCGCTTCTTTTCTAAAACAATCCGGGCATCCCGCCGCCCATTCCGCCGGTCAGCTTCGACATCGAAGAAGAAGTCGCCTCCTCTACCATGTCAAGCGCTTCATTCATTGCCGCAACAATTAAATCCTCCAGCATCTCAACATCCTCCGGATCTACAACTTCCTCGTCAAGCTTTACTTTCAGAAGCTTTTTTGTCCCCGAAACAGTCACTTCAACCGCTCCGCCTCCTGCGGCCGCCGTAAATTCCTTTGCCTCAAGTTCCTTCGCCTGCTCTTCCATCTGGCGCTGCATCTTCTGCGCCTGCTTCATAAGATTCGCCATGTTTCCCGGCATGCCTCCGCCGCCCGGAAATCCTCCTCTTTTCGCCATAATTTCAATCCTCCTGCTGCAATATATTATTCATCCTCAATTGTAATCTCCATATTGATGAGATTTTCTATATCTACAAATCTTTCCTCAAACCGCTGTCCCTGCTCCACATGCCGGACGTCGATCTCAATCTCTTTCCCGATCCTGTCCGCAATCAGCCGCTTTATCTCCTGAATATGCTCTTTTGTCTTCACTGCCCCTTCGCTGACCTCATCCGGAAGGACTATCTGGAGAACATTTCCTTCTCCTGCACTCAGTCTCGCTTTCTTTAAGTAGGTCTTGAGCATCGGAGAAATATCCTGCACCATGCTTCTAAAATCCTTCACTACCAGCTTTACATC
>CAJTUQ010000011.1:31628-42429 GCA_910579335.1 uncultured Dorea sp. | reverse complement strand
TTAATTCGTTATGATAGCATTTAATAATTATTACTCTCGGTGTACTTTTCGCACAGAGGGCGGCAATTGTATTTATATATAAAAATGGAAGAGAGGTATGAACATGGGAAGGATTATTGGAGAAGGAATTACATTTGACGATGTGCTTTTAGTGCCGGCATATTCAGAGGTGATTCCGAATCAGGTAGATTTGTCAACATATCTGACAAAAGAAATCAAGCTGAATATACCGATGATGAGCGCGGGGATGGACACGGTGACCGAGTACCGCATGGCCATTGCTATGGCGCGTCAGGGGGGAATCGGCATTATTCATAAAAATATGTCGATTGAAAAGCAGGCAGAGGAAGTAGACAAAGTAAAACGTTCTGAGAATGGGGTTATCACAGACCCGTTCTATCTCTCACCGGAGCATACACTGGAAGATGCCAATAATCTTATGGGCAAATTCAGGATTTCGGGTGTACCTATCACAGAAGGAAGAAAATTAGTCGGTATTATTACAAACCGCGATCTGAAATTCGAGACAAATTTCACCAAAAAGATAAAGGAAAGTATGACTTCTAAGGGACTGATTACAGCGAAGGAAGGGATTACGCTGGAAGAGGCGAAGAAAATCCTGGCGAAGGCAAGAAAAGAAAAGCTTCCTATTGTAGATGATAATTTCAATTTAAAGGGACTTATCACCATTAAGGATATTGAAAAGCAGATTCGTTATCCTCTCTCTGCAAAGGATTCCCAGGGAAGGCTGCTGTGCGGCGCGGCTATCGGCATTACTGCAAACTGCATAGAGAGGGCGAGGGCTTTGGTAGATGCGAAGGTCGACGTCGTTGTAATGGATTCTGCACACGGTCATTCGGCAAATGTACTCCGCACGGTGGATATGGTGAAATCCACGTTCCCGGAGCTTCAAATCATTGCCGGGAATGTAGCTACCGGAGAGGCGGCAAGAGCGCTTATTGAGGCAGGTGCGGATGCGGTCAAGGTCGGCATTGGGCCGGGCTCTATCTGTACGACCCGTGTGGTGGCGGGAATCGGCGTTCCGCAGATTACGGCGGTGATGAACTGCTATGAGGTGGCGGACAAGTACGGGGTTCCGATTATTGCTGACGGCGGCATTAAATATTCCGGCGACATGACGAAAGCGATTGCTGCGGGAGCGAATGTCTGTATGATGGGAAGTATGCTTGCAGGATGTGACGAGAGCCCTGGAGACTATGAATTATATCAGGGAAGAAAATATAAGGTATACCGTGGGATGGGCTCCATTGCGGCGATGGAGAACGGAAGCAAAGACCGGTATTTCCAGACGGATGCTAAGAAACTGGTGCCGGAGGGCGTAGAGGGCCGTGTGGCATACAAAGGAATGGTGGAGGATACGGTGTTCCAGCTCGTAGGCGGATTGCGGTCCGGTATGGGATACTGCGGTGCGGCCACGATTGAAGATTTGAAAAAGAACGGACAGTTCGTGAAGATTACTTCCGCTTCTTTAAAGGAAAGCCATCCCCACGATATTCATATCACGAAGGAAGCGCCGAATTACAGTGTGAACGAGTAGAAAGAAAGCGTGCCGCCTGCGTATCTATAGAAAAACAGGGCGCTGCGGTAAAAGAGAGGACGATAGGACATGGTATGCGGATTTGGAACAACGTCAAAGGGAGATAAGGCAAAGCTTTATACAATGAAGAATGACAACGGCATGGAGATTGCGGTATCGGATTACGGTGCGGCACTGGTAAAGCTTCTCGTTCCGGACAGGGAAGGGAAGGCTGTAGATGTGGTGCTGGGCTATGACAGTGCGGAGGACTATGAAAAGGGAGACGTTTATTTCGGCGCTACTGTAGGAAGAGTGGCAAACCGGATTGCAAAAGCTTCTTTTGAACTGAATAACAGAGTATACGCACTGACGGCAAATGACAATGGAAACTCTCTCCACGGCGGACGGAATTTTTATAATAAAAGGATGTGGGAGGCAAAGGAGATAACGGATAAGAGTGTAACGTTCGCCCTTCACAGCCCGGACAAAGACCAGGGTTATCCGGGAGATGTGGACATATCCATTACGTATGAGCTGACAGAGGACAATGAAGTAAAGATTCATTACCATGCGGTGCCAAAGGCGGATACGCTGCTGAATCTTACGAACCACAGCTATTTTAATTTGTCCGGGCATGCCTTTGGTACGGTGCTGGAGCAGGAAGTATGGATGAACGCAGATTCGTTTACAAGGGCGGATGCGCAATCCATTCCGACAGGGGAGCTTGCGCCGGTGGAAGGTACGCCTATGGATTTCAGAGAGTACAAGGCCGTGGGCAAAGAAATTGACGCAGATTACGAGGCTCTTGTTTTAGGACAGGGATATGATCATAACTGGGTGATAAATGGAGCGGGAATGCGTATGGCCGCTAAAATGCGCTCAAAGGAAACGGGGATTGTTATGGAGGTTTTCACAGACCTTCCGGGAATACAGTTTTATACAGGAAACTTTCTTGAAAATGAACAGGGAAAGCAGGGAGCGGTGTATAAAAAACGTCATGGCGCGTGCTTTGAGACACAATATTTCCCCGATGCCGTACATAAGGAAAACTTTGAAGGGCCGCATATAAAGGCAGGCGATATTTACGATACCGTGACCGTGTACCGTTTTCATGCGGAAAGCTGAGAGTAAAAGGAATATTCATAAAATCCTAATTAACTTTTCATTCTTTAATCAGAAACATATGATATCATATTTGTATGGGGAAATTTCGGGTTTCTGAGCCATGAATGGAGAGAAAGAGAAAAATGAAGAATGAGACACCAAAGAAGATAGAGCAGAAAAAAACAGTACCAAAGAAAACAGCGCAGAGTAAGGCGGTTTCCAAAAAGAAAACGCAGAAAACGGGAAACGGCAAAAAAAAAGTGAGTGCAAAAAAGAAACGAAAGGTCCGGCGGATTCGGAACAGCATCTGTTTGGGCCTTGTTTTGCTGGCAGTTTTTTTCGTAATGCTTGCAGTCATAAAGATCGTAAAGCCTTCGCTTCTTACAAAGGATTACTTTGAAGTGCAGGGAGAGGCGGTTGATGCGTCTAAGCCTGACATTGATGTAAAACTTCTCACTGTGAATCCGTACTCGCGTCCGGGGACAAAGACAGAGAAAATTAAGGGAATCGTTGTACATTATACGGCAAATCCGGGAGCGGCGGCTATCGCAAACAGAAATTACTTTGAAGGGCTTAAGGACACCCATGAGACAAAATCAAGCAGTAATTTTATTGTGGGGCTTGAGGGAGAAATCATACAGTGCGTGCCTACGTGGGAGATTGCGTACGCTTCCAATGAGCGCAATATTGACACGGTTTCCATTGAATGCTGCCATCCGGACGAAAGCGGGGAATTTTTGGAGGATACCTACCGTTCTATGGTGCAGCTGTGCGCATGGCTGTGTCTGAAATTCGATTTGAGCGAAAAAGATATTATCCGCCATTATGACGTAACGGAAAAAATCTGCCCGAAGTATTTTGTAGAGGATGAAAAAGCGTGGGAGAATTTCCATAAGGATGTGAAAGAAGCGATGAAAAAGGCGAAATAATTTGTCTTGCGCAAACTTTGAAAGATTGGTATAATCAAGCCGTATGTGCAAAAAAATCCGTAAATGGGAGAAGCAGATATGAATGATTTGGAGATGTACCGAGAGCAGCTTGCGCTGTGTGACGACAAAATAATTGACGCACTGGCGGAGCGCAATGCAATTATTGAAAAAATAATGGCGTACAAGGAGGAGTATGGCATGCCCATTCTCCAGCCGCACCAGGAGGAGAAACAACAGACGAGGCTTATGGAAAAGCTTGAGGGCAATAAATACAAGAAAGAAATACAGGATGTATTTTCCTGTGTCAGAAAGAATGGCAAGCGGATACAGGCGAGAAAGCTTTTCGATTATAATATTGTATTGATCGGGTTTATGGGAACGGGTAAGAGTACGGTTTCCGAGTATTTGAGCACGATGTTTGCCATGAAGTCCGTGGAGATGGATCAAGTTATCGCAGAGCGCGAGCAGATGAGCATTCCGGATATCTTTGAGACATACGGGGAAGAATATTTCAGGAACCGGGAGACGGAGCTTCTCATAGAGCTGCAGTCTGAGCGGGGTGCAGTCATTTCCTGCGGCGGCGGCGCGGCTCTTCGTGAGTGCAATGTGGCGGAGATGAAAAAAAACGGACGGGTGGTGCTTCTGGTTGCGAGTCCGGAGGTGGTTTATGGCCGCTTAAAGGATGTAAACGACCGTCCGGTGCTTTCGGGGCGGAAGAATCTGGAAGGAATCTCTGAGCTTATGGAGCTAAGACGCGGAAAATATGAGGCGGCGGCGGATATCGTAATCACGACGGACAATAAAAGCGTCCTTGCGATTTGCGAAGAACTGATACAGCGCCTGACAGAAATGGATGAGTGATGATGTTTGATATGTTTTTTCCGGATTGGTATGCGGCATCTGCGTATGCCATAGACTTTGAAGAACTGTATGAAAGAGGATGCAGGGGGGTAATTTTTGATATTGACAATACTCTTGTCCCTCATGGCGCCCCTGCGGATGAGCGGGCGGTCAATCTGTTTGGCAGGCTTAAAAAAATCGGATACCGCTGCTGCCTGATTTCAAATAATCAGGAGCCGAGAGTGAAGATGTTTAATGAAAAGATTCAGGTTGATTACGTGTATAATGCGCATAAGCCTTCCACAAAAAATTACAGGAAGGCAATGGAGATCATGGGAACCGATACGGACAATACCGTATTTGTAGGCGACCAGCTATTCACGGATGTGTGGGGAGCAAAGCGGACAGGAATCCGAAGTATTTTGGTAAAGCCCATTCATCCGAAGGAAGAGATACAGATTGTGTTAAAAAGGTATCTGGAGCGGATTGTACTGCACTTTTACTTTAGAAGCCTAAAGAAAAAAAAGGTTGAAAAAAGGCGTAAACTATTATAGAATTAAGAAAGTGAAAAAGAACGTAAAGTGCCTTTCAGGTGCGATGAAGGAGGATTAGCATGGTATCAGCAGGCGATTTTAAAAATGGACTTACCGTAGAGATTGAGGGAGTAGTCTATCAGATATTGGAGTTTCAGCATGTAAAGCCCGGAAAGGGAGCGGCATTTGTGCGCACGAAGCTGAAAAATATTATTAACGGCGGAGTTGTGGAGAAAACTTTCCGTCCGACGGAAAAATTTGAGAATGCCCATATTGAGAGAAAAGAAATGCAGTATCTCTACAATGACGGCGACCTTTTTAATTTTATGGATAATGAGACATTTGAACAGATTGCCGTGAATGCGGAGACGGTCGGAGATTCGCTCAAATTTGTTAAAGAAAATGAGAATGTGAAGCTCAGCTCCTATCAGGGCAGCGTGTTTGCTATCGAACCGCCGCTTACGGTAGAGCTTGAGATTACAGAGACGGAGCCGGGCTTTAAGGGGGATACCGCTCAGGGAGCGACAAAGCCGGCGATCGTTGAGACAGGCGCACAGGTGAGCGTTCCGCTGTTTGTAGAACAAGGGGAGAAGATTAAGATTGATACCCGTACGGGCGATTATCTTTCCAGAGCGTAATTGATCCTGTAAAAATTATGTAAAAAAGCCTTGCTTTTTTGGCGGGGCTTTTTTATAATTGTGCTTACCATAATATTTTATCAATTCTTTTAAATCTTTGGGCAGTATTCCTGCTGTATTTTCACGAAAAAAAACAGTTCAGCGTGCACCTGCCGCTTGAAAAGGTGATTTATGACATATTATCAATTTGTACAGGCGGTAGAAGACAGAATGAAGGAGGCGGTGAGGGACAGTGTGGCCGTGTGTATCCATACGGCGGAAAAAAACAACGGTGCGATTCGTAAAGGAATCACACTGAAAGAGCGGGATATCAACATATCTCCTACGATATACCTGGAGGAATATTACCGCCAGTTCCAGTGCGGAAGTTCGCTGGAACATATTACGTCGGATATCCTCCGCATTTACCACAAAGTACGTTTTCAAAAATCATGGAGTGAAGAAAAGATAAGCGTTTACAGCAGAGTGCAGGAAAGAATCATCTACAGGCTGGTGAATTGTGGGGCAAACAAAAAGATGTTAAAGGATGTTCCCTATATTGTCTATCTTGATTTAGCAGTTGTATTCTATGTGCTTTTGGAGGTGACGGAATACGGGACGGCTACGATGCCTGTCTGCAACAAGCATCTGGATATGTGGGGCGTGTCGAAGGAAGAACTTTATAAACAGGCCGCAAAGAATACCTGCCGGCTTCTGCCGGATGATTTCTGCACGATGAGCGCAGTCATGGAAGAACTTATGGGGACGGCACCGAAACAGGAGGTTGTAGAAGATGAAAGAGGCGCACAAGACGATATGTATGTACTCAGCAACCGGCTGCGAAGCTACGGGGCGTCGGTTATCCTCTATGACGGGCGTCTGTGCAGCATTGGGATGTACTTGAAGAGTAATTACTATGTGCTTCCAAGCAGCGTACATGAGGTTATAATCGTGCCGGAAAAAGCGGCTGTCCAAAAAGAGGAGCTCTCTGTCATGGTTGCGGAAATCAACCGGACACAAGTAGATGAGGAAGAGATACTCTCTGACAATGCGTATTACTATGACAGAGAGACAGGGCGGCTGTGTATGTAGAGTATTTTTTATGATTCCGGGAGCCGCAGAAAAGTTTGGAGGCTAAAAATGAGCCGGCAGAAAAACATCGTTTTTTCTGCGGCTCATTCTATACAGCCGTCTGTTTATTTGGATTTGACTTCTCTCCATAGCTTATTGTATACAGCATCGTTTTCGTCTCCAAGGAATTTGAAGGTTTCACAGCGCTCCAGTTCTTCTGAGTCAGGGAAAGCGATTTTGCTGTTCCTAAGCTTCGGGTCTTCAATGAGCGCCCGCCCGCTCTCATTTGGAATGGAATAAGTGATGTAATCAAAATTCATCTTTGCAATTTCAGGTTTACATATGAAATTGATGAAAGCCTCAGCATTTTCCTTGTGTTTTGCATTTTTAGGAATGACAAGAGAATCAATCCATATGTTGGAACCCTCTTTTGGTATTACATATTCCAAATCGGGATTTTCAAGCTGCGTGTAAATGGCTTCTCCGGAGTAGATCACTCCGATAGCGGCTTCATTTCCAATCATTTTGTCCCGGACCTGGTCGACGACATAGGCCTGGACAAGCGGTTTTTGCTGAATCAGCAGTTTCTGGGCGGCGGTCAGTTCGTCAAGATCCGTAGAATTTAATGAATATCCAAGGTATTTTAGCGTTACCCCGAAAGCGTCGCGTACGCTGTCCTGCATCAGGATGCTGTCCTTGTATTTTTCATCCCACAGGACCGACCAGCTATCAATCGGTTCGTCTACCATTTTCTTGTTATATAAAATTCCTACGGTACCCCAGAGATAAGGGACGGAATATTTGTTTTCCGGGTCAAACTGCCTGGACTGCTCCATATAGACGCTGCCGATATTTTTAATGTTTGGAATGTTGTCAAAATTAATTTCCGCCAGTAAATCATTTTCAATCATACGTTCAATCATATAGTCGGAAGGACAGACTACGTCATATGCGATGGCGCCGGACTGTATCTTGGGATACATGATTTCATTTGTTTCGTATTCCTCGTATATGACGTTGATTCCGGTTTCTTCCTCAAACAGCTCAATGGCGTCCGGGTCTAAGTACTCCCCCCAATTATAGACGATAACCTGATTGCTGCCGTTTGATGCCTCCATTTTCGTGCTGTAAAAGACGCCGCCGATTGTAAGTATTGCTATCATTAAAGCAGGAACGACTTTTCGCAGCAGGAAACGTCCGATTTTATGGCGTCTCGCTGTTGCGGCCGAGAGTATTTTCCTGCGGTCCTCCCGTTCATCCGGAGCAATATTTATAAGGATGAGCAGCACAAGGACGGATAGAAACATAATTGTGGACAGCGCATATATTTCCGGCCGGATGCCTTTCCTTACTTCGCTGTAAATTTTTGTGGACAGTGTGTCTACGCCGGGGCCTTTTGTAAAATGGGTGATTACGAAATCATCCAGCGACATTGTGAAGGCCAGCAGAAAGCCGGAGGATACGCCCGGCAGGATATCGGGGAACACGACCTTGAAAAAAGCGTAAACCGGTGATGCTCCAAGGTCTAAGGCTGCCTCGTACGTGTGGATGTTCGTCTTTTTCAGCCGGGGCATGACACTTAAAATCACATAAGGGATATTAAATGTGATATGTGCGACAAGGATTGTGGAAAATCCAAGAGAAAACCGGAAGGCAATAAACAAAAGCATCAGTGAAATACCGGTCACGATATCTGCATTCAGCATAGGGATATTTGTAACGCCCATCATAACCGTGCGGTATTTGCGGCGGAAAGCATGGATGCCGATGGCTCCCGCGGTTCCCAGTAAAGTTGCAATCAGGGCGGATAAAAGCGCGATTTCCAAGGTTGTGTAGAGCGCGGTCATAATCTGATCGTCCTGAAAAAGGCGGGTATACCATTTTGACGTAAATCCGCCCCATTTTGCACGGCTTTTCGAAGAGTTAAAGGAGAGGGCCATCAGTGTTAAAATGGGTGCGTAGAGCAGTATGATTATGAACAGGAGATAAAATCTTTGTAAGAATTTTTTAATCAAAATGCCGTTCCCTCCCCGTCTTTATCGTATTTGGCAATGAGTGCCATGCTTAAGATTATGAATATCATAAGGACAAGAGACATGCCGCTTCCGGAGTGCCAGTTGCTGCCCTGTTTAAATTCCTGCTCAATTACATTTCCTATAAGGAGTATTTTGCTTCCTCCCAGCAAGTCGGAGATGACGAATGTAGTAAGGGCAGGGACGAATACCATAGTGACGCCGCTGATGATTCCGGGGACGGACAGCGGCAGGATAATGCGAAGGAAGGTCTGTGCGCTGTTTGCGCCTAAGTCCCTTGCAGCGGCGATAATGTCACCGTCGATTTTTGACAGTACATTATAAATCGGCAGGACCATAAAAGGAAGAAAATCGTACACCATGCCTAGTATGATAGCATAAGGCGTATTGATGATTTCCAGGGCAGGAAGATGGAAAAAGCCCAATATGATATTGATGATGCCGTTCCTTTCCAGAAGGTTCTGCCATGCAAGCGTCCGAAGCAGAGAGTTCATCCACATGGGAAGGATGAAGATTAACACGATGAAGCTTGACTGGTTTACATTTAAGTTGGATAAGACCATACAAAGCGGGTAAGCCAGTATCAGGCAGATCATGGTGCTTACAACAGACAGAAGCAGCGCCAGGCCGAGGGCCTTTAAGTTTTCCGGTGTTGTAATGCGTGCAAGATTATGAAACGTAAAACGTCCGTCTGTGTCAGTCAATCCATAGTAAAAAATCATGAGAAGGGGGATAATGATGAATCCCGCCGCCCAGATGACATAAGGCCCGGCGAGCAGGCGTTTGATTTTTTTTTCTTTATTCTTCAATGGTAGCAGCCTCCGCGTCTTCTGATTCCGGTTTCTTCATAATCTGGATGTCAAATGGGTCAACTTTGATTCCCACCTCTGTCCCTACAGGGAACATGTCGGTGCTGTGGACAAGCCATTCATAGCCGTTCGCCATAACATCCATCTCATAGTGGACTCCTTTGAATATCAGGGAAGTGACGATTCCCTCCATCAAGCCCTTTTTTGGCTTTACCAGATCAACGTCCTCCGGACGTATGACGGCATCTACCGGTTTGTTGCGCCCGAAGCCGGTGTCGACGCACGGGAATTTCACGCCCTGTATTTTTACAAGCTTATCTTCCACCATGATTGCGGAAAAGATATTGCTTTCTCCGATAAAGTCCGCTACAAACGCATTCTGCGGCTCATTATAGATGTCTTCCGGCGTGCCGATCTGCTGGATGTTACCCTGATTCATGACAACGATGGTGTCGGACATAGTCAATGCCTCTTCCTGGTCGTGGGTGACATAGACGAAAGTAATGCCAAGCTCATTTTTTAAACGTATCAGTTCGTACTGCATATCCTGCCTGAGCTTTAAGTCAAGTGCGCCTAAAGGCTCGTCCAGAAGAAGGACTTTCGGTTCGTTGACGATGGCGCGCGCGATGGCAATACGCTGCTGCTGGCCGCCGCTTAGGGAGTCCGGCATTCTTTCTTCAAAACCGTCCAGATTTACAAGTTTTAAAGCGTATCTGATTTTATCTTCAATATAGGTTTTTGATTTCCCCTTGATTTTCAAGCCGAAGGCAATGTTTTCCGCAATCGTCATATTGGGGAAAAGGGCATATTTCTGGAATACGGTATTGAGCTGGCGTTTGTTGGGCGCAAGCTCTGTGATATTCTGTCCGTCAAAAATGATTTTCCCGGTGTTTGGGGATTCGAATCCGCCGAGGATTCGAAGAAGCGTAGTCTTTCCGCAGCCGCTGGGACCGAGAAGGGTCAAAAATTCATTTTCCCGTATATACAGATTCAAATTATTCAGTACCAAATTTTCTCCGAATGATTTTGAAACGTTTACAATATCAATTAATTTATTAGACATACCGTCCTCCTTCGTAAAATATTTAGAAACTTGGCGGGGTGCTTACCCATAGGATGACTGCGCCGCTGCTTCCCGCTTCAATAAAATGCTCCGACTGCGGGGTAAAATAAAAGGATTCGCCTTTTTTGGCAGTGTATACTTGCCTGCCGATATGGATGCGGATGGCACCCTTGATGACATAGCCAAATTCCTCGCCTTCATGGGGGACATCCCGGTAGGTAAGGCCGTTCGGTTCCAGAGTAAGCCGGATTGGCTCCATCATATT
>CAJTUQ010000011.1:8103-31583 GCA_910579335.1 uncultured Dorea sp. | reverse complement strand
GTCTATTTTTTCGAAATAACCATCAAAGTGGAAGACGACTTGTTCTTCCGGTTTTTCACTGAAAAATTCATTAATCGTAGTTCCGAGGCATTGCAGGATATCTACGAGTGTCGCAATGGACGGGGAAGTGAGGTCCCGCTCCAGCTGGGAGATAAAACCTTTCGAAAGCTCCGCCCGGTCTGCGAGCTCCTCCTGTGTGAGAGCTTTTTCTATGCGGAGCTGTTTTAATTTCTTCCCGATTTCCATCTTTTTATCCTCGTCCTTTCCTTTTGGCAGACATCGTTGTGACAGTAAAAATAAACAAAAAGTTTAGCATTATTATACATCCTGAGGAAAAAAAAGCAATAGTTTTGAGAAAAATGTTGAATTTTTTTGAAGCGCCGCCATGCATTGCAGTTTCATGCCCGCATGGCGGCGTGACGGAACTTATAGATAGAACTGTGTGAGGCTGTCGAGCTTAGAAGACATGTTCTGCATGAGAAGGTCTGCAAGCGTCAGTGCGGCCATAGCTTCCACAACGACGACGGCTCTTGGGACGATGACGGGGTCGTGGCGGCCTGTGATGGAGATGCTTGTGTTTTTGCCGTCGGTGGTTACGGTTTCCTGCTTCCTTGAGATGGAAGGGGTGGGCTTTATGGCCGCCCGGATGAGAAGGGGGCTTCCGTCGCTGATGCCTCCTAATGTTCCGCCGGAATGGTTTGTTTTTTTTCGGATGCGCCCGTCTTCACAGCAGAAGGCATCATTATTGCTGCTTCCCAGAGCGGCGGCGGCCAAAAATCCGTCCCCGATTTCCACGCCTTTGACAGCGCCGATAGACATCATTCCCTTTGCCAAAGCAGCGTCCAGCTTATCAAAAACAGGCTCGCCGATGCCGGAAGGCACGCCGGTGATCCGGCATTCAACAATGCCGCCGGAGGAGTCCTTCTTTTTCATACATTCTTCCAGATACAAGGAAGCCTTGTCTGCGTAACTGTTGTTTGGCATGTACAATTTGTTTTCCGTGATACAGGAAAAATCCAATTGGTCTTCCGGAACGGTAATCGCCCCGATAGAACGGGTATAGGTGGTGAATGTAATACCGAGCTGTTTTAGCAGCTTGGCGGCAGCGGCGCCCGCGGCGACCCGGCCGATGGTCTCGCGTCCGGAAGAGCGCCCTCCGCCCCGGTAATCACGGAAGCCGTATTTTGCGTCAAAAGTGTAGTCCGCATGTCCGGGACGGTAGCAGTCCTTGATTTTACCATAGTCTTTGGAATGCTGGTCTTGGTTTCTGACAATGATGGAAATGGGCGTGCCGGTAGTTTTTCCTTCAAATACGCCGGACAGAATCTCGGCGCGGTCCGCTTCCTGTCTTGCGGTGGTGAATCTGCTCTGTCCGGGTTTTCTGCGGTCCAGAAACAGCTGGATGTCTTCTTCGGAGAGAGGAAGACCTGCGGGGCAGCCGTCGATGACGACGCCGACAGCCGCACCGTGGGATTCGCCCCATGTTGTAATCTTAAATAAAGTTCCGTAAGTTGAACCTGCCATAATCATTTCTCCTTTATACAATATAAAATAATTGGGAATTGCAGGGTAGTAAAGTGCGGGCCTTTTTTGCCCTGACACTATATCATAGCACTATATGTGAAGAAAATGTAATATTTCATCATAAAATCTTCATTTTAATTTAAAAGATTTTTCCTATACATTTCCAATAAAGCATATTATAATAAAACGGTATGGATGATATAAGGGGAGTATAGTCCAATGATATAATAAGGAGTTTGAGATATGGCTGGGAAGAATAAGAAGACGAAAAAAGCAGATGACAGAATTGAGGAAGCGATTATAGAGTTGTATGACGAGAATGAGCCCGATGAGAAGAAAGACCAGGAGAAAAAAAAGCGCCGACGCGGGAAGAAGGGCGGAGCAGGCAGGAAGATCCTGCTGTCTCTGGGCGTTGTGACCGCACTTTTGGCCGCTGCTTATTTTGGGATGGCTATGTTTTTTAACAGTCACTTTATGTTTGATACGCAGATTAACGGCGTGGATTTCTCACTGAAGGATGTCAGTGAGGTTGAGAGCTACTTAAAGAAACAGGTGGCTGATTATACGTTGACGCTGGAAGAGTCTGACGGAAGCCGGGAGATAATTAAAGGTTCCGATATTGACATTGAATTTACTACGGGAGAGCGCATAAAGCAGCTTGCCGAAGGGCAGCAGAAGCTTTTTTGGATAAAATCCCTCTGGGAGCCTTCAGAGATTGAAGCGAAGGTCGGCGTAAAGTATAATGCGGAAAAACTGAATGCGGTGATTGACGGCCTGAAGTGCATGGACGAGGAAAAACAGAAGGCCTCCAAGAATGCATACCCTGCTTTTAAGGACGGAAAGTTTGAAGTTGTGCCGGAGGTTATCGGAACAAAAATCGACGGGGACAAATTCCGCTCGATGGTTTCCAAGATGATTGACGGATTCCAGAATCATGCGAATCTCAGGGAAGAGGACTGCTATATTCTGCCGAAGTACACATCGGAATCAAAAGAAGTTCTTGAGGCGGCGGAGAAGATGAACAGCTATCTCGGAGCCAAGATTACTTATGATTTCGGATCTGAGACAGAGACCGTAGATTCAGCGGTGATATCGGAGTGGGTCAAAGTCAATAAGAAGAAGATGAAAGTGTCTTTTAATAAAGACGACGTCAAGGAATATATTAAAAAGCTGGCTGACAAGTATGACACGAAATATAAGGCCAAGCAGTTTACGACTGCCGACGGCGATACGGTGAAGGTAGAGGGCGGAAGTTACGGATGGCTGATAAATCAGGATGCTGAATATGAGCAGCTGATAAAGGATATTAAAACAGCCCAGGTCGTGACAAGAGAGCCGAAATATACAAGTAAGGCGGCGTCTCATCAAGGCGCGGGAGTCGGAAGCACTTATGCGGAGGTAGACCTTACAGACCAGCATATGTATTTTATCAAAGGCGGGAAGGTCGTATTGGAGACGGACGTTGTCACGGGAAATCCGAATAAAGGCAATGCGACTCCGCAGGGCATCTATACTTTGTCTTACAAGACAAGGAACGCAACCCTCAGGGGAGAGAAAAAAGCGAACGGCGAGTACTCCTATGAGACTCCGGTAAAATATTGGATGCCGTTTAACGGAGGAATCGGTTTTCATGATGCCACGTGGCAGCCGACTTTTGGCGGAGACTGGTATAAGGGACACGGCTCTCACGGATGTGTGAATATGCCGGAAGAGAAAGCGGCGAAGCTTTATGAATTAATCGGGGCAGGCATACCGGTAGTGTGCCATTATTAAAATAATAAAACGAAAAAGGATAGTAGCATGTATGAATTGCTGAAAACAGACGGAGCCGCGAAAAGAGGCAGGCTTACTACGGTACACGGCACTGTTGAGACTCCGGTATTTATGAACGTGGGAACTGCGGCGGCCATCAAAGGCGCAGTTGCCACAACGGATTTAAGAGAGATCGGGACGCAGGTAGAGTTGTCGAACACTTACCATCTACATGTCCGTCCCGGAGACAAAGTGATAAAAAAGCTGGGCGGATTACATAAGTTTATGGCATGGGACCGTCCGATTCTTACGGATTCCGGCGGATTCCAGGTGTTTTCGCTGGCAGGTTTAAGAAAGATTAAGGAGGAGGGAGTTTATTTTCATTCCCACATAGATGGAAGAAAGATATTTATGGGGCCGGAGGAGAGCATGCAGATACAGTCGAATCTGGCATCCACGGTAGCGATGGCTTTTGACGAATGCCCGTCCAGCGTGGCAGACAGGGAATATATGGAGAAATCTGTTGACAGGACGACAAGGTGGCTAATCCGCTGCAAGGCTCAGATGGAACGGCTGAATAGGCTGCCGGATACGGTGAATCCGCAGCAGCTTTTGTTCGGGATTAATCAGGGCGGTATCTATGAGGATATCCGGATCCGCCATGCGAAGGAGATTGCGGCGCTTGATCTTGACGGCTATGCGGTGGGAGGACTGGCTGTAGGGGAATCCCACGAGGAGATGTACCGAATCCTTGACGCTGTCGTCTGCCATCTTCCGCAGGATAAGCCGACGTATCTGATGGGCGTGGGAACGCCGGAGAATCTATTGGAAGCGGTAGACCGGGGTGTTGATTTCTTTGACTGCGTGTATCCGAGCCGGAATGGAAGGCATGGACATGTATATACCAATAGCGGAAAACGGAATCTGTTTAATGCAAAATATGAGCTTGACATGCGTCCCATTGAGGAGGGATGTAAATGTCCCGCCTGCAGAAATTATTCCAGGGCCTATATCCGCCACCTGCTGAAGGCGAAGGAGATGCTGGGCATGCGTCTGTGCGTGCTTCATAACCTTTATTTTTATAATACGATGATGAGCGAGATCCGGGAGGCGATTGAAGCGGGGGCATACAAGAAATATAAGGCGGACAAGATTGCCGGCATGCAGCAGGCCGGCGGCGGTGATTTATAAAATATATATGAATTATGCAGGAATTGATAAAATTTACTTGATGAAAGATGTATTATTGTGTATGATAGCAATAGTGCTTAAAATTAGTAGGAGGAATTGATTATGTTTAGTTTAGCAGCGCAGAATCCGGCCGGCCCAAGCGGTATGTTTATTATATTGCTTTATGTAGCTATATTTGCCGGTTTTTATTTTATCTTTATGAGACCGCAGAAGAAAGAGCAGAAGAGAATCCAGGCGATGATTTCGGCTCTTGAGGTAGGGGACACGGTGCTTACCACAAGCGGTTTTTACGGCGTGATTATTGATATCACGGACGACGATGTCATCGTGGAATTTGGAAGCAACAGAAACTGCCGCATTCCGATGCAGAAAGCGGCGATTGCCCAGGTAGAGAAGGCGTCGGCAGAGTAATAAGGAGGCAAAAAAGCAAATATTTTCATTTTAAAGTGGAAGGATTTTCATACAGAAGGTCCTTCTTTTTGTATTATTTTTAGGCAAAATGCTGTTAGACAAAGGGGTGGGAATTATGGTAAACTATGTTTTCGAAGCAGCAATTGAAGGGATTGCAATGGAATCTATAAGATTATCATATGTAGGAGGAAGACTATGCTTAGAGATGAATTGAACAATCTTGTACGGAGAAGGAGCCAAAAGACGGTCAGCGAGGCGGATAACCGTGAATTGTACGGGGCTTTGCTGGAATATACGAAGGAAAAACTAAAGGAGACGCCGGTTATACAGGGCGGCAGGAAATTATATTATATTTCGGCGGAATTTTTAATCGGAAAGCTTTTGTCTAATAATTTGATAAATCTCGGTATTTATGACGAGACGGCGGAGTTTTTGAAGGAAAACGGAAAAGACTTGGCGCATATTGAAGAGATAGAACCGGAGCCGTCGCTTGGAAACGGAGGGCTTGGAAGGCTGGCGGCCTGTTTCCTCGATTCGATTGCGACTCTGGGACTGTCCGGAGACGGAATCGGGCTTAATTACCATATGGGACTTTTTAAGCAGGTTTTTGAAAACCGCAGACAGAAGGAGGTGCCGAATCCGTGGATAGAGCAGGAAGGCTGGCTGTGTGATACGGGGATTTCCTTTGAAGTTCCGTTTCGTGATTTTACGCTGACTTCTGTTCTGTATGATATTGACGTGGCCGGATATGAAAACGGGAAAAATAAACTTCATCTTTTTGATGTGAAGGGAGTCGATGAGGGGATAATACAGGACGGAATTTCTTTTGACAAAAAAGAAATCGGCAAGAATCTTACTTTATTCCTGTATCCGGACGACAGTGACGAGGCTGGAAATCTTCTCAGAATCTACCAGCAGTATTTTATGGTATCAAACGGCGCCCAGCTGATTCTTCGGGAATGCGAGGAAAAGGGCTGTGATTTGAGAAAGCTTCACGAACACGTGGCGGTTCAAATTAATGATACGCACCCGTCTATGGTGATTCCGGAGCTGATACGCCTGCTTGTACAGAAGAATATTGATTTTAACGAGGCGGTTGAAATCGTGGAAAAGACCTGCGCGTACACGAACCATACCATTCTTGCGGAGGCATTGGAAAAATGGCCTGTTCATTATCTGGAACAGGTGGCCCCTCAGATCGTGCCCATCATCAAGGAATTAGACGTGAGGGCGAAGGCGAGATTTCACAGCCCGGACGTGGCGATTATTGACGCTCAGAACCGCGTACATATGGCGCACATGGATATCCACTATGGATACAGTGTGAACGGCGTGGCGGCACTCCATACGGAAATACTGAAAAACTCTGAGCTTAAGGCGTTTTATGAGATTTATCCGCAGAAGTTCAATAATAAAACAAACGGGATTACGTTCCGGCGGTGGCTTCTTTACTGCAACCCTGAGCTGACGCAGTGGATAGGAAGATATGCGGAAGGCTTCCGAAAGGATGCGGCAAAACTTGAGCAGCTTCTTTGTTATATTGATAATGAGGCGGTGCTTGACGAACTGCTGGAAGTGAAGCATAAGAAAAAAGAGGAACTTTCGGCGTATCTGGAAGAAACGCAGGGGCTAAAGCTGAATCCGGATTCTATTTTTGACATCCAGGTCAAACGGCTGCATGAATATAAACGGCAGCAGATGAATGCGCTGTATGCTATTTACAAGTATTTGGAAATTAAATCAGGAAAGAAACCCAAAACGCCGGTTACGATGATTTTCGGTGCGAAGGCGGCTCCGGCGTACCATATTGCCAAAGATATTATTCATCTCATATTGTGTATCCAGAAGCTGGTGGAGAACGATCCGGAGGTATCGCCTTATCTGAACGTTGTTATGGTGGAAAACTACAATGTTACAATGGCGGAGCACTTGATTCCGGCATGCGATATTTCCGAGCAGATTTCGCTGGCGTCTAAGGAAGCTTCCGGAACAGGCAATATGAAATTTATGCTCAACGGCGCAGTGACGCTTGGAACTGAGGACGGGGCGAATGTGGAGATTCATGAACTGGTAGGGGACGACAATATTTATATTTTCGGAGAGTCCAGCGATAAAGTCATCGGGCATTATAAGAACTATGATTACCGCGCGGCGGATTACTATATCAATGACGCACAGATCAGGGAGCTTATCAACTTTATTATCAGCCCGCAGATGATGAAGCTTGGAGAGCCCTACCACCTGCTGCGGATTCATGCGGAACTGATTCAGAAAGACTGGTTTATGACGCTCCTTGACCTTAAGGACTACATCAGGGTAAAGGATCAGGCATGCGTAGATTATGAGGATCGCAGGGCGTGGAGCCGAAAGATGCTTGTAAATATTGCAAAGGCGGGATATTTTTCATCAGACCGTACCATTGCAGAATACAATAAAGATATTTGGAAACTGAAATAATATATGGAGTTTCCGGCCGTCAGATGTTATGATAGAGAAAAGAAAAAAAGGAGGACGGCACTATGGGAACACCGCACAATGCAGCAGAAAAGGGACAGATTGCCCGGACGGTTTTGATGCCGGGCGATCCGCTTCGGGCGAAGTACATAGCAGAGACTTATCTGGAAGACGCAGTCTGCTTTAACACGGTCAGAAATATGCTTGGGTATACGGGAACCTATCGAGGAAGGGAGGTTTCTGTCATGGGAGGCGGCATGGGGATGCCGTCTGTCGGTATTTACAGCTACGAGCTGTACCATTTTTACGATGTGGAAAATATTATCCGTATCGGCTCTGCGGGAGCGATGCAGGATGACGTCGACGTGATGGATATCGTTATCGCTATGGGGGCGTGCACCAATTCCAATTATGCGGATCAGTATGGGATACCAGGCGCGTTTGCGCCGATTGCCGATTACGGGCTTTTGGAAAAGGCAGTGAAGGCGGCAAGGGACAGGGGAGTCAACGTAAGAGTCGGGAATGTGCTTTCATCAGATGTGTTTTACCATGACAGGGAAGACTTTAACGACCGGTTCCGCCGCATGGGCGTGCTGGCGGTCGAGATGGAAGCGGCGGCGCTCTATATGAATGCGGCGAGGGCAGGAAAGAAGGCGCTGTGCATCCTTACGATTTCCGATCATTTATACAAGGAAGCTTCTCTTAGCGCAAAAGACAGGGAGACCGGTTTTGCACAGATGATGGAGATTGCACTGGAGATCTAGGTATTTTCGGTGCTTTGGCGTCAGGGAGAGGTGGTCTTGTGAAAAGATTTCGAATCAGCAATGAAGCTGTTTACCTGCTGGCGGTTTTTGTACTGTCCCTCGCAACGGCCATGCTGGCGGCGGCAGATTTCGGGATGTCGATGGTTGTGGCGCCGGCTTACATTGTGAGCCTTAAGGTAAAGTTTCTTACTTTCGGACAGGCAGAGTATATCGTGCAGGGAATCTTATTTCTTATATTCTGTATTTTGATGGGCAGAGTGAAATTTTTGTATTTCTTTGCCTTTGTGTCGGGGCTTATCTATGGAGCGGTGCTTGATTTCTGGCGGACGGTGATACCGCATTTCAATCCGGGAATCTATCCTCCCGGAACTTTGCCGGTGCCTGTGCGCATAGTCTATTTTATTGCCGGGTTTCTGTTAAATTCGCTTGGAGTGGCACTTTACTTCAAAACGTACTTTTACCCGCAGGTGTATGAGTTTTTTGTCAAGGGTATCAGCATGCGGTTTGGGATTTCGCTGCCTAAGTTTAAGATTCGGTTCGATATGACCTGCCTGGCGGCGGCAGCGCTCCTTTCTTTTGTCATGTTCCGCGGTATTGTGGGAATAGGCATAGGCACGGTAGTGCTTGCTTTCCTCAATGGTCCCCTGATAGGCTTTTACGGGAAATGGATGGAGCGGCATCTGGAGACGTGGGAGAGGTGGACGGAGTTTTCAAAGAAGTTTGATTGACGGGGGAGTGAGAATATGGAATTATCGAAAATACTGGAAATGGCGGACCATACGCTTCTTGCGCAGACGGCAGTGTGGGAGGAAATCCGCACGGCGTGCGATGATGCAGTGCGCCTGCATACGGCATCCGTATGTATTCCGCCTTCCTATGTGAAACAGGCGAAAGAGTATGTAGGAGACCGGACGGCGGTCTGTACGGTTGTCGGCTTTCCCAACGGATACAATACTACGGCCGTAAAGGTGTATGAGACAGAGGACGCTGTGAAAAACGGGGCGGATGAGATAGACATGGTTATAAATATCGGCTGGGTCAAGGACAAAAAGTACGATGCAGTTGAGGAGGAAATCCGCGCGGTAAAGCGCGCCGCGGGAGATAAAGTGTTAAAGGTAATCGTTGAGGCGTGCCTGTTGTCCGAGGAAGAAAAGGTAAGGATGTGCCGGGCCGTCACCTGCGCGGGGGCGGATTATATCAAAACTTCTACCGGATTTTCTAAGGGCGGCGCTGTGTTTGAGGATGTAAAGCTGTTTTCAGAGCATGTAGGGGAGCGGGTAAAGATAAAGGCCGCAGGGGGAATCGGTTCTCTTGAAACGGCGGAAGAGTTTCTAAGACTCGGAGCTTCCAGGCTTGGGACGAGCAGAATCGTGAAAATAGCGAAGGAGAGGGAACATGATAGAAGAAATGATTGAGAAGGCGTTTGGCGCGCTGAAATATTCTTACTCCCCGTATTCGAACTTTAAAGTGGCGGCAGCGCTGCTGACGGAGGGCGGAAAGATTTATACAGGCTGCAATATTGAGAATGCGGCGTATTCGCCGACAAACTGTGCGGAGCGGACGGCGGTTTTTAAAGCGGTAAGCGAAGGAGAGCGGCGGTTCCTTGCAATCTGCATCGTCAATGAGGATGCAGAGGGAAACCACGATTACTGCCCGCCCTGCGGAGTGTGCAGGCAGGTGCTGATGGAGTTTGCAGATGCAGAAAAATTGCAGGTAATTCTGGCAAAGAATGGTAAGGAATACAAAGTATATACATTGGCCGAGCTTCTGCCTTTGGGGTTCGGGCCGGAGAATCTTTGATCGGGTTTTGTAAAAAAACCCGATTTTTTATAAATTTCCATCAAGATTTCAGTAATTTACAGACTTGAAACATACTTTAAAATAAGATATGATTAAAAATTATCAATAAATATTGTAATATAAGGAAGATAGATATGAATCTGAATATTGGAGTGATTAAAGGCGACGGAATCGGGCCGGAGATTGTCACGGAGGCAGTAAAGGTCCTTGACAGAACGGCAGAAGTTTACGGGCATACTTGTGATTATACGCAGCTTTTACTGGGAGGGGCGTCCATAGACGTTCATGGAGTGCCGCTTACCGATGAGACGGTTGAGAAGGCGAAGATGTGCGATGCGGTGCTTATGGGCTCCATCGGAGGAGATGCAAAGACCTCTCCCTGGTATCAGCTTGAGCCGTCAAAACGTCCGGAAGCGGGGCTTTTGGGGATTCGCAAAGCATTAAACCTGTTTGCGAACTTAAGGCCGGCGATTCTTTATGATGAACTGAAAGGCGCCTGCCCGCTCAAGGAGGAGATTACGGAGGGCGGATTTAATCTTATGATTATGCGCGAGCTGACCGGAGGCCTTTATTTCGGGGAGAGAAAGACCGTAAAAGAAAACGGAGTGCTGACCGCATATGATTCTCTTACATATAATGAAAATGAGATTCGAAGGATTGCAAAACGCGCATTTGATATTGCCATGAAGCGCGGGAAAAAGGTGACAAGCGTCGACAAGGCCAACGTACTCGACTCCTCAAGACTTTGGAGGAAGGTCGTAGAGCAGGTTGCAAAGGATTATCCGGAGGTGGAGCTTTTGCATATGCTGGTGGATAATTGTGCAATGCAGCTTGTAAAGGATCCGAAGCAGTTTGATGTTGTGCTGACGGAAAATATGTTCGGGGATATTCTTTCCGATGAGGCAAGTATGGTGACAGGCTCTATCGGAATGCTGGCGAGCGCCAGCCTCAATGAGACGAAATTCGGTCTCTATGAGCCAAGCGGCGGTTCGGCGCCGGATATCGCAGGAAAGGGGATTGCGAATCCCGTGGCGACGATTCTGTCCGCGGCCATGATGCTGCGCTTCAGCTTTGACCTCGACAGGGAGGCGGATGCCATAGAGGAGGCGGTAGCAAAGGTACTGAGGGACGGCTACCGGACGATTGATATTATGTCAGAGGGTAAAACGCAGGTAGGAACTGAGAAAATGGGAGACCTGATTGCGTCGTATATTGCATGACAGGTTATTGATGAATGATAAATTGACAGAGCAGGAGGATAAAAACATGAAAAGTGATACCGTTACTAAAGGAAAACAGCAGGCGCCCCACCGTTCTTTATTCAATGCGCTGGGCCTGACGAAGGAAGAGATGGAAAGGCCGCTGGTGGGAATCGTAAGTTCCTATAATGAAATCGTTCCGGGACATATGAATCTGGATAAAATCGTGAATGCAGTAAAGCAGGGCGTTGCGATGGCGGGAGGAACGCCAATCGTCTTTCCTGCGATTGCGGTCTGCGACGGCATTGCAATGGGGCATGTCGGCATGAAATATTCTCTTGTGACAAGAGACTTAATTGCGGATTCCACAGAGGCTATGGCGCTGGCCCACCAGTTTGACGCGCTTGTCATGGTACCCAACTGTGACAAAAACGTGCCCGGTCTGTTGATGGCGGCAGCGAGAATTAATGTGCCTACGGTGTTTATCAGCGGAGGCCCCATGCTTGCGGGACGCGTGCAGGGAAAAAAGACCAGTCTTTCCAGTATGTTTGAAGCGGTCGGTGCGAATGCGGCCGGAACCCTGTCTGACGAAGGACTTTTGGAATTTGAGAATAAAACATGTCCGACCTGTGGTTCCTGTTCCGGGATGTACACGGCAAACAGTATGAACTGCCTGACGGAAGTGCTTGGTATGGGACTTGGCGGTAATGGCACGGTGCCTGCGGTTTATTCGGAGAGGATCCGTCTGGCAAAGCAGGCGGGTATGAAAGTAATGGAAATGCTTGAGAAGAATATCCGTCCGAGGGACATTATGACGGAAGACGCCATATTGAATGCATTGACGGTAGATATGGCGCTTGGCTGTTCGACCAACAGTATGCTGCATCTTCCGGCCATTGCCCATGAAATCGGCATGGATTTTGAAATCGATTTTGCAAACGGCATCAGCGAAAGGACGCCGAACCTATGTCATCTGGCGCCCGCCGGCCCTACGTATATGGAAGATTTGAATGAAGCGGGCGGCGTCTATGCGGTGATGAATGAGCTGAATAAAAAGGGGCTGCTCCATACGGACTGCATGACGGTGACAGGAAAGACCGTGGGAGAGAATATTAAAGATGCGGTGAATAAAAATTTGGATGTCATCCGCCCGGTTGAACATCCATATTCAGAGACCGGAGGCCTGGCGGTGCTTAAGGGGAACCTTGCGCCGGACGGCAGCGTGGTAAAGCGCTCTGCGGTTGTGGCAGAGATGCTTGTACACGAAGGCCCGGCAAGAGTCTTTGAGTGCGAGGAGGATGCCATTGACGCAATTAAAGGCGGAAAAATCGTGGCGGGAGACGTGGTGGTTATCCGCTACGAAGGACCCAAAGGAGGACCCGGCATGCGCGAAATGCTGAATCCGACTTCTGCAATTGCAGGTATGGGACTTGGCTCCAGCGTCGCCCTTATTACGGACGGAAGGTTCAGCGGTGCGTCGAGAGGCGCGTCTATCGGGCATGTCTCGCCGGAAGCGGCGGTAGGAGGCCCGATCTCACTGGTACAGGAGGGCGATATTATAAAGATCGATATCCCGAACCTCAAGCTTGAACTTGCGGTTTCTGACGAGGAGCTGGCAGAGAGAAAAGAGAATTGGAAGCCGAGGGAGCCGAAGGTGACGACGGGGTATCTGGCAAGATATGCGTCTATGGTTACTTCCGGAAACAGAGGCGCAATCCTGGAGGTTCCAAAGAATTAGCCTATCAGGAAAACAATAGGAGATAAGGAGATTTTAAAGATATGCAGTTGACAGGGTCACAGATAGTTATCGAATGTCTGAAAGAACAAGGTGTTGATACCGTATTCGGATATCCGGGCGGTGCCATCCTTAATGTGTATGATGAATTGTATAAACACAGCAGCGAGATTACCCATATTCTGACTTCCCATGAGCAGGGGGCGGCCCATGCGGCGGACGGCTATGCCAGAGCTACGGGGAAAGTCGGAGTGTGCTTTGCCACCAGTGGGCCCGGAGCGACGAATCTCGTTACGGGAATCGCCACGGCATATATGGATTCCATTCCCGTTGTGGCAATTACCTGCAATGTAGGCGTGGCGCTGCTTGGAAAGGACAGTTTCCAGGAAATAGACATTGCGGGAATCACCATGCCGATTACAAAGCATAATTATATTGTAAAAGATGTAAAAAAGCTGGCGGACACGATTCGAAAGGCATTTGTTATAGCAAAGTCAGGAAGACCGGGGCCGGTGCTTATTGATATCCCGAAGGACGTAACTGCGGACAAGGCGGATTATAGGGCAGTGAAGCCGGAAAAATTCCGCCCTTCAGAGGAAGTGAGCGGGGAAGAGATAGACAATGCCCTGAAAATGATTAAAAAATCAAAAAAGCCGTATATCTTTGCAGGCGGCGGGGCGGTGCTTTCCGGGGCAAGTAAAGAGCTTTATGAATTTGCGAAGAAAGTAGACGCTCCGGTGACGGACAGTCTTATGGGCAAGGGAGCGTTTCCGGGGACGGATCCTCTGTATACCGGCATGCTTGGAATGCACGGGACAAAGACATCCAATTACGGCGTCAGTGAGTGTGACCTTCTGATCGTATTAGGGGCAAGATTCAGTGACCGCGTGACAGGGAATGCGAAGAAATTTGCAAAAAATGCCAAAATACTCCAAATCGACGTGGACGCGGCGGAGATGAATAAAAACGTCCTGATTACCGAGGGAGTCGTGGGAGACTTGAAAGTAGTCCTTGGCATTTTAAATGAGCGGCTGGAGCAGTTAGACCATTCTCCGTGGATTGAAAAAATTATGGATTATAAAGAGCGTTACCCGATGTCCTATCATCCGGATGAGCTTACGGGCCCCTTTCTTGTAGAGGAGATTTACCGCCAGACAGAAGGGAAAGCGGTGATTGTCACCGAGGTAGGGCAGCACCAGATGTGGGCGGCGCAGTATTATAAATATACGCAGCCGAGGACGTTTTTGACTTCGGGCGGACTTGGGACGATGGGGTATGGCCTTGGGGCGGCGCTTGGAGCAAAGACGGGCATGCCAGACAAGATCGTTGTGAATATTGCGGGAGACGGGTGTTTCCGTATGAATATGAATGAGATTGCGACTGCGGTGCGCCACAAAATTCCGGTAATACAGGTAGTCGTTAATAACCATGTGCTTGGGATGGTGCGCCAGTGGCAGAATCTTTTTTACGGGAAGCGGTATTCGGCCACGGTGCTTAATGACGCCGTAGATTTTGTGAAGCTTGCACAGGCTATGGGCGCAGAAGGAATCCGCGCAAAGAGCCGGAGTGAGTTTGAGGCGGCGTTTGCAAAAGCTCTGACATTGGGAAAACCAGTCGTTATCGACTGCCAAATCAACTGCGACGATAAGGTGTGGCCGATGGTGGCGCCGGGAGCAGCAATCAGCGAGGCTTTTGACGAGAAGGATTTAAAGGAGCAGGGCAGGTAAACGGATAACTTTGCAGGGAAGGAAAGCTAGAAAATGGAGGAAGTATTATGGGCAGAGTGTACAATTTTTCAGCGGGGCCGGCGGTTTTGCCGGAGGAAGTATTAAATGAGGCAGCGCAGGAGATGCTGGACTATAATGGCTCCGGGATGTCTGTCATGGAGATGAGTCACCGCTCAAAACCGTTTCAGGAGATTATTGATACGGCAGAGGCGGATCTGCGTGATTTGATGGGAATCCCCGATGATTACGCGGTACTGTTCCTGCAAGGCGGGGCGTCCCAGCAGTTTGCTATGATTCCTATGAATCTGATGAAAAATGGTACGGCGGATTATATCATTACGGGGCAGTTTGCAAAAAAAGCATACAGTGAAGCGAAGAAATATGGAAAAATCAATGTTGCGGCATCATCGGAGGATAAGAATTTCTCTTATATTCCGGATTGCACTGCGCTTCCTGTTTCCGATGCGGCCGATACGATTTACGGGACGAAATACAAGGAACTCCCTGATACAAAGGGGAAACCTCTTGTTGCGGATGTGTCTTCCTGCTTTTTGTCAGAGCCCATGAACGTGTCAAAATATGGACTGATTTACGGAGGCGTCCAGAAAAACGTCGGTCCGGCGGGGATGGCAATCGTTATTATCCGTGAGGATTTAATCCGCGAGGATGTATATCCGGGAACGCCGACGATGCTGAAATACAAGACGCATGTGGACGCGAAGTCGCTCTATAATACGCCTCCGGCATACAGTATTTATATCTGCGGAAAAGTGTTCAAATGGCTGAAAAGGCAGGGAGGGCTTGAAGCTATGAAAGAGCGCAATGAGGCGAAGGCGAAAATACTCTATGATTATCTTGACCAGAGCAGGTTATTTAAGTCAGACGTGAATCCGAAAGACCGCTCCATGATGAATGTCACCTTTGTAACCGGCAGTGCCGATTTGGACGCCAAATTTGTGAAAGAGGCGAAGGAGGCGGGGCTTGAGAGCCTTAAGGGGCACAGGAGCGTGGGAGGAATGCGTGCAAGCATTTATAATGCTATGCCGATAGACGGTGTTAAGGCGCTTGTGGCGTTTATGAAGAAATTTGAGGAGGAAAATTTATAATTATGTATAAATATCATTGCCTGAACCCGATTTCTGAAGTAGGTACGGAACAGTTTTCGGAGGAGTATGTACCGGTGAGCGCCGTAGATAAGGCGGATGCCATTCTTGTCAGAAGCGCTGCGATGCACGATATGGAGTTTGGCAGAGATTTGAAAGCGATTGCAAGGGCTGGAGCAGGCGTCAATAACATACCTTTGGACAGATGCGCAGAGGAAGGAATCGTCGTCTTTAACACGCCGGGAGCAAATGCAAACGGGGTGAAAGAGCTGGTAATTGCAGGGATGCTGCTGGCGTCAAGGGATATTATCGGCGGTATTAACTGGGTGCAGGAGAACGAGGAGGACGGCAACATTGCCAAGGATGCGGAAAAGGCAAAAAAGTCTTTTGCGGGATGCGAGCTGGAGGGAAAGAAGCTTGGCGTTATCGGTCTTGGGGCAATCGGGGTGCTTGTAGCCAACGCAGCTACAAACCTCGGCATGGAAGTATACGGATTTGACCCTTATGTGTCGGTAGAGTCTGCATGGCGCCTCTCAAGAAGCATCCGCCATGCGAAGACGGTTGACGAGATTTACAGAGAGTGTGATTACATTACCATACACGTGCCCGCAATGGAGAGCACAAAGGGAATGATTGACAGGAATGCAGTTGACTTGATGAAAAAACAGGTGGTAGTGCTGAATTTTGCAAGGAATGTCCTTGTGGACGAAGAGGCGATGGTTGACGCCCTTATTTCGGGAAAGGTAAAGCACTATGTGACAGATTTTCCCACGCCGGAAATTGCAGGCGTGAAGGGAGCCATTGTCATTCCGCATCTTGGTGCGTCTACGGAGGAATCGGAGGATAACTGCGCAAAGATGGCTGTCAAGGAAATCCGTAATTTCTTAGAGCACGGCAACATCCGCCACTCTGTTAACTATCCGGACTGTGATATGGGGTACCGCGGGGAAAATACAAGAATCGTGCTACTGCACCACAATGTGCCGAACATGATCGGGCAGTTTACGAAGATTCTGGCTAAGGACAATATGAATATTGCCGATATGACGAATAAAAGTAAAGGCGGGTACGCCTATACAATGATAGATATAGATTCCGAAGTGCCGGAGGGAGTGGCCGATGATTTGCGGGCGGTCAGCCATGTGCTTCGGGTTAGGGTCATCCGGTGATTGAAATCTTTAAAAGAATCATAATAATTGTAATAATTCCGTCAGAAATATTCAACAATTATTAAGAAAAGTTTTTTGGCTGTTCGTTGCGGATTTTGTCGAAGTAATGTATACTTGTCTAAGGTAGTTTTATGAGTACCAATGGGGGATATTACTGATGACTGACAAAAGGACGCGTAGAATACAGGAACTGAAAAAGCATCGTATCAGAGTGAGGAGACTGCATATCGCACTTACTTTTTTTGGGATAATCGCAGCTGTTTTTTGTATTTATAAGGCGGTTTCGCTTTTTCAGAGCATGACCGCGGCAGTGGTGGAGCTTTCTGTCCGGAATGCGGAAATCATGCAGGGCGAAGCGATGCCGGAGCTTGCGGCGGATGCGGCAGTTATCAAGAGGGGCGGCAAGGTACTGGACAAAAAGAGTAAATATACGGCAGAAGATTTTGTCAATGATTTAAAAAGCGGCAAGGGATATATTTTGGCGTGCGAGGCGGACCCGAACGTGGAGGGCTCCTATCAGATAAAGGCCGTGCTGGATGACGGCACTGCCAAAAAGATTGGAGGAGACTGGAAGAAACGTTTGAAATTTACGGTGAAGGACGGGCGTTTCGAGGTTAAGAACCCTGTCGGCACATGGGAAGGGGATAAATTTAAAAAATACGATAATTCCTATGTGAAAAGTGAATTTATAGAGTCAAAGGCCAATACGTACTATATTAACAAGGACGGCGTTAAAGTTACCGGCTGGAAGACGATTAAGAAGAAGCGGTACTATTTTGATAAGAACGGCGTCATGCTGAAAAATAAATGGAAGAATAAGGGCGACGACAAGTACTATCTCGGAAAGGAAGGTGCAGCGGTCATAGGCTGGCAGGAGATAAAGAAGGACACCTATTACTTCACTTCCGATGCGAAGATGGCTACCGGAGAGGTGTATGTCGGACTGTCAAAGTGTAACTTCGGGGAAGACGGGAAACTGGTGTCCAAGAAAGAGGCGCAGGTAGACCCGGATAAGCCGATGGTTGCCCTTACGTTTGACGACGGGCCGGGCAAGCGGACGGAGGAGATCCTGGATGCTCTTGAGAAATACAGCGCGCACGCAACGTTTTTTATGCTTGGGCAGAAAGTGCCGTCTTTTGAGTCCGTGGTTAAGAAGATGAAAAAAATCGGCTGTGAGCTTGGGAGCCATTCCTATGACCATACAAATCTTACGAAGCTGGACGGCAAAGGCGTGAAAAAGCAGATGTCGGACACGAACAAGAATGTAAAAAAAGCAGTGGGCAGCAACGTATCGGTTATGCGTCCGCCTTATGGGGCAATCAGTGACACCGTGCGCGACAATGTAGGCCTGCCTATGATTTTGTGGAATATAGATACGCTGGACTGGAAGACGAGAAATGCGAAAAAGACGGTTGACACGGTGATGAATCATGTGGGAGACGGAGATATTATTCTTCTCCATGACATTCATACGGAGAGCGTAGACGCGACGCTTGAGCTGATTCCTGAACTGGAGGAGGCCGGATACCAGCTTGTCACGGTATCCGAGCTTGCTGCGGCGAAGGGCGTTGAACTGAGGGATGGCGGAAAATACACGGATTTTACAAAATAATGACAAAAAAGAAACGGCTGCTGTCCGGCGAGGGCAGCAGCCGTTTTTGCATTATCCGTTTTTCAGTTTATGGTCATCCAGCAGCTTGTGGATCTTATCTGTCGGGACCATGACAGAACTGATGGATGTATCGTGGTTCAGAGAATCGATAATCAGAGCCATGAATTTGCTCATGTCGGCGGTAAGGAAATAGGGCTTTTCTTTCGTACAAGGCGGAAGATACGTGAGATTTGTGGTAATTACGCGGTCAATGTAGCCCTTTTCATAGTAGTCGTCGAACTTATCAAAGCCATCGGTAAAGAGACCGAAAGTAGTGCATACGAACACCCGGCCGGCGCCCCTTTCTTTGATTTGCTTTGCCACGTCTAACATACTCTCCCCGGAAGATATCATGTCGTCAATAATAATGACATTCTTTCCGGCTATGTTGTCGCCGAGAAATTCATGGGCGACGATGGGGTTTTTCCCTCCTACGATTTGAGAATAGTCGCGCCGCTTATAGAACATACCCATATCTACGCCGATGACATTGGAAAAGTAAACGGCGCGGTGCATAGCCCCTTCATCCGGACTGATAATCATCAAATGTTCCTTGTCTACTTTAAGCGCCGGTTCTGCGCGCAGAAGCGCCTTCATAAACTGGTAGGCGGGACTGAAATTGTCAAAGCCCTGAAGCGGGATGGAGTTTTGTACCCTGGGGTCGTGAGCGTCGAAGGTGATAATATTGTCAACACCCATATCCACAAGCTCCTGAAGCGCAAGGGCGCAGTCTAAGGACTCCCGTTTCGTGCGCTTGTGTTGGCGGCTTTCGTAGAGAAACGGCATAATGACATTTATGCGGTGCGCTTTGCCGTTTGCCGCAGAGATGATACGCTTTAAGTCTTGAAAATGGTCGTCCGGCGACATATGGTTCAGATGTCCGTTTACTGTGTAGGTCAAGCTGTAATTGCACACGTCCACCATGACGAATAAATCTTTCCCCCGGACGGACTCGCCGAGGAATCCTTTTGCCTCCCCGGTGCCAAAGCGCGGGCAGCGGCAGTCAATCAGATAATTGTCCAGCTTGTAGCTGGAAAAAAGAGGTGAGTGCAAAGATGTGTGGTAAGTTTCCTGCCTGAACTTTACAATATAGTCATTCACCTTTTTGGCGCGTTCCATACAGCTTTCCAATGCTGCGATTTTCAGAGGCGCCGCCGGCAGCGCAGTTTCCATTTCCTGTATATTGTTGGTCATAAATCTTCTCCTGAAATGAATTTAATGTTTACTCTTTAGTTATATCACTAATTATAGGACAAGGTCAATGTTTTGATTGGACTATTTTTCACGGATACGGTATACTTATTTTAAGGTGTATTGTGTAAAGGAAAGGATTCTTACTATGAAACATGAGCATATTGTGAAAGCGGTCTGTCCGGGAAGTATCGCATGGGAGCTTAATATTGAGCCGGGGGACTGTCTTTTGACTGTTAACGGCAATGAGATAGAAGATGTGTTTGATTATCACTACTATGTAAATGACGAGAGTCTCACGGTTCTGGTACGCAAATCCTGCGGGGAGGAATGGGAGCTTGAGATAGAAAAGGATTATGAAGAGGATTTGGGGATTGAGTTTGAGCAGGGTTTGATGGATGAATACCGCTCCTGCAGCAATAAATGCATATTTTGTTTTATTGACCAGATGCCGGGAGGAATGAGGGATACCTTGTATTTTAAGGATGATGATTCGAGGCTTTCTTTTCTTCAGGGGAATTATGTAACATTGACAAATATGAGCAGTCATGATATCGAACGGATTATACATTATCATCTGGAGCCGATTAACATCTCCTTCCATACGACGAATCCGGAGTTAAGGTGCAGGATGCTTCACAACCGGTTTGCGGGCGAGGCCCTGAAAAAGGCGGACAGGCTTTATGAGGGAGGCATCCGTATGAATGGGCAGATCGTGTTGTGCAAAGGAGTCAATGACGGAGAGGAGCTAAAGCGCAGTATCAGGGAGCTTTCACATTATATTCCGTATTTGGAGAGCCTGTCCGTAGTGCCGGTAGGGCTTACGAAATACCGGGAGGGGTTAGAGCCTCTGGAGCCGTTTACAAAAGAGGACGCAAAAGAGGTGCTGGAGATTATCCACACATGGCAGAGAAAAATCTTTAAAGAAAAAGGACTCCATTTTGTCCACGGAGGAGACGAATGGTATATACTGGCGGAAGAAGGACTGCCAGAGGAGGAGAGGTATGACGGTTACCTGCAGCTTGAAAACGGCGTCGGCATGCTGCGGCTTCTTTCGGATGAATTTGAGGAAGGGTATCAGAAACTTGCCGGGGATTGCAGGATACGGGAGGTATCTGTCGCGACAGGAAAGCTTGCGTATCCATTTATACAAAAGTTTGCCGGAAGGCTGATGGAAAAATATACAGGTACGAAGATACATGTCTATAGTATTGAAAATGTTTTTTTCGGGGAGCTGATTACCGTGTCCGGGCTCATTACCGGCCAGGATTTGGCTGCGCAGCTTAAGGGCAGGCCTTTGGGGGACAGGCTTTTGCTTCCGTGCAGCATGTTCCGGAGCGGAGAGGAAGTATTTTTGGACGATATGACGTCTGCGCAGCTTGCCGAGACTTTACAAGTGCGCATAGATATTGTAAAATCAAGCGGACAGGACTTTATTGAAGCGATTCTAGATACAGAACAGGAGATAGATTATGAGTAAACCAGTAGTTGCGATTGTGGGAAGACCGAATGTAGGAAAATCCACGCTGTTTAATGCGCTGGCGGGAGAGAAGATATCCATTGTGAAAGATACGCCGGGCGTGACGAGAGACCGGATTTATGCGGACGTGTCATGGCTTGACAGAAATTTTACGATGATTGACACAGGAGGCATCGAGCCGGACAGCAAGGATGTTATTTTATCGCAGATGAGGGAACAGGCGCAGATTGCTATTGACACTTCCGATGTAATCGTATTTATTACGGATGTGAGACAGGGGATGGTCGATGCGGATTCTAAGGTGGCGGATATGTTAAGACGCTCCGGCAAGCCGGTGGTTCTTGTAGTTAACAAGGTGGACAGCTTTGAAAAATATATGCCGGACGTCTATGAATTTTATAATCTGGGAATCGGGGAGCCGATTCCGGTATCGGCGGCGTCTCGTCTTGGCATTGGAGATATGCTTGATGAGATTATTGCCCATTTTCCGGTAAAGGAGGATGAGGATGAGGAGGACGAGCGTCCGAGGATTGCTATCGTTGGGAAACCGAATGTGGGGAAATCCTCCATCGTCAACAAGCTTTTAGGGGAACAGAGAGTAATCGTGTCGGACATGGCGGGCACTACGAGAGACGCCATTGATACGGAGATTATCCATCAAGGGCGTGAGTACGTGTTTATCGACACTGCCGGGCTGAGGAGAAAAAGCAGGATTAAAGAGGAACTGGAGCGATACAGCATTATACGCGCGGTCACGGCGGTGGAACGTTCGGACGTAGTGCTTGTGGTAATCGACGCGGCGGAGGGAGTGACGGAGCAGGATGCGAAGATCGCCGGAATCGCCCATGAGCGCGGGAAGGGTATCGTGATTGTCGTAAATAAGTGGGATGCCATCGAGAAAGACGACAAAACGATGAAAAAGTATGAGAACGAGATACGCCGCGTCCTTTCCTTTATGCCTTATGCGGAGATTATGTATGTGTCGGCGCAGACCGGGCAGAGGCTCCATAAGCTTTACGACGTCATAGACGCGGTGATTGAGAATCAGACCTTGCGGGTGGCTACCGGAGTCCTCAATGAAATTATGACGGAGGCAGTGGCGATGCAGCAGCCGCCGTCGGATAAAGGCAAGAGGCTCAAGCTTTACTATATCACACAAGTATCGGTGAAACCGCCGACCTTTGTTGTTTTTGTAAATGACAAGGAGCTGATGCATTTTTCCTATACGAGATATCTGGAGAATAAGATTCGGGAAGCATTTGGCTTCAAAGGAACCTCGCTTAAGTTTTTCATCCGCGAGAGAAAGGAAAAGGAGCGGTAGTTATGGAAAGAATCATCTGTGTATGTATCGGATATGCGTTCGGGCTGCTTCAGACAGGCTATCTCTATGGCCGGCTGCACCATATCGATATCCGCAAGCAGGGAAGCGGCAATGCGGGCACGACAAACGCACTCCGGACGCTGGGGTGGAAGGCCGGGGCGGTGACCCTTTTGGGCGACGCTTTTAAATGTGTGTTTGCGGTGCTGGCAGTTCAGCAGATTTTTAAAAACAGCCATGCGGACATTCTTCCGCTGCTTTCCATGTATGCCGGAATGGGTGCGGTGCTCGGACATAATTATCCGTTCTATATGAAGTTCAAAGGAGGGAAAGGAATCGCGGCGACGGCCGGCCTTCTGCTGAGCACGACGACTCCGGTCATGGTGCTTGTGTGCCTGGCGGCGTTTGTAGGTATTGTAGCGGCGACACGCTATGTATCGGCCGGATCTCTTGCGGTGGTAGTCATTTACCTTCTGGAGATTGTCTATCTGGGAGAGACGGGAACCTATGGAATGGAGACGGGTTATCTTTATGAGATGTACGGGATTGCGGCATTTTTGATGCTGTCCGCCTTTTTTAAGCACCGGGAGAATATAAAGAGGCTGTTGAATGGAAATGAAAACAAAATCAGCGTCGGTAAAAGTAAGCATGAATAAAAAATTATAAAAAGCAAATAAAAATAAATAAATAATGTCAGGAGGAGTTTATCATGGCAAATGTAGGAATTATGGGCGCAGGAAGCTGGGGAACCGCATTGGCGCTTCTGCTTCACAGCAACGGGCACAAAGTAACCGTGTGGTCAATCAGCGAGGAGGAGGTAAAGATGCTTTCTGAGGAACGGGAGCATAAGAGCAAGCTTCCGGGCGTGCCGCTTCCGGCGGACATGGTGTTCACAAGCGATATGGAAAGTACGGTAAAAGGAAAAGATTTTATCGTTATGGCGGTGCCGTCTCCGTTTACAAGAAATACTGCCCGCAATATGAAAGCCTTTGTTGAGGAAGGGCAGATTAT
>CAJTUQ010000011.1:0-8093 GCA_910579335.1 uncultured Dorea sp. | reverse complement strand
AGAGCACGTTAATGACGCTTTCACAGCAGATTGAAGAGGAAATTCCGCAGGCGGACGTAGCGGTTCTTTCGGGTCCGAGCCATGCGGAAGAAGTGGGAAGAGGGCTTCCTACGGCGGTCGTAATCGGGGCAAAGACCGAGAAAACCGCCGAATATCTGCAGGAGGCATTTATGAATCAGGTGTTCCGCGTTTATACCAGCCCGGACAGGCTGGGCATGGAGCTTGGGGGCTCGCTTAAAAATGTCATTGCGCTTGCGGCAGGTATTGCGGACGGGATGGGATACGGCGATAATACAAAGGCGGCGCTTATTACGAGAGGAATTGCGGAGATTGCAAAGCTTGGCGTGAAGATGGGCGGAGCGATAGAAAGCTTTACCGGCCTGACGGGAATCGGCGATTTAATCGTTACCTGCGCCAGTGTCCACAGCAGAAACAGGAAGGCGGGCTATCTCATGGGTCAGGGGAAATCCATGCAGGAGGCTATGGACGAGGTACAGATGGTAGTGGAAGGGGTGTATTCCACAAAAGCAGCCGTAAAGCTTGGAAAGCTTCATAATGTGCCGCTGCCCATCGTAAGTAAGGTAAACGAGGTGCTTTTTGAAGGAAAGGATCCAAAGGAAGCGGTGAATGAGCTTATGCTGAGAGATTCGAAGGCGGAGCACCAGGCGCTGCCGTGGAAGGAAAAATAAAGATTGATTAAAAATTAAAAGAGTTCTAAATGAAATACCCTCTTGCATACACTGTTATCAGCATAGCAAGGGGGTATTAGAATGAATACGTTTCAATTATACAAGGACATTGAGGCCCGGACGAAGGGCGAGATATACATAGGGGTAGTAGGGCCGGTAAGGACCGGTAAATCTACATTTATCAAACGGTTCATGGATGTGCTGGTGCTCCCGCATATGGAGGATGAGCATGGGAAGGAGAGGACGAAGGATGAGCTCCCCCAATCGGCGTCAGGACGGACGATTATGACTACGGAGCCGAAATTCGTCCCCAAGGAGGCGGCTGAAATCAAACTCTCGGAGGATGTCAGGGTGAAAGTCCGGCTGATAGACTGCGTAGGCTATATGGTGGAAGGCGCGTCCGGCCATGTAGAGGGAAATGAGGAGCGGATGGTGAAAACGCCCTGGTTTGATTATGAGATTCCATTTACGAAGGCTGCGGGAATCGGAACGAGAAAAGTCATTCACGACCATGCTACGATAGGAATCGTGGTGACTACGGACGGCAGTATCGGAGAGATTGAAAGGGAGCATTACCGGGAGGCGGAAGGTCAGACGATCAGGGAGCTTCAGGCAATAGGGAAGCCGTTTATCGTGCTTGTAAATTCTGTGAAGCCTTACGGGGAGGATGCGAAGAGAACCGTTTCGGAGATTGAACAGGAATACGGCGTCAAGGCGGTGCCGGTCAACTGTGAGCAGCTAAAGGAAGACGACATCTACAAAATATTGGAGGAAGTCATGTTTGAATTTCCTGTTTCGGAAATCCAGTTCTTCATTCCGAAATGGGTAGAGATGCTGCCGAGAGACCATGCGATAAAGCAGGAGCTTTTGGGACATATACGGGGCGTGATGGAGCAGATGAGCGAGGTGCGCGACGCCGCCGGAGGGATTGAAATGCCGGACAGTTCTTACATAGACGAGATGAAGGTGGATAAAATCGGCATGGACAACGGCTGCGTGAAGGTCCGTATCGGAGTTGCGGAAAAGTTCTACTACCAGATGCTGAGCGACCTTACGGGAATGTCAATCGCAGGACAGTATGAACTCATTGCCGCCATGAAAAATCTTTCAGAATTAAAAACCGAATACGAGGATGTAAAGGATGCGTTTGCTTCCGTGCGGATGAAAGGCTACGGCATGGTAAGCCCGAAGAAGGAAGAAATCACGCTTGACGAGCCGACAATTATCAGGCAGGGCAACAAGTACGGGGTTAAGATTCATTCGCAGGCACCGTCCATACACTTGATCCGTGCGAATATCGAGACGGAGATTGCGCCGATTGTGGGAAATGAGCAGCAGGCGCAGGATTTGATTGATTATATTAAGACGATGAGCGATACGGAGGAAGGAATATGGGGTACGAATATCTTCGGGAAGTCCGTGGAGGAGCTGGTAACAGACGGGATGAGGAATAAGATGATGTCCATCAACGATGAAAGTCAGGGCAAGCTTCAGGATACCATGCAGAAAATCGTCAATGACAGCAACGGCGGAATGGTGTGCATTATTATATAATGACGCGGATTGGGAGACGGAATTGCCGGGAGCGGCTATATTTTAAGGCGGAGGATGCCCTTCCGCCTTTTTCAGTTTCAAGGAGGCATAAATATTAAACAAATTGTGTACATTATTTTTAATATCTGCTATAATTATATATTAAATAATAAAAGTCATGGAAATAATTGTATATTTCTTAGACTGCATAAAAGGAGGTCACGTAATGTTAAAAGGGAAGATAGCTGTCGTAACCGGCGGTACAAGAGGAATCGGATATTCGATTGTAAAGAAATATCTGGAAAACGGAGCGAAGGTCGTTTTATTCGGTTCCAGAGCTGAGACGGTGGACAAGGCATTGGCTTCATTAAAGGCTGAGAACGCAGAGTGGGAAGTAAGCGGCGCTTACCCGAACCTCAAGGATGGCAAATCCGTGGAGGACGCGATAGCGGAAGTGAAGGAAAAGTACGGGAGGATCGATATTCTTGTCAACAATGCCGGAGTGTCGGACAGTAAGAAGATTGATGACTATACATCGGAGCATTTTGCCAATATTATGCAGCTGAATGTCAATGCCATTATGAATGCGGTGATGCCGGTCGTAAAGATTATGAAAGAGCAGGGAGGCGGATGTATTTTAAATACAAGCTCTATGGTAAGTATCTGCGGACAGCCCAGCGGCGTGGCGTATCCTACAAGTAAATCCGCCGTAAACGGCCTGACATGGTCATTGGCGAGGGAGCTTGGGCCGAGCGGCATCCGTGTGAATGCGGTAGCGCCGGGTATCATTAAGACAGACATGGTGGCCGCCCTTCCGGAGAAGATGATACAGCCGCTTATCAATGCGGTTCCGCTGCGCAGAGTAGGAGAGCCGGAGGATATTGCCAATGCATTCCTATTCCTTGCAAGCGATATGGCAAGCTATGTGACAGGGGAGATTCTCTCCGTTGACGGCGCCATGAGGTCATAAAACGGCGCGAGCCGAGGGAAAAAGATTCCCAAAGAAACGGGGTGTGAAACGATTTCCGTTCTTTGGGAATTTCTATTGTCTTTATCTTGTTTCCTTTGCTACATATACGATGCCGAAAGCCCCGGTGCCGATATGTGTCCCGATAATGGGGCCGATGCCCCGCACCTTGGGAGTGTCAAGCTTTAACCCGCTTTTTTGGAGGGTATGTAAAAAGGCGGCGCAGTTTTTCTGGTCGTAGGCGTAGAGAAGATATAAAGGCCAGTCCATATCCGGCTCGTCAGCCATCGTAAGCTTTGCGGCCTGCCTGCAGGCGTGGCGGATTCCCATCTGTTTGCCGCATAAGGTTACGCCGCCTTCCTCTGTAAATGTGATAATCGGCTTTAGGTTGGCAAGATTGCCAAGAGCAGCGGTAGTTTTGGAAAGCCGTCCGCCTTTTGCCAAATATTCTAAAGTGTCAAGCCCTGCAAAGAGCCGAAGTCTCGGTATTATCTTCTCAAGCTCTGTTGTGATTTCCTGCGCCGTATGTCCTGCGTCGCGCATTTTTACCGCCCGGTCAACGAGAATGCGCATTCCAAGCGTAGCGATTTTACTGTCCACAATGAAGATGTCTTCATAATCAGCCATGTCTTTTGCCAGAACTGCGTTTTGAAAGGTGCCGCTTAACGCACTGGATATAAGGATGGCAATCACGCTGTCCCCGGCTTTTTTTGCTTCTTCAAAGCATTCCAGAAAACAGGAAGGCGAGGGCTGGGATGTCTTGGGGAAATCTTCTCCCTCGGTTAATAATTTAAAGAATTGGTCTTTAGTGATGTCTCTTCCGTCCAGATATTCTTTGCTGCCGAAGGTTACGGTCATTGGGATGCAGGTAATCTGGCGCTTCTCGATTTCCTGTGCGGAGTAATCAGCGGCAGAGTCAGTAATGATGCGGATTGCCATAGTTTTTTCTCCTTTATGCCTTTTAATAATTATAGTTTGATGTTCAAATGTTTAGATAATAAAAACTATATCGCATAACATAGAAAAAGTCAATGTTTCTAACGAGATAGATTGTGGACAAAGGCTACTAAGTGTTGTTAAGAAGCGTATTATTTGTTATAATAGCATGCAGGATTACTAATGGCAAGGATGATGGAGGTACATTATGAGAGTAGCGATACTTACGGCGAATACAGCGGTATACAGGGAACAGGAAGAGGACAAGGGAGGAAAGGCCATTAAAAAGATGGTGGAGAAGGCGGGAGAGCAGGTCGTCTTTATGAAAGCCGTCCCGAATGACAGAAAGGTATTGTCGACGATTATGCAGCGGATGGCCGACGGGGGGATTGCAGATTTGATTCTCACGACCGGAGGCGCCGGATGCGCACCGGAGGATTGCACGCCGGAGGCGACGATGGATGTTGTAGATCGTCCCGTACTTGGGATTCCGGAGGCTATGCGGGCCTACATGCTGTCTCTGACAAAGCGTTCGATGTTAAACCGCTGTGCGGCAGGCATAAAGGGAGAGACGTTGATCGTGAATCTTCCGGGCAAGGAGGGCGCGGTGAAGGCGGCGCTTGAGTATCTTCTGCCGGAGATTTCACATGCGGTGGAAGTCATTAAAGGAGAGGTTTAGGATGACGGTCACATATCTGTATCACAGCGGTTTTACCGTGGAATTTGAAGACATCATGCTGGTATTTGATTACTATAAAGGAGAGCTTCCAGAGACGGCGGAAGGGAAAAAGCTGTACGTTTTTTCAAGCCATTACCATAAGGATCATTTTCAGTATCAAGTATTCGACTGGGCCAAGGAGCATGAAGCCGTTTACATCCTGTCAAAGGATATACGGACGAAAGGGCCGCAGGGAAAGACGGTAAAGGTAAAAAAACATCAGGAGATACAGGTGGACGGCCTTCGGGTAAGGACGCTGCGCTCAACGGACGAGGGCGTGGCATTTCTTGTCTCCGTCAAAGGGATAACGATATACCATGCCGGCGATCTCAATTGGTGGCACTGGAAGGAGGAGAGCCCTGAGTACAATGAGAAGATGAAAGAAGATTACCAGAAGGAAATAGGAAGGATAGAGGGCGAGCATATCGACCTTGCGTTTGTTCCGTTAGACCCAAGACTTGAGGAGGCTTATGGATGGGGAATCGATTATTTTATGCGCCATACGGACACGGAGCGTGTTTTCCCGATGCATCTGTGGGGCGGCTATCGGACGATAGAGAGATTTTTAGAAGACCCGTTGTCAGAAGGGTACCGGGACAGAATCGTGAGGATTGAGAGAAGGCAGCAGAGATTTTAGGAGGGAGTATGAAGGTCAGTATATATACGGACGGTGCGGCGCGCGGCAATCCCGACGGGCCGGGAGGATATGGTACGGTGCTGGAGTATGTTGACGGCAAGGGCGGACTTCACAGGAAGGAGATATCCCAGGGGTATAGAAAGACGACGAATAACCGGATGGAGCTGATGGCGGTTATTGCCGGTCTGGAAGCGCTCAACCGTCCCTGCGAGGTGGAACTGTATTCGGATTCGAAGTATGTTGTAGATGCGTTTAACCAGCACTGGATAGACGGGTGGCTGAAAAAGGGATGGAAGCGCGGGAAAAACGAGCCGGTAAAAAATGTGGATCTCTGGAAACGGCTGCTGGCGGCAAAGGAAAAACACCAGGTCACGTTTATCTGGGTTAAGGGACACGACGGGCATCCTCAGAATGAGAGGTGCGATGCGCTGGCGACCGGCGCCGCAGACGGTGATAATCTGATAGAGGACGTCGTACAAGAGCCGAAAATCTTTAAAGAGAAATAAAAGGGCCCGGCCGATGGAAAAACAGGATTTGCCATAGAGCGGAATATGTGTTATAATCTGGGACGCGAGTAAGACAGGTAATCGCGGCTGCAGGAGCCGAAAGGCTGCAGGTGAGGAAAGTCCGGGCTTCACAGGGCAGGATGCCGGATAACGTCCGGTGGAGGCGACTCCAAGGAAAGTGCAACAGAAATGAACCGCCTTCTGTTTGAAGGTAAGGGTGGAAGGGCAGTGTAAGAGACTACCGCCCTGCTGGCAACAGCGGGGGCACATGTAAACCCCATCCGAAGCAAGGCCGGATAAAGACGATGTGGCGGCCCGTCACGTCTTAGGTTGGCCGCTTTAACCTGCCGGCGACGGCAGGTATAGATAGATGATTACCCAACGACATGACCCGGCTTATCGTCTTGCTCGCAGATTAGACGCATTTGGGGGGATACGGCGGAATATATTCTGGTTCCGGTACGATAAAAACAGAGGACAGTGCGGCGCAGCGGCGCCCCTGTCCTCTGTTTTGCGTAGTTTCATTATATGCCGTATATGCTATTTCCGCGCAAGATGCCCGTCATATTTCTCTTCGCAGTATTTGCAGCGGTAAATCTGTTTTTCTTCGTCTGTCAGAACAAAAACGTGCTCCAGCTCCTGCTCGATAGACGTGATGCACCTTGGATTTCTGCAGTGGATGACATTTCTGATTTCGGAAGGGAGATGAAGCCGCTTCTTTTCTACGATTTCAGCATCCTTGACAATATTGATGGTGATATTGTGGTCGATAAAGCCAAGTACGTCAAGGTCCATAAAATCAATCGGGCATTCAATCTTCATAATATCCTTTTTTCCCATCTTGCTGCTTTTGGCATTTTTGATAATCGCCACACAGCAGTCCAGCTTGTCCAGATGGAGGTACTTGTATATGTCCATGCTCCGTCCGGCCTGGATGTGGTCCAGTACGAAACCTTCCTCGATACGTCCGACATTCAGTGTGTTTTTTACCATATGTAAATCCTCCTTATTTTTCTACTTCACTTCGATTTCTAAAAGAGTCAGTATCAATGCCATGCGGATATAGACTCCGTACTGCATCTGCCTGAAGTAAGCGGCTCTTGGATCAGAGTCCACTTCGACAGAAATTTCGTTCACCCTCGGAAGAGGATGGAGGACATACATATCCTTTGGGGCGAGAGCCATCTTTTTTGCATCCAGGATATAGAAGTCTTTCATGCGAACATAATCTTCCTCATTGAAGAAACGCTCTTTCTGGACGCGCGTCATATAGAGAAGGTCAAGCTTTGGAAGCGCATCTTCCAGACGGACAACTTCCTGATAAGGGATGTCGTTCTTGTCAAGCACGTCGGAGCGGATATAGCCGGGAAGCCTGAGTTCTTCGGGAGAAATCAGCGTAAATTCGACGCCCGGATACCTTACCAATGCATGAATCAAGGAGTGGACGGTACGTCCGAATTTTAAATCGCCGCACAATCCGATGTTCATGTTGCCGAGATGCCCTTTCAGAGAGCGTATCGTTAATAAATCGGTAAGAGTCTGCGTCGGATGCTGGTGTCCGCCGTCTCCTGCATTGATGACCGGGATGGAAGAATGCCTGCAGGCCACCATCGGAGCGCCTTCCTTGGGGTGGCGCATTGCGCAGATATCTGCATAACAGGAAATGGTGCGGATCGTATCGGATACGCTCTCGCCTTTGGCGGCGGAGCTTGAATCAGCAGAAGAAAATCCCATGATGTTTCCGCCCAGATTCAGCATGGCAGCCTCATGGCTCAGCCTTGTTCTCGTACTTGGTTCATAAAAAAGCGTCGCCAGCTTTTTCCCCTCGCACGCATGTGCGTATTTAGCAGGATTCGCTTCAATATCACCGGCCAGATCCATAAGTTTTTCCAGCTCTTCTACGGAAAAATCCATTGGGCTCATTAAATGTCTCATAAATACCTCCTCAATGTGTAGTTAAAATTTCCAAAAGATATCATATAATAAATAGGAGATATTTTCAATGTCTGCAGAGAATTTTTTCAAATAGCAGTCCTGCCCCGAACCAGAGCGGCGCATAATCAAGGCGGATCAGACCTTTGATATTCAGCGGACTTTTGCTGTAATC
>CAJTUQ010000010.1:37082-45774 GCA_910579335.1 uncultured Dorea sp. | reverse complement strand
GGAGGCTGAGGCCGAAAAAGTTCCTGCTGGAGGTTAAGTTCGGGTTTGCGGACCCGTCGTTGACAGGCAGGCTGCTGGCGGCGGTATCACCGTTTTATCCGTATTTTGGAGAATATGTTTTTCTCAAGCCTGATTTTACGGAAAAAGTGCTGGAGGGAAAGCTTCATATGAAGGGATGTATCTGCTTCTGCCATTTTCTCGCTCTGGCATGGAATCTTCTCTGGAGTAAGAATGTGCGCAAAACGTATAAGGATATTAAAAATTTTGAAATTTAATATGGGAGGAAATAGCATATGTCAGACAATAGTTTTAAAGGAACGGTCGAGTCTTTGTTTAAAGGCGTTGACGGTATGATATCATCAAAGACTGTAGTGGGGGACGCAATCCATATTGGGGATACGATTATACTGCCGTTGGTCGACGTGTCTTTCGGATTGGGAGCAGGGGCGTTCAGCAGCGACAAAAAAGAGCAGGGAGGCGGAGGCATCGGCGGGAAGATAACCCCCTGTGCTGTCCTTGTCATCCAGAATGGGAAGACGAAGCTTGTAAATATTAAGAATCAGGATACGATTACGAAGATTCTTGACATGGTGCCGGATGTCGTGGACAAATTTACAAAGGGCGACGAGGAGGAAATGACGGAGCAGGAAGTTTCCGACATCCTTGATTCGGAAATGTAGTCTTGCGGCAGGTATTGTAAAAGAGGACGCTCTTTGACGAATAAAGGCGTCATCCGGCGCATACAATACACAAAAGAGGAACGGGTGCATGATTATGAAACGTGTGATAGGGTTTGCCCTGTTCTGGATTGCCGTAGGACTGATACTTTCATTGATTCTGCCGAATACTTTTATTGAGGTGATAAGCATTATCCTCTGTATTCTGGCAGGGTATAATCTGTTTTGCTGCTAGCCTTCTGCGGTTTTCAGTGAAGCGGCTATGAATTTGCGGTGAATTTGCGAAAAATATACTTGCAATATCACAGCTTGTATGCTATAATACCTAGTGTTGTGGGTCTGTTTAAGGGACTTATTTTGAGCGTTAGGAGGTGCAGTCATGGCAAAATGTGCAATTTGCGAAAAGGGTGCTCACTTTGGGAATAATGTAAGCCATTCTAATAGAAAAACACCAAAGATGTGGAAATCAAACGTAAAATCAGTTCGTGTGAAAACGGAGAACGGCGGAACAAAGAAGATGTATGTATGTACTTCATGCTTAAGGTCCGGTAAAGTTGAGCGTGCGTAATTAAGAGCGGATGAAAGGATCAGGTTCAATGGAATCTGGTTCTTTTTTTTCTTGGATTCGATTGTAAAAGTATGGAAAACAGAGTATAATACATATGTTAAACGTGGTTACAATAACTTTAACGATACGAAAATGGAGGTTTCTGATATGAAAGGATGCATGAATACTGATCTTGGCATTATTACAATTGACTCGGAAGTGATTGCCAAATATGCAGGTACGGTTGCGGTTGAATGTTTTGGTATTGTCGGTATGGCAGCAGTGAATATGAAAGATGGCCTGGTACATCTGTTGAAAAAGGAGAGTCTGACGAGAGGGATTCAGGTATCGATATCTGAGGAGAATCATATTGCCCTTGATTTTCATATTATTGTTTCATACGGCGTAAGCATCTCGGCGGTTACGGAGAATTTAATAAGCAATGTACAGTACAAGGTAGAAGAATTTTCCGGTATGCCGGTAGATAAAATCAATATCTATATAGAAGGCGTAAGAGTCATTGACTAAGCTAAGGAGGAAGGTAAGAAGTGGCGGTAAAATCTATCAATGTGGAGACGCTTGCAAAGATGTTTCTGGCAGGCGCGCACAATATCGAGGCAAAAAAAGAAATTATCAATGAGCTGAATGTATTTCCGGTGCCGGACGGTGATACCGGAACGAACATGTCGCTCACGATTATGGCTGCGGCAAAAGAAGTCGCGGCACTTGACAAACCGACGATGAAGGATTTGGCTAAGGCTATTTCGTCCGGGTCACTGAGGGGCGCCAGAGGAAATTCGGGCGTTATTCTCTCACAGCTTTTACGTGGATTTACGAAGTCGATTCGAGAGGAGAGCGAGATAGATGCGGCGGGACTTGCCGCTGCATGCAGCAGGGCGAGAGAGACGGCATACAAAGCGGTTATGAAGCCGAAAGAGGGAACCATTCTTACGGTTGCGAGCGGGATTGCGGAGAAAGCGGCAGAGATGGCGCAGGAGACAGATGATTTGGAGGTGTTTCTTCCGGCCGTTATCAAATATGCGGAGGAAGTGCTTGAAAAGACGCCGGAGATGCTGCCTGTGCTCAAGGAAGCGGGAGTTGTGGATTCCGGCGGACAAGGGCTGCTGGAAGTAATCAAGGGCGCCTATGACGCATTTCTTGGAAAAGAAATCGACTATTCTGAGATCGCTCCGAGTGTAAAACCTGACGTTATGAAGGCGGCGGCACAGGAAGAGGCCGATATCAAGTTCGGCTATTGCACGGAATTTATTATACTTGTGGAAAAAGAGTTTACAGAGGAACAGGAGAAGGAATTTAAGGCTTTTCTTTCCTCTATTGGTGATTCCATCGTGTGCGTAGCTGACGACGACGTAGTGAAAATACATGTCCATACCAATGATCCGGGTCTTGCTATCCAGAAAGCTTTGGGATACGGACAGCTTTCCCGTATGAAGATTGACAATATGCGGGAGGAGCATCAGGAAAAGCTGATTCGTGATGCGCAGAAGGTTGCTAAAGAACAGGCGGCGAAAGATGAAGAGATTCAGAAAGAAAAAAAGAATGATGAGCCGAGAAAGCCGATAGGCTTTATTACGGTGTCAATCGGGGAGGGAATCAACGGTATTTTTAAGGAGCTTGGAGCGGATTATATTATAGAGGGCGGACAGACGATGAATCCAAGCACCGAGGATATGCTGAATGCGATTGATAAGGTAAATGCGGACTCTATCTTTATCCTTCCGAACAATAAAAACATCGTACTTGCTGCAAATCAGGCGAAAGCGCTTGTGGAGGATAAAGAAATCATCGTAATTCCGACAAAGACGGTTCCTCAGGGGATTACTGCAATCATCAATTACATGGCGGATGAAGACGCCAAAACCAACGAGGAGACAATGCTGGAAGAGATACAGCATGTAAAGACCGGACAGGTGACTTACGCAGTGCGGGATACCCATATTGACGACAAGGAGATTCATGAGGGCGATATCATGGGTATCGGCGACAAGGGAATACTTGCGGTAGGCAAGAACGTGGAGGATACGGCGCTTGAGCTTTTGGGCGCACTTGTGGACGAGGATTCGGAGCTTATCAGTCTCTATTACGGAGAGGAAGTCAGCGAAAAGGACGCACAGGATTTTGTTGCCAGAATTGAAGAGACATATCCGGACATGGATGTGGACGCACACTTTGGCGGACAGCCGATTTACTATTATGTTCTGGCGGTAGAGTAGACAGGGCGGCGGATGAAATAGAGCCGTATATTGAGATTGACTGATTCTAAGAGAAGGAAAAGAGGGCAGAAAATGTCCTCTTTTTTAGCAGGAATATAATAGGGAAGCATTATGATAGAAGCTACAAAGATTAAAGAAATAAAAGGAATTGGTGAGAAGACGGAAAAACTTTTTCACAAAATCGGAATTTATACGGCGGGGGATTTGATACGCTGTTATCCAAGAGGCTATGACGTCTATGAAGAAGCGGTTCCTGTCAGCGGCCTTGAAGAAGGAAGGACGATGACTGTGACGGGGGTGATTTTCGGGAAAGTCCAAGTTTCAGGAAACGCAAAAATGCAAGTCGTTTCGCTCCATGTAAAGGACTTGACCGGGACGCTTTGCGCCGTCTGGTTCCGGATGCCGTTTCTTAGGAATACCTTTGCAAGAGGCGGGACAGTTACCCTGCGGGGGCGTATTGTCAACAGAAAAGGCAGGATTGTCATGGAACATCCGGAAATTTTTTATCCGCCTGAAAAGTATGAGGAAAAGCTTCATACATTACAGCCGGTATATCCTCTTACGGCGGGGCTTACGAACAATGCGGTCATAAAGGCAGTAAAGCAGGTATTTGACAATCTTGAGCTGTCGTCAGAGACTCTTCCTGATGAAATAAGAATGAAATACGGGCTTGCCGAATATAACTATGCACTGCGGGGGATCCATTTTCCGGAGGATAAGGAAGTGTTTTTTCATTCGAGAAACAGGCTGGTATTTGAAGAATTTCTAGAGTTTATCCTGGCTCTTAGAAAGCTAAAGGACGGCAGTGAAAAGCTGAAAAATGAATATGTGATGGACGTCCATCCGGAAGTTTTAAGGTTTATCGGCAGCCTTCCTTTTACGCTCACGAAAGCCCAGAAGAAGGTGTGGAAAGAGATTGCTAAGAATTTGGCGTCTGATACGGTTATGGCGCGTTTAATACAGGGAGACGTGGGTTCGGGAAAGACAATTGTCGCCGTGCTTGCCTTGATGAATGCGGCGTTAAACGGATATCAGGGGGCGATGATGGCGCCTACGGAGGTATTGGCAAGACAGCACTATGAATTAATCACAGGGCTTTTTGAAGAATATGGGATTCCGATAAAGACAGTGCTTTTAACCGGCTCCATGACGGCAAAGGAAAAGCGCAGGGCATATGACAGAATTGAATGCGGACTGGCCAAAATTATCGTAGGTACGCATGCACTAATCCAGAATGCGGTGAATTATGATAATCTGGCTCTTGTTATTACAGATGAGCAGCATAGGTTCGGCGTCAGGCAGAGGGAAATTTTCGCAGAAAAAGGCGGGATGCCGCATGTGCTCGTTATGAGCGCGACTCCGATACCGAGGACGCTGGCGATTATTTTGTATGGGGATCTGGATATTTCGGTTATTGACGAGCTGCCGGCGAACCGTCTGCCGATAAAGAACTGCGTGGTGGATACAGGCTTCCGGAAGACGGCGTATTCGTTTATGAAAAAGCAGATTGCACAGGGGCGTCAGTGCTACGTCATCTGTCCGATGGTAGAGGAAAGCGAACATCTTGAGGTGGAAAATGTGACGGATTACGCAGCGACTCTTCAGGCTGAGCTGGGGGAGGATGTTGTGGTGGATTTCCTGCACGGAAAGATGCGGCAGAAGGAAAAGGACGCCGTGATGGACAGATTTTCAATGAAAATAAGTCATGTCCTGGTTTCTACGACGGTTGTAGAAGTCGGCATCGATGTTCCGAATGCGACAGTGATGCTGATTGAAAATGCGGAGCGTTTCGGGCTTGCCCAGCTCCACCAGCTCCGCGGCCGGGTAGGACGCGGGAAACACCAGTCTTACTGTATCTTTATGAGCGCCAGCAAAGCAAAGGAGACAAAGCGAGGATCTTAGGCTCCGCGGGCCGGGCGATTTGTTCGGCATCCGACAGAGCGGTCTTATGAATTTTAAAATTGCGGATATTTATCAGGATGCCAAGCTTTTGCAGCAGGCGAATGAGGCGGCGGACTGGCTTTTAAAAACGAAACATGAATGGTTGAAAAAACTTCCAAAATATGAAGAACCTTCTAGTGTAATAATCTAATTCCTCCATATACTATGGTTGTAACAAAACAAAAAGTTACAAAGTTACAAAAAGGAGGAGAGTAAAAATGGCAAATCGTTCATCTAACAGAACAGCCGTACCTGAAGCAAAGGGCGCACTTGACAAATTCAAATATGAGGTTGCAAGCGAACTTGGAGTACCGTTGTCAGAGGGTTACAACGGGGACCTGACATCCAGACAGAATGGTTCTGTAGGCGGATATATGGTTAAGAAAATGATCGAGCAGCAGGAAAAGCAGATGGCTGGTAAATAACATTTGAGAAAAAAGCGCCTGGCGGATATGAGAAATCCGTCGGGCGCTTTTTATTAAGGTGCAGGGGTCATAAAGGATTTTACATATTCAAAATTTCGCCGCACCGCAGACGGAGCATTTGTTGGTTGTTGTATTTTGCGTCGTGTAGTAGCTTGTGGATTTGTGATAAATACTATTTATAAGAACCCAATCATTGTAAGTTCCAGCGCTGCATGTATCCAGATGGTCGAATTTTTCGGTAAAAGACAGATTACACATACATCTATATTTACGCAAATAATTATCTGAACCTACACCGTTTGGCCCGTCCGCCTGGCTGAACGGAACCATGTTATAGACGAGAACCCGCTTGCTGCTTGTCTCTGTTTTCCACTTATGTTTGTGTTTTTTGATGGTCCTGACGGTTCTGGCCTTGCTCCACTTGCCGTAAACGGTCTTTTTGTCGGCCTTTTCATAAGCCCTGACGCGCACATAATACTTAGTCCCGGCGGAAAGCTTTGTGACAGTTTTTGAAGTACCGCTCACCTTGTAAGATTTCCGGGCCTTATTGAACTTTTTGTTCTTTGCCACCATGAGCTGGTACCCTTTTGCATTTTTCACTTTTTTCCACTTGACATGAATCTGGTTCATGCCAGCAGCTTTTGAGGAAGAAACGGCAGTTTTTCCGACTTTTTTTGGAGCGGCCTCAATACTTGGCGCCGGCAGTGCTGCCTCTAGATTGAAAATTATAAAATAGTTGGCTCAAATATCCCGACAGTATTTGACATTTCTTTGCTCTGTATTTATAATGTACGGGAAATATCATAATTAGTGCCATATAAATTTAAGAATGAAGGGAACGTTTATCATGCGCGTAATTGCCGGAAGTGCGAGAAGGCTGCAGCTTAAAACCTTGGACGGGCTGGATACGAGGCCGACAACCGACCGAATTAAGGAGACTCTTTTTAATATCATAGCAGACGGACTGTATGACTGCGTGTTTTTAGATTTGTTTGCCGGCAGCGGCGGCATCGGAATCGAGGCTTTGAGCCGGGGGGCAAAGCGGGCTGTATTTGTGGAGAAAAATCCGAAGGCAATGGCATATGTAAAGGAGAACCTTGCACATACAAAGCTTTCCGGGCAGGCCGAGACGATGCAGACGGACGCCTTGAATGCTTTGGGACGTCTGGAGGGACGTGAGAGTTTCGACTATATTTATATGGATCCGCCCTATGGGAAAGGGATGGAGAGACGGGCGCTTGAATATTTGTCAGAGTCAGGACTTTTGAGGGAAGACGGCATTATTATTATCGAGACGTCCCTTGACATGGAAGTTGATTATGTGAGAGAATTGGGATATTCTATTGTGAAGAGCAAGACATACAAAACAAATAAGCATATCTTCCTTGAGAGGATGCAGGAGAGAATACATGGTAAGAGCAATCTATCCGGGCAGCTTTGACCCGGTCACGTACGGACACTTGGACATTATTATAAGGTCGTCCGCCCTTGTCGGCGAGTTAATTGTCGGGGTGCTGAATAATAACGCAAAAACCCCGTTGTTTTCCGTGGAAGAACGTGTTAAAATGTTAGAGGAAGTCACGGGAAACATGTCGAATGTAAAGATCGTTCCTTTCGAGGGGCTTTTGATAGATTTTGCAAAGAAGATGGACGCAGGCATGGTTATCAGGGGACTGAGGGCTATCACCGATTTTGAAAATGAGCTGAAGATGGCGCAGACAAACCACAAGCTGTCACCGAAGGTGGAGACGGTATTCCTAACGACAAGCCTGGAATACGCATATCTAAGTTCCACGGTAGTGAAGGAAGTGGCATATTTTGGAGGGGACATTTCCCAGTTTGTGCCGCAGAACGTAGAGCGCAGCATACAAGAGAAAATAAAGAAAAAGGAGAGTGTACACCAATGAGCAGCCGTATTGAACAGATTATAGAAGAGATTGAGGAGTATATCGACAGCTGTAAGTTCCAGCCGCTGTCTACATCCAAAATTATTGTAAATAAAGACCAGATTGACGAGCTTCTTAGGGAGCTGCGCATGAAGACGCCGGATGAGATTAAAAGGTATCAGAAAATAATCGCAAATAAAGATGCGATTCTGGCGGATGCGCAGGCGAAGGCGGACGGCATGATTGAAGAGGCGCAGATTCATACAAATGAGCTGGTAAGCGAGCATGAAATTATGCAGCAGGCATATGCGCAGGCGAATGAAATCGTAACGGCGGCTACAGAACAGGCGCAGCAGATTCTTGATAATGCGGCCAATGACGCCAATGACATCCGCATCGGGGCGATTCAGTATACCGATGATCTGCTTGCCAATGCAGAGAGCATTATCGGGCATACGCTTGACAGCTATACTGCCAAGTATGACGGTTTGGTAAACTCTCTTCAGGAGTGTTATGACATGGTGCACAATAACCGCGCGGAGCTTGAGGTTCCGGAGCAGTCGCAAAGAAGCCTCGATACAGGGTATGGCGAGAGCGGCCCTGACATGCTGGAGCCGGCTTTTGATTTTGATGATGAGCCGATGATGTAAGTGTCCGGACGGCCCGAAGGAAAGAGAGAAGATACAGGGTTCAGAGCAGATAAAAATATAGAAATGCAAGCAGGCTGGTTACCAGGGCGGTAGCCAGTTTTTTTATTAGATAGGAAGATACGCGGATGCCGGTTCCTTTTATCATAGAGGCAGTCTGAGCCGCAGCGCACAGACCGCCGAAGGACGTCTCGAAAAGGCACAGGATGCAGATGGTTTCTTTTGCCAGGCCTGACTGGCAGAGCAGGGTAATCCCGTTGGTGATTTCCAGTCCGGACAAAAGAAGAAGGCGCAGAAGGGTGTTCTCGCCGGGCAGCATGTTCGCAAGCTCTGTA
>CAJTUQ010000010.1:10889-37072 GCA_910579335.1 uncultured Dorea sp. | reverse complement strand
GAGGTGATGGAGGAGTCCGAGTGCCAGACCTGTAAAAACCGCAAATATCATAATATAGACGCCGACCTTTGTAATGGATTCCAGGGCGTTTCCTATGGAGAAATCCAAAGCATCGGCATAAGACGTACAGGCGGAAGGGGCGGGAATGCGGGCGGATGTGTTCTTCCCTTTGGGACGGGTAAAGAGACTGATGATAACCGGGGACAGAAAAAGGAGTGCGAGGATGGGGAGCTTCAGGCTGTTATCGTTCAGGCTCTGCATGACGAGGAAGCTTAAGATAAACATGGGGCTTGTATTGTTGCAGAAGGACAGGAGGTAGGAGGCTTCCGTCTTTGTAATCTTATCCCGGCGGTAAAGGTCCGCAGTTACCTTGGCTCCCATAGGGTATCCGCAGAGAAACCCGGACAGGACGGCGAAAGAGCCGTAGGGAGACACATTGAAAAAGCGGCAGAATAAAGGGCTGGTGATATGAAGCAGGATGTCAACAGTCTTTGTCTGGATGAGCAGATTGCAGATGAGGATAAACGGAAACAGGGTGGGGAGTACCGTGTTAAACCATAAAAGCAGACCTGTGCCGGCTCCTTTTAACACCGGTTCCGGGAAGAGGAGCATAGCTGTAAATAGGGAAATCAGGGCAAGAGGCGGGCATATTTTTTTAAAAGGATAGATTCGTATTGGCATGGCGGTCCTTTGAAACAAAAAGCTTTAAGATAATTTATGGAATGAGTCCGGCGTTTATGAAATATATTGTGATGTCAGAGTACATGCATAATGAAAAAATAATCGAAAAATACATGTTTTTAGCAAAAATACACTTGTACAATACAAGGGATTGTGATATTATTAACAAAGGTGGAATCTGAACAACAAAATGTAAGATTCTATTTTTTGGAATTGAGTTGTTAAAATAATAACGAAAAGGAGAAGAAACCATGAGCAGCAAAATTACAATCATTGGAGCAGGAAGCGTAGGAGCTACGATTGCCTACACATTGTCCGGACAAGATATCGCATCAGAACTTGTGCTGATTGATATCAACAAGGCAAAGGTTGAAGGAGAGGTAATGGATATCGAGCAGGGAACCTGCTTTAGAGACCCTATTTCTATCAAGGCAGGAGAGTACGAAGACGCAAAAGATTCTGACATCGTAATTATTACATCCGGAATTGCCCGCAAGCCGGGACAGACAAGAATTGAACTGACACAGACGAATGTAAATATCTTAAAAGAAATCACCCCAGAGATTGTAAAGGCGGCTCCAAATGCCCTTTACATCATCGTAAGCAATCCAGTAGACATTATGACATACGTATTTACAAAGATTTCGGGACTCCCGGAGAACCAGATTATCGGTTCCGGTACGATTCTTGATTCTGCGCGTCTGCGCTGCGGACTTTCGGAGCATTTTAAGGTTGCACAGAGAAATATCCATGCATATGTATACGGCGAACACGGGGACACCTCCTTTATTCCGTGGTCAGCGGCCCGTATTGCAGGCGTCAATGTGGATGATTACTATGAGATGGCAGAGCATTTTGGAAAGCATTTTGAAGAGCTTGACAAGGACGCAATGCTTACTTATGTACAGAAATCTGGCGGCCAGATTATCTCCAACAAGGGCGCAACGTTCTATGCGGTAACCAGAGGCGTGTGCAAACTGTGCGGATTCCTTCTGTCTGCATCTGAGTCTGTAACAACCGTATCTTCCATGATGCATGGCGAGTACGGTATCGAGGATGTGTGCCTGAGCACTCTGACATTAGTAGGACCGAATGGAATCCAGGGCAAGCTTTCCATGAAGCTTACGGACGAGGAGGTTGCACTGCTTAAGAAGAGCGCGGATGCATTGAAGGATGTCATCGCCCAGATTGAACTGTAGGCGGCATGTTTCTTAAAAATATAGGAAAGGAAAACGTAAAACTATGAAGTACAGCTATTATCCGGGATGCACTTTGCGTACAAAGGCGAAGGATTTGGACGACTATGCAAGAGCTTCGGCAAAGGCTTTAGGGTTTGAACTGGAAGAAATTGAAGACTGGCAGTGCTGCGGCGGCGTGTATCCTCTCGGTACTGATGAGATTGCCACAAAGCTTTCCTGCGTACGGGCGCTGAATGCGGCGAAGGAAAAGAAGCAGGAGCTTGTAACGGTCTGTTCCGCCTGTCATCATGTTATGAAGAGAGTAAATGATGACATGAAAAATGTGGAAGATATCTGCACCAGAGCGAACAATTACATGGAACTTGACGAGCCTTACAAGGGAGAGACGCAGGTTCTGCACTTTTTAGAAGTGCTCCGCGACAAGGTAGGCTTTGACGAGCTAAAGAAAAAGGTGGTAAATCCTCTGAAAGGAAAGAAGATCGGGGCGTATTACGGCTGCCTTCTTCTCCGTCCGGGAAAGATTCTTGCTTTTGATGATCCGGAAAATCCGAGGATTATGGAAGATTTTATCCGTGCGCTCGGCGCGGAGCCGGTTATCTATCCGTACCGCAACGAATGCTGCGGCGGGTACATATCCTTAAAGGAAAAAGACATGGCACAGAACATGTGCGACAAGATTACGGAGAGTGCACAAGGCTTCGGGGCAGACATGCTCATTACGGCGTGTCCGCTGTGCATGTATAATTTAAACAAGAGCAGCAAGAAGAAGGTGCCGGTATATTACTTTACGGAGCTTCTTGCGGAGGCTTTGGGAGTGAAGGAGGTGCAGGCATAATGAGTCCTGAAAAGAAACAGGCAGAGATGATTGAAGAAATCAGCGGTGTAAATCCGTTAAAATGTATGAAGTGCGGCAAATGCTCTGCTACATGCCCTTCCTATAACGAGATGGACATAAAGCCTCATCAGTTTGTATCCTATGTAATCAATGAAGACGTGGAGAGTTTGGTAAACTCTGAGTCTCTCTGGAAATGTCTTTCCTGCTTTGCATGCGTGGAGAGATGTCCGAGAGACGTGAAGCCCGGAAAGCTCATTGACGCTGCAAGGCAGATGGTAGTGCGCCAGAAAGGGCAGGCTTATCTGTCGCCTGACGAGATTCCAGAGCTTCTTGACCCTGAACTGCCGCAGCAGTTATTAGTCAGTGCATTCAGAAGATACAGGAGGTGATGTAGCGTGCAGAGGATTGGAGTATTTGTCTGCCATTGCGGAAGTAATATTGCAGCGACGGTAGATGTAGCGAAAGTAGCAGAGATGGCGCTGATGGAGCCGGGAGTTGTCCATGCCGAGGATTACCAGTATATGTGTTCTGAAGCGGGACAGGCAAAGATTGCGGAGGCCATCCATGAAAAGAAATTATCAGGAATCGTTGTATGTTCCTGTTCCCCGCGTATGCATGAGGCGACCTTCCGGAAGGCTGCGGAACGCGCGGGCCTGAATCCGTATATGGTCGAGATTGCCAATATCCGTGAGCACTGTTCATGGATTCACAAAGATATGGAAGAGGCAACAAAGAAGGCTGTTATTCTTATGCGTGCGGCAGTTGCAAAGGTTAATTTAAATACGCCCCTCCAGCCGGGGGAGAGCCGCGTTACAAAGAGGGCGCTCATTATCGGCGGCGGCATCGCAGGGATTCAGACGGCCCTCGATATTGCGGATGCGGGCTACGAGGTGGATATCGTGGAAAAGACGCCGAGCATCGGCGGAAGGATGTCGCAGCTTGACAAGACGTTCCCGACGCTTGACTGTTCCGCATGTATCCTGACGCCAAAGATGGTGGAAGCGTCGGCCCACGAAAAGATTCATATCTATACATACAGTGAAGTGGAAAACGTAAGCGGATTCGTCGGTGATTTCACCGTAGATATCCGGAAGAAAGCAAGAAGCGTGGACATGGACAAATGTACGGGCTGCGGTGTCTGCCAGGAGAAATGCCCGTCCAAGAAAGCGCCCAGCGAGTTCAACAGAGGACTGAATAACCGGAGCGCTATCTACACCCCGTTTGCGCAGGCAATCCCGAATGTCCCGGTGATTGACCGCGAGGCATGCATTAAATTTAAGACCGGGAAATGTGGAATCTGTTCGAAAGTCTGTCAGGCGGGAGCCATTGACTACGAGCAGAAGGACGAGATTATTACAGAGAAATACGGTGCAATTGTTGTTGCGACCGGTTTTGATACGATTAATCTTGATAAGTATGATGAGTACGCATACAACCAGAGCCCGGATGTGATTACGTCTCTGGAGCTTGAGCGCGTGATGAATGCGGCGGGACCGACCCACGGCCATTTGGAGCGTCTCTCTGACGGAAAGGCTCCTAAGGAAATGGTATTTATCCAGTGCGTAGGCAGCCGCTGCTCCGACGACAGAGGCAAGCCGTACTGCTCGAAGATTTGCTGTATGTATACGGCAAAGCATGCCATGCTTATCCGTGACAAGTATCCGGATGTGAATGTAACCGTATTTTATATAGATGTCCGCACGCCGGGAAAGAATTTTGACGAGTTCTACAGAAGGGCCGTGGAGCAGTACGGGGTAAATTACATCAAGGGACAGGTCGGCAAAGTCATGCCGCAGCCAAACGGAAAGCTTTTAGTGCAGGGCTCGGACCTTCTTGACAATAAGCAGATTTTGAAAGAGGCGGATATGGTAGTTCTTGCCACGGCGATCGAGCCGAATCCTGACGTGAGAAAGATTGCAACGATGTTGACGGCAAGTATTGACACCAATAACTTCCTGACGGAGGCGCATGCAAAGCTGCGTCCGGTAGAGTCGCCTACGGCGGGCATCTTCCTCTCCGGCGTGTGCCAGGGACCAAAGGACATTCCGGAGACAGTTGCGCAGGCAGGAGCGGCCGCAGTTAAGGCAATCGGGCTTTTGGCAAAGGATAAATTGATGACGAATCCATGCACCGCCCATTCTGACGAGCTTTTGTGCAATGGGTGCTCTACTTGTGAGAATGTATGTCCTTACGGGGCTATCACGTATGAGGACAAAGAGGTCAACGACCACGGCATCCGCGAGGTGCGTCGTCTTGCTGTTGTCAACAGTGCGCTCTGTCAGGGCTGCGGCGCTTGTACGGTGGCATGTCCGTCCGGTGCGATGGACCTTCAGGGATTCTCAAACAGACAGATTATAGCGGAGGTGGATGCAATATGTCGATAGAAAATAAAGAGTTCAAACCGAAAATTGTAGCGTTCTGCTGTAACTGGTGCAGCTATGCGGGAGCTGACCTTGCGGGCAGCAGCCGTCTCACTTATCCGGCAGACGTAAAAATTATCCGTGTTCCCTGCTCCTGCCGCGTGAACCCCATGTTCATCTTAAGGGCGTTTGAAAAGGGGGCGGACGGAGTGATTATGTGCGGCTGCCATCCGGGAGACTGCCATTACAGCACCGGAAATTACTATGCAAGAAGACGTATGACCCTTCTTTTCTCCATGCTTGATTATATCGGCGTGGAAAATGGACGTACAAGAGTAGAGTGGGTATCTGCCGCAGAGGGCGTGAAATTCTCTGACACGATGAACAGCTTTGTGGAAAAGATTTACTCACTGGGTGAAAACGTAAGATTGGGGGATTTAAGATGCAGGAATTAGTTAATCGTGCTAAGAAATTGCTGGAAGACGGAACTGTGGCGCGAGTTCTTGGCTGGAAGGCCGGAGACCTGCCTTACAATCCGGAGCCGGCTTACTTTGAAAGCGCAGAGTCGTTAAAAGATTTCGTCTATAACGGATTCTGCGGGGCAAACTTAAGCAAATACATGATTGAGGCGTCAAAGCTGGAAGGGAAAACACTTGTGTGCCTGAAACCATGTGATACATACAGTTTTAACCAGTTAATCAAGGAGCACCGCGTAGACCGGGAGAAAGCCTATATTATCGGCGTGGGATGCAAGGGAAAGCTCGATATTGAAAAAATTAGAAACCAGGGCATCAAAGGAATCGAGAGCATTGAGGGCGCAGAGCTTTCTGACGCGGCAGAGACTTTGAAGGTGAGGACCATATATGGTGAGAAATCCTGTTCATATGCGGACGTTATGTTAGAGAGATGCCATGTGTGCAAAGGAAAAGAGCACAGGATTTATGACGAGCAGATCGGCGAGTCCAAAGAGACAAAGGACGGGGAACGCTTTGACGAGGTGGCAAGGATTGAGGCGATGAGCCCGGAGGAGAAATTTGCATTTTTTAAGAAGGAGCTTAGCAAATGTATCCGCTGCAACGCCTGCCGGAACGTATGCCCTGCCTGCAGCTGCCGCAAATGTGTCTTTGACAGCAACAAGTTCGACAGCTCCCAGAAGGCGAACGTAGATTCCTTTGAGGAGAAGATGTTCCATATTATCCGTGCTTTCCATGTGGCAGGGAGATGTACGGACTGCGGCGAATGCAGCCGCGTATGTCCGCAGGGAATCCCGCTGCATTTGTTTAACCGGAAGTTTATCAAGGACATTGACGAGCTTTACGGCGAATATCAGGCCGGAGATGATACCGATTCAAAAGCACCGCTCACAAATTATACGTTTGAGGATGCGGAACCAAGTATTGTAGGAAAGAGGGGATAATGTATGTATAAGATAGCAAAAGAAAATCTTTCCGCATTATTCCAGTTAATCGCGGACAGTCAGGAATTGTACCTTCCGGTTAAAACCGCCGGCCAGGTAAACTTTGCTGCATGGAGCGAAGAGGCGGAGGTGGATTTAGATACATTGAAGTCTGTGAAGTCGCCCAAAGATGCATTTTTCCCGCAGAGCGAAAATCTATATACGGTAAAACGGGAAGGCAGAAAGATGAAGGTTGAGCCGGAGAGCTTAAAGAGCCAAAAGTTTGTTGTATTCGGCATGAAAGCGTGCGACGTCAAGGGGCTTGAAGTGCTTGACAATGTCTTTTTATCTGAACCTGTGGATACCTTCTATGCGGCCAGAAGAGAGCATGGGACGGTGGTTGCCCTTGCCTGCCATGAGCCGGAGGAATCTTGTTTCTGCAAGGTGTTTGGCGTGGATGCGGCAAATCCTGCTGCGGATGTCGCTACATGGATGATTGGGGAGGAGCTTTACTGGAAAGCCCTGACTAAGAAGGGCGAAGAGCTTACCGAGACGGTAAAAGAGCTTCTTGCCGACGCAGACGAGACCGCCGTGGAGACGGAAAAAGAGGCGATTCACAGCATTGTAGAAAAACTGCCGTATATGAACCTGTCTCTTGAGGGATGGAACGGCGATGCCCTCTCGGAAAAATTTGACGACAAATTATGGGAAGAGTTATATAAGCCATGTCTGGCCTGTGGTACGTGTACTTTTGTATGCCCGACCTGCCAGTGCTACGACATTAAAGATTACAATACAGGAAACGGCGTATCCCGTTACCGCTGCTGGGATTCCTGTATGTACTCCGACTTTACGATGATGGCCCACGGCAACAACCGTACAAGCCAGATGCAGAGATTCCGCCAGAGATTCATGCATAAGCTGGTATATTATCCTGCAAACAATGACGGCATGTATTCCTGCGTGGGCTGCGGCCGCTGCGTGGAAAAATGTCCGGCGTCCTTAAATATCGTAAAAGTGATAAAAGCATTTCAGAGTCAGGGAGGTGAAAAATAATGAGCGAATGTACCTGTCATAAAAATTATACTTTAGATACCTTAATCCCTCAGGTCGGGGTGATTACGGATATCCGCCAGGAGACGCCGGATGTGAAGACATTCCGCGTTAATGCGCCGGAAGGCGGAAAGCTTTTCGAGCATATGCCGGGCCAGTGTGCTATGGTGTGCGCACCGGGCGTCAGCGAGGGTATGTTTTCCATTACTTCTTCTCCTACAAATAAAGAGTATCAGGAATTTAGCATTAAAAAGTGTGGCATCCTTACCGATTATCTCCACAGCCTTGAGGTGGGCGATGAGATTACGGTGCGCGGGCCTTACGGCAACTCTTTCCCGGTGGAAACCGAGCTTAAGGGAAAGAATCTTTTGTTCATCGCCGGAGGTATCGGGCTTGCTCCCCTTCGTTCCGTTATCAACTATGTGATTGACAACAGAGAGAATTACGGCACGGTTGACATCGTATACGGCTCGCGCTCGGCGGACGACCTTGTACAGCTTAAGGAAATTCAGGAAGTGTGGATGAAGACAGAGGGAATCAATGTCTATCTGACCATCGACAGAGAGCAGGAAGGATGGGACGGCCATGTAGGGTTTGTGCCAAACTATGTGAAAGAGCTTGGGTTTGACACGGATAAGACCGCTCTTGTGTGCGGGCCTCCGATTATGATTAAATTTGTGCTGGCCGGCCTCAAGGAGCTTGGATTTACTACGGAGCAGGTATATACCACGCTGGAGCTGCGCATGAAGTGCGGCGTAGGAAAATGTGGGCGCTGTAATATCGGCTCCAAGTATGTGTGCAAGGACGGGCCGGTGTTCCGCTTTGACGAGATTGATGAACTGCCTAACGAATATTAAGAGTACGATATAAGTATCGGGGCTCGTTATGCAAACAGCTAAATATGATGAAAGGATATAAAATAACATGGAAAATATGGTAAATGTATATTTTAGCGGTAAGAGATACAGCGTTCCGGCAGACCTTACGATTATGACCGCGATGGAATACGCTGGCTATACATGGAAAAGAGGGTGCGGATGCCGTCATGGTTTCTGTGGAGCCTGCGCAACCGTATACAGAATCAAAGGGAAGAATGAATTGCAGACCTGTCTTGCGTGCCAGACACAGGTGGAAGAAGGAATGTATGTGGCAAGCATCCCGTTTTTCCCGACAGACAAGAGAACGTACGATATGGAAGAGATTAAGCCGACCCAGCAGATTATGATGGAGCTTTATCCGGAAATCTATAGCTGCATCGGATGTAACGCCTGCACGAAGGCCTGTACGCAGGATTTGAATGTTATGCAGTACATCGCATATGCGCAGAGGGGCGAATTTGAGAAGTGTGCGGAGGAATCCTTCGACTGTATCGGCTGCGGCTGCTGTACGGTCAGATGCCCGGCGGGTATTTCCCATCCGCATGTGGGAGTGCTGGCAAGGAGACTGACAGGAAAATACATCGCACCTGAAACAGAACACCTTGCAAACCGCGTGGAGGAAATCAACAAGGGCGAGTATGATGAGCTGATTGAGCAGATTATGCAAAAGCCGATTACACAGATGCAGGAACTTTATAATACCAGAGAAATTGAGAAATAGAGGAGGGCGTAAATATGTATACACCATATCCAGAGAATATGATGGAATCCATAAAAAAGGTAGAGGCGACAAGAGCGGAACGTATGTCCACGGAACCAAGACGTCTGACTGCGGATGAAAAAGATGCCCTCCTTAAGAAATTCCATCCTGATTATGACCCGGATGCTTTTGAGGAGATTAAAGTGGGTCCGAACAAGGGACAAAAGGCGCCGATTGAGCTGGCCCAGATGCTTCACTCGACAAGCCGTATTTTAAATGAGAATATTGATATAACGAAAATTGACTATGACGTAGACGTGCTTGTAATCGGCGGCGGCGGCGCAGGTTCATCCTGTGCGATTGAGGCGCACAATGCAGGCGCAAATGTTATGATTGTGACAAAGCTGCGTATCGGCGACGCCAATACGATGATGGCGGAGGGCGGCATCCAGGCGGCGGATAAGGAAAACGACTCCCCGGTACAGCATTATCTGGATTGTTTCGGCGGCGGACATTTTGCCGCAAGGCCGGAGCTTGTAAAGCGTCTTGTAATGGAAGCACCGGATGCAATCAAATGGCTGAATGAGCTGGGCGTAATGTTTGACAAGGATGCGGACGGACGTATGGTAACGACACACGGAGGCGGCACGTCCAGAAAGAGAATGCATGCATGTAAAGACTACTCAGGCGCAGAAATCATGCGTACGGTAAGAGACGAGGTAATCAATTTAGGCATTCCGGTAGTGGAGTTTACTTCTGCGGTAGAGCTTTTGAAGGATGACAAAGGCCAGGCGGCGGGAGCCGTTCTGCTTAACATGGAAACAGGGGATTATTCTGTTGCAAGAGCAAAGACCGTTGTCATAGCGACAGGCGGTGCGGGAAGAATGCATTACCAGGGATTCCCGACGTCAAACCATTACGGAGCGACAGCGGACGGCCTTATACTGGGATACAGGGCGGGAGTGCCGCTTCTTTATCAGGACTCCATCCAGTACCATCCGACGGGCGTGGCTCATCCGGTACAGATTCAGGGCGCCCTTGTCACAGAGAAGGTTCGTTCTGTGGGCGCGCAGCTTGTGAATGCCGACGGCGAAGCTTACATTCATCCGCTGGAGACCCGTGATGTGAATGCGTCAGGCGTTATCCGCGAGTGTGAGGAAGGACGCGGCGTAGAAGCGCCAAGCGGTCAGAAAGGCGTATGGCTTGATACACCGATGATCGAGCTCCTCGGCGGAGAGGGAACGATAGAGAAGAGGATTCCGGCCATGTTCCGCATGTATATGAAATATGGAATCGATATGAGGAAAGTCCCGATTCTGATTTACCCGACGCTGCACTATCAGAACGGCGGTCTTGAGATTGACGGAGAAGGCTTTACAAAAGCGATTCCGAATCTTTTGGCGGCAGGAGAGGTTGCAGGCGGAATACATGGAAGAAACAGGCTGATGGGAAATTCCCTTCTTGACGTTATCGTATTCGGACGGAATGCGGGCAAGAAAGCGGCGGCGAAAGCAAAAGAAGTAGAGCTTGGCGCCATGAATCTTGACCATGTGGCAAGCTATGACGAGGAGTTAAAGAGCGCGGATGTCCATACGGAAGAAGTATCGCCGAAACTGCTCCCGAAGTATGCGCGCCATGAGAGATAGGATAGAGGAAGAGGATAGAAAGAAGTTAAATTTATAGGAGATTATAATTATGCGTGAAATCGAAGTCAGCACACTTACAGATGTAATTGAAAAACTTTGTATCGCAGCAAACGAGCATCTTCCGGAGGATGTCAAATGCGCTATCAAGAACTGCCGCGCATGTGAGGACGGGGAGATTGCGAAAGGAGTTCTCGATAATATTATCGAGAACTTCGAGATTGCTGATAATGAATGCGTGCCAATCTGCCAGGATACAGGAATGGCATGTGTGTTCTTGGAAATCGGGCAGGATGTGCATCTGACGGGCGGCGACCTTGCAGAGGCGGTAAATGAGGGTGTACGCCGGGGGTATGACAAAGGGTATCTCAGGAAATCCGTTGTAAAGGATCCGGTGCGCCGCGGAAATACGGGGGACAATACCCCGGCAATGCTCTATACGGAAATCGTTCCCGGAGAGCAGATTAAGGTTACGGTCGGGCCGAAAGGATTCGGAAGCGAGAATATGAGCCAGATTCGGATGTTCAAGCCATCCCACGGCCTTCAGGGAATTAAAGATTTTATCCTTGAGGTAGTGGAGACGGCGGGACCGAACCCATGTCCGCCGATGGTTGTGGGAGTGGGCATCGGAGGAACCTTTGACAAGGCTGCGCTTCTGGCAAAGAAAGCGCTGATGCGTCCTGTTGACAGCGAGAATCCTGATCCGTTCTACGCAGACCTTGAAAAAGAAATGCTTGAGAAGATTAACGAGCTTGGAATCGGACCGCAGGGCTTTGGCGGAAAGACTACGGCAATCGGGCTGAATATCGAGACTTTGCCGACCCATATTGCAGGCATGCCATGTGCAGTAAATATCAACTGCCATGTAACGCGCCATAAAACGGAGGTGATTTAGATGGCAGCAAGAAAAATTACATTACCGCTTACTGAGGAGCTTGCGAAAACACTTCATGCCGGGGACAGCGTGCTTGTAACCGGAACGATTTATACTTCCCGTGACGCCGGGCACAAGCGCATGTGCGAGTCCCTTGCAAAAGGCGAGGAGATTCCGTTTGACCCGAAGGATGCGACCATCTATTATGTAGGTCCTACCCCTGCAAAGCCGGGAGCAGTCATCGGCTCCGCAGGCCCGACGACAAGCGGACGTATGGATGCTTATGCGCCGACGATGATGTCTGTCGGGGCAAGAGGAATGATTGGAAAGGGCGCGCGTCTTCCGGAAGTCATTGACGCTATGAAGAAATACTCCGGCGTTTATTTCGGCGCCATCGGCGGAGCGGGCGCACTTCTTGCAAAATGCATCAAGAAAGCGGAGCTGATTGCTTACGAGGATCTTGGCGCGGAGGCTTTGAGAAAACTTTATGTGGAGGATATGCCATTGGTTGTCATTATCGACAGCGAGGGCAACAACCTGTACGAGAGCGGCCGGGCGGCTTACTTAGAGCAGAAGAAGTAAAACATTACTTAGAAGGGAGAACGTAAGACATGGAATTATTTGGAGGAATATTGGCAGTTAAGTCTGTAGTGTTTCTTACTTTCTCGGTCTTTGCGATTGCGGCTATCGGCTATGCGATCGGAAAAATTACAATTAAAGGAATTAATTTAGGAACGGCGGGCGTATTTATTATCGCATTGCTCTACGGGTGCCTGCTTTATAGCAAGCTGTCGGGGAACCTTACGGTAGGAGAAGAGTCCTTTTCTACGGAAGCGCTGAAAATAGTGGAAAATATGGGACTTATCTTCTTCGTCACTTCTGTCGGATTTATTGCGGGGCCGAATTTTTTCGGTAACCTGAAACGCAATTTTAAGTCCTATGTCATGCTTGGGTTAGTCATCATTGCGGCTGCGGCTGCGACTTGTATCGCATGTGTTTTGATCGGCGCGAACTTTACGAGCTTAAAGCATGAGGAGTTTCGGGCTATCTTGGTGGGAATCCTTTCGGGGGCTCTCACCAGCACCCCGGCATTTTCCGCGTCTAAAGCGGCGGTGGGCGCAGAGTTAGAGGCTTTGGTATCCGTAGGATACGGCATCTCCTACCTGTTCGGCGTTGTGGGCGTTGTGCTGTTTGTGCAGATTGTCCCGAAGGTATTGAAAGCGAATATGAATGAAGAGGTAGAGAAAATTACTGCCAAAGAGGGCGCTGGCGGGAAGAAAAAGAACCTGATTCTTACAGAGGTGGACGAATTTGGGTTTATGGCATTTTCACTGGCTGCAATCGTTGGGATTTTAATCGGAAGTGTCAGCTATATGAATTTCTCGCTGACTACTACCGGCGGATGCCTTCTGACGGCTCTTGTGTTCGGGCATTACGGCCATGTCGGGAAAATTTCGATTGTACCGAAAAATTCTACCTTAAAGATGCTTAGGGAGCTGGGACTTATGCTGTTCCTCATCGGTGCGGGAGTATCCGGCGGCGCGAAATTCGTGGAATACTTCGAGCCGGTCTATTTCCTCTACGGTGCGATTATGACCATACTGCCGATGATTATCGGGTTCGTGGTGGCGAAAAATGTACTGAAGCTGCCATTGCTCAACAATCTGGGCTCTATTACAGGAGGCATGACAAGTACGCCGGCGCTGGGAACGCTCATTAATATGGCGGGAACGGAGGATATTGCGTCGGCTTACGCGGCGACGTATCCGATAGCGCTGATTGCGGTAGTATTGGCATCACAGCTGATTATCATATTCTGCTAAATGAAAAAAGGGAAAGAAAAGAAATCTTCTTTAGAATGTCTTGCTTTGGGCCTTCTTGGAAGATTTCTTTCTGTTTTCATATTATTTGTTTTCTGTCAATCTTAAAAGGACCGTATAAGAGAATCTATAATATCCGGTTGTACTCCATAGAAATATACCTTATAATTACCATAAGGACAGGAGGTACGCTCAATGAATGTGGTACGGAATCTTATTATTTAGCGGCACCTGGCAGCAGACAGATGGATTATTACAAAAAATTATTTCAGTATCGGACAGTGGGCGTCAGGGAATATTGGGTGGTTGATCCTGGAGGCAGTTCGTGACGGTATATAATTTTGAAAAAGATAATAATGATTAGACGGAAGGGTATAAAAAGGGTGCGGTGGTTGTGTTCTGGAATGCTAAGAACGGGCGTGTCAAAGTAGGCGGCGCAGATATGGACTACGTTGTCTTTGGAAAGGGAAGCGATGTTTTAATCATGCTTCCGGGGCTGGGGGACGGCCTGGTTACCGTCCGGGGAATGGCGGCGCTGCTGGCCGTGACTTACCGGATGTATGCAGAAAAATACAGGGTATATATCCTCAGCAGAAAGACTCCTTTAACGACAGGGTATACGACAAAAGACATGGCCACAGATTATGCAAAGGCAATGAAGAAACTTGGCATTTTCAAGGCGAAAGCAGCAGGATTTTCTCAGGGCGGCATGATTGCGCAGCATCTTGCGGCCGATTATCCGGAACTGGTTGAAAAGCTTGTGCTTGCCGTCACACTGCCTAAGCCTGACAAGATGACGAAGGAAGCAGTCGGAAACTGGATAAAACTGGCGAAGCAGGGGGATTATAAGAGACTGATGATTGACACGGCGGAAAAATCGTATACGGAAAAGTATCTGAAAAAATACCGCCTGCTTTATCCTTTTCTTGGACTGGCAGGAAAACCAAAGGATTTTACGCGTTTTCTGATACAGGCGGATTCCTGCATCCGGCATGACGCTTCTGCAAAACTGGAGAAAATCGTCTGCCCTGTGCTTATCATCGGGGGCGGCAGGGACCGGATAGCCGGCAGGGAGGCCGCTGTCAGGATGGCCGAAAAAATCAGGGACAGCAGACTGTATATCTATGAAGAGCTGGGGCATGCGGCGTACGAGGAAGCAAAGGATTTCCACCAGCGGGTCATGGATTTCCTTGAACGGGGATAGAATGTGTAACATTGATTTATAGCGCATGCTCATAGATATAGAATATGTAATTATAATTTATGAAGACAGGCAAAATCCTTTGCCGTTTTTTCAGATATCCGATATAATAAAATGTAGAATAACAGTTAACGAGAATAATGCAGGAGGAGTTTTTATGAGATATGCAGAACAGGTTTCTGAGATAATAAATGCCTTTTCATCGTCGCCTTTAAAAATGGAGCTGATGGATGAGTTTTACTGTAAAGGGACGATGGAGTACCGTACAAGCGATAAATATAATTCCCCGATTGAGGATATTTACGACAGCTGCCGGGAGCTTGACGACGCGGCTGCGTTTTTGCTTCTGGGGCACAGGGGGTGCGGAAAAAGCACGGAGCTGAACCGGATGTCCAAACGGCTCATTTCCGAAGGATATCATGTAAAAACAATTGCCTGCGGCATCGACCTGGATTTGCTAAACATCGTACACTCCGATTTGTTTATCCTGATGGGAGAGGCCTTGCTGCAGATAGCAAAGGAATCAGGCTGTGAAATCAGGCAGGAAATTCTGGAAGATATTTTAAATTTCTGGTGTGAGAAAACAGAGATTCAATCGTTGCAGGAATCGGAGTCCGCTGCCCTCGGAATGGGAATTTCGGCGGGAAACAAGGGTATCTTTTCAGGCATACTGAAAGTGTTTGCAGAGATTAAGACCGATTTAAAGTACAATGAAGAAGTGAGAAAAGAATACCGGAGAAAGATTAGTGTCCGCTCCAGTGAATGGATTAGGCTTTTACGGTGCGTGTCAGAGGAGATAGCCGCAGGCTCGGACGGAAAACGGCCGATTATCATTTTTGAAGATTTGGATAAACTGGATCCGGAGGATGCGTGGAAGGTATTCTATAATTATTCGGCGATTCTTTCAGGAATGGAGTTTCCAGTGATTTATACGTTTCCTATCGCACTTTCTTACGACGCCAGATTTTCGGCGATGGAGAGTTATTTTGTGACCAAAACGCTCCCGATGATCAAGATTGAGACTATAGAAGGCCAGCCATTTTTGGAAGGCATCGATATTATCAAGGAGATTGTAAAAAAACGGGCGGCTCTTAAGCTGTTTGAGGAGGACGTCCTGGAAACGTTGATTCAGTATACGGGCGGCTCTCTCAGAGACTTGTTCCAGTCCATTAATTTATCGGCAAAAAGAGCCAACCGAAGAGACGGCAGTACGATTTCTATGGAAGATGCAGCGCGGGCGCTGGAGGAGCTTAAGACGTCCTTGACAAAGAGAATCGAGGAAAAGGAATATTCGTTTCTGTTGAATATTTATAAGGGAAACAAGGAGCGTATCGAGGATAAGAAGATGCTGCTTAAGATGCTCCAGGCGTCGGTAGTGCTTGAGTATAACGGAAAACGGTGGCACAACGTGCACCCGCTCGTTGTGAAATTTTTTAAAGAACAGGGGCTGATATCGGATGTCGGATAGGAATCAGGAAGGGTACAAGACCTTAGGATGGATTATAAACCAATCGGAGCAGGGGCTGTTTTTAGTAGTTGCCGATGAAGAAATCCAGAGGGAAATCATTGACGTGTATAGGCACGGGCTGGCTGGCGTCTATGATTACAAGCGGCATCCGGGAAGTTATTCCTTCCGCGATTTGGAGGAGTGGGCCGCCGGACTGCCTGATAAAAATGTTCTTATGATTGTTAATTTCCACCTTGCCCTGCAGGATGAGGAGAGCTTAAAGCGGCTGAATTTCAGCAGGGATATGCTGGAAAATCTGGAAAGGAATATGATTTTTTTCGTCACTCCTTACGGGGATGACAGACTGGCGGCAGGGGCATACGATTTTTATTCCTTTATAAAGCTTCGGGTTACCTTTCATAACTACGATTGTCAGGCGGCATTCAGGAAAGAGAAGGAGCCGCTCCTTACGGATACGGAACCGGTGAAAGAGGGAGAGTGGAGCCCGGAGGAATCCAGGCAAAAGATGGCACAGGCTTATGAGATGATAGAGCGGGCCAAAGATGAAAGTGACAAGGCACATTATAGGGAGAGTGAATGCCTGCTGTTAAAGGCATGGCAAATCAAAGAGCGCCTGCTTGGAAAAGAGCATTTGGAGATGGCTGAGATTGGCAATGAATTGGCAGATGTATATAGCAGTCAGGGGAAATATAAGGAAGCAGAAGAGCTGTATAAAAAAAGCATTCAGATAAGAGAACAAGAATTGGGGAGAGAGCATCCGGATACAATAAGGAGTTATAATAATCTGGCAGGAGTATATGATAGCCAGGGGAAATATAAGGAAGCGGAGGAACTGTATGAAAAGAGTCTGCGGATAAGAAAAAAGATATTGGGAGAGGAACACCCGGATACAGCAACGGGTTATAATAATCTGGCAGGAGTATATGAGAGTCAGGGAAAATATAAGAAAGCGGAAGAATTATATGAAAAAGGCCTGCTAATAAATGAAAGGGTATTGGGATTAGAGCACCCGTCAACAGCAACGAGCTATAATAATCTGGCATTAGTATATAAGAATCAGGGGAGATATGGGGAAGCGGAAGAACTGTATGAAAAAAGCCTGCGGATAAGAGAAAAGGTATTGGGAGAGGAACACCCGGATACAGCAACGAGTTATAATAATCTGGCAGGTGTATATGAGAGTCAGGGGAGGTATGGGGAGGCGGAAGAACTGTATGAAAAAAGCCTTCAGATAAGTGAAAAAGTATTGGGAGAGGAACACCCAGATACAGCAATAAGTTATAATAATCTGGCGGGGGTATATGAGAGTCAGGGGAAATATAAAGAAGCGGAAGAACTATATGAAAAAGGCCTGCTAATAAATGAAAAGGTATTGGGATTAGAGCACCCGTCAATAGCAACAATCTATAACAATCTGGCGGGAGTATATAAAAGCCAGGGGAAATATAAGGAAGCAAAAGAACTGTATAGAAAAAGCCTGCGGATAAGAGAAAAGGTATTGGGGGAAGAGCATCCGGATACCGCAGCAAGTTATAATAATCTGGCAGGTGTATATGAGAGACAAAGGAATTACGAAAAGATGTTTGCCTGTTATTTAAAAGCGTTAAAGATATGCTGCTCCAAACTGGGATTAGAGCACCCGAACACAAAGGTTGTTTTTGCTAATTTACAAGCAGCGTATTTTGAATCTTATCCGGACGGGGATTTTAAGAAGTGGCTGGAGGACAATCTGGCTGGGATAGACTAAGCGTTAGGAGACTGCGGCCTTTGCAGCCATGCGTTTGCAGGGCTTGTAAGGGCAGCGGTTTTTTTATGTTTTGTTTTACAATTTTATAGTGGTATATTCTGTGCAATTGTGTTATAATATTAAAGCTTGTGGGCGGTGGGCATGTACCGAGACCACTGAAAAGCATATTTTAGTAAAAATATATTTTTCAGTAGTTTCGGAAGCTTTCGCCTGCGGCAGAGATTATTAATTGTTCTGTATAGAAAAGGAGAAAAATATGTACAAAAAGTTTGAAATGGAATTGGCGGGCAGAACGCTTTGCGTAGATGTTGACCGTGTTGCAAAGCAGGCGAACGGGGCTGTCCTTATGCATTACGGCGACACGACCGTCCTTTGTACGGCTACCGCGTCAGAGAAGCCGAGAGAGGGAATCGATTTTTTCCCGCTCAGCGTAGAGTACAATGAGAGACTGTATTCCGTAGGGAAGATTCCGGGAGGCTTTAACAAGAGAGAGGGAAAAGCGTCGGAGAATGCGGTGCTGACGGACCGTGTCATCGACCGTCCGATGCGTCCGCTGTTCCCGAAGGATTACCGCAATGACGTGACGTTAGAGAACCTTGTATTATCCGTGGATCAGGACTGCTCGCCGGAGCTTACGGCGATGCTTGGCGCGGCAATCGCCACGACGATTTCGGACATCCCGTTTGACGGTCCGATTTCCACCACGCAGGTGGGGCTGGTTGACGGAGCGTTCGTATACAACCCGACAGCGGCGCAGAAGGAAGCTTCTGAGCTTGCGCTGACGGTTGCCTCCACAAGGGACAAGGTAATTATGATTGAAGCCGGCGCCAACGAGGTTCCGGAGCAGAAGATGATTGAGGCGATTTTTGCGGCCCATGAAGTCAACCAGAAGGTCATCGCTTTTATTGACACCATTGTCGCCGAGTGCGGAAAAGAAAAGCACACGTATGAAAGCTGTGCGGTGCCGGAGGAATTGTTTGCGGCAATCAAGGAAATCGTTCCGCCGGAAGCGATGGAGGAGGCTGTATTTACCGATGAGAAGCAGGTAAGAGAGGAGAATATCCGCCAGATTACCGAAAAACTGGAGGAAGCATTTGCTGACAATGAGGAATGGCTTGCGGTTCTCGGAGAGGCTGTATACCAGTATCAGAAAAAGACGGTGCGCAAGATGATTTTAAAAGACCATAAGCGTCCCGACGGCAGGGCTATCGACCAGATCCGTCCGCTGGCGGCAGAGGTGGATTTGATACCGAGAGTCCACGGCTCCGCGATGTTTACCCGCGGACAGACGCAGATATGTACCATCACGACGCTTGCGCCGCTTGCGGAGGCGCAGAGGCTGGATGGGCTTGATGAGGCGGAGACTTCCAAGAGATATATGCACCACTATAATTTCCCATCCTACTCCGTAGGAGAGACGAGACCGTCCAGAGGACCGGGACGCCGGGAAATCGGACACGGAGCGCTTGCAGAGCGCGCTCTTGTGCCGGTGCTGCCGAGCGAGGCAGAATTTCCGTACGCCATCCGTACCGTATCGGAGACCTTTGAATCCAACGGCTCCACTTCACAGGCAAGCGTATGTGCGTCTTCCATGTCGCTGATGACGGCAGGCGTGCCGATTAAGTCTGCGGTAGCAGGGATTTCCGCAGGCCTTGTGACCGGAGAGACGGATGACGATTATCTTGTGCTTACCGATATTCAGGGCTTAGAGGATTTCTTCGGAGATATGGACTTTAAGGTGGCGGGTACCCACAAGGGTATCACGGCGATTCAGATGGATATCAAGATTCACGGACTTACAAGGCCGATTATTGAAGAGGCGATTGCCGCTACAAAGAAGGCAAGGACTTATATTATCGACGAGATTATGAACAAGGCTATCGCAGAGCCGAGGCCGGAGGTAGGCCCGTATGCGCCGAAGATTATCCAGATGCAGATTGACCCGCAGAAAATCGGCGATGTGGTAGGGCAGCGAGGCAAGACGATTAATGCGATTATCGAGCAGACAGGCGTCAAGATTGATATTACGGACGACGGCAGCGTGTCCATCTGCGGAACAGATGCGGCTATGATGGACGAGGCGAGAAAGCTGGTTTACACGATAGTTACTGATTTTGAGGCCGGGCAGGTGCTTATCGGAAAGGTGGTCAGCATTAAGGAATTTGGTGCGTTTATTGAGTTTGCGCCGGGCAAGGAGGGCATGGTGCACATCTCCAAGCTTTCCAAGGAGAGAGTCAACCATGTGGAAGACGTGCTGACGCTTGGCGACAAGGTAAAGGTAGTATGTCTTGGCAAGGACAAGATGGGAAGATTTTCTTTCAGCATCAAGGATGTGGCGGAGTAAGAAAAACTCGAAGCCTTTTCCTGATATGAAAATAAAATATCGGATTTCAAAGGGAGCGTTGCAAGATAGATGGCTAAACATCTATGGAGCAGCGCTCCCTTTTACAGTGGGAGCGCCGTACCCTCTATAAAAAACGCTTTGCAGACTTTTTGCAGATTTTCCTGTAATAAATTACGGGCATGGACATATATTGAGTTAAAGAGGTGGACAAAGATGCAGGAAAATAAAATTATCGGCCTGCTGCCGGGAAGCATCCGTACGGTGGTGAACCGGGAAGCGCCAGATGCCGGGAAGCTTCAGGAAATCCGTCTGCGCACGGGAAAGCCCCTGATTTTAATGTACCGGGGTGAGGAGCTTGTGCCAGCGACGGCTGACGGCAGAAGGCATATCGTATCCAAGGAGGAGATTAACGAGCTGATAGAACATGTCAGCAGCTATTCCCTCTATGCGTTTGAGCAGGAGATGAAGCAGGGGTTTATTACCATCAAAGGAGGGCACCGGGTGGGCATGGCAGGACAGGCAATTACTGAGAAGGGGAGGATGAAGAACCTTCGTTACATAACTTCGGTAAATATCCGCATGTCCCATGAAATACTTGGATGCGGGGACAAGGTGTTTCCCTATGTCACCCAATGTATGCGCCCTCTGCACACGCTTCTTGTATCGCCGCCGGGCTGCGGGAAGACGACGCTTCTCAGGGACATGATACGCCAGATATCCGACGGCAATCCCTATACAAAGGCAATGACGGTAGGCGTCGTGGATGAGCGTTCGGAAATTGCAGGATGCCATCACGGGATACCGCAGAATAATCTGGGAATCCGCACGGATGTCATGGACGCCTGCCCGAAGGCGGAAGGAATGCTGCTGCTGATACGTTCCATGCGGCCGCAGGTTCTTGCGGTAGATGAAATCGGGGCGGCGGAGGATGTACAGGCTGTCTCCTATGCCATGCACTGCGGCTGTAAGATGCTTGCCACGGCTCACGGGGAGTCTATGGAGGAGCTGAAAAGGAGACCCGCATTCTCCCGTATGATAGAGGAAAAAAGGTTTGACAGGTATGTAATCTTAAGAGACAAAGGAGAGATAGAAGCTGTTTTTGACAGTGACGGGAGAGTGGTGTAGATGCTTATAAAAGTATCCGGCTGTCTGCTTGTCATAGCCGCCACGACGCTCTCAGGAGCGCTGCGCGCGGAGAGGATAAAAGAAGAGTACAGGCAGATGCGGAATTTACAAAGACTCTTGTGCATGATAGAGAGCGAGATTCGGTATGCGCACACACATCTTGGAGAAATCTTCCTGCATGCGGCCAGGCGTACGCAGGAACCGTATAGGAGCTGGCTTTTGGATATGGAAAAAAGGATGGACGAAGCGGATTCGGGCGTCTTCGAAAAGATATGGGGACAAGCGGCATCAGAAAAGCTTTCTGGCGCCGGCCTTCCGAAAAAAGAGCTTGAAAGGCTGATACAGCTTGGCGGACAGCTTGGAGTGATGGATTTGAAGCTGCAGCTTGAGGTGCTTGCGCTGTATCAGGAGCAGTTAAGGCTTAGCATGGAGGAGGTGTGGGAGGGGATGGGGGCGAAGGTTCGGCTGTGCCATTGTCTTGGCGTTATGAGCGGACTTTTGGTGGCAGTGATGCTCATATAAAAGATGGCGTGCCGGCGGGGCAGAGGAGGATTTGGGCTTGAAGGAGGCAGAGGATGAGTGTAAATATAATCTTTAAAATAGCGGCGGTCGGGATATTAGTATCCGTGTTAAGCCAGGTGTTAAAGCACAGCGGCAGGGAGGAACAGGCTTTTTTGACGAGTCTTGCGGGGCTTTTGCTTGTGCTGTTCTGGATTGTCCCCTATATTTATAATTTGTTTGAAGATATCCGGCGGTTGTTTTCCCTGTGATGTTAAGAGAGGAGATGAAGGTCGTGAGTATGGTCCAGGTGGGGATTATCGGGGTGGCCGGGGCGCTTCTGGCCGTGCAGTTTAAAAGCGGAAAAGCGGAGTATGGAATCTATATCAGTATTGCCTTGAGCCTGTTGATATTCTTTAGTATCCTCAGGTATTTGGAAACGATTATAAGGATGGTAAGGACGATAGGGGACTATATCAGCATGGACACCGTATATATCGGGACATTGCTTAAAATGCTGGGAATTACGTATATTGCGGAGTTTTCCTCCAGTATATGCAAGGATGCGGGATACCAGGCCATCGCCGGGCAGATTGAAATCTTCGGGAAGCTGGCGGTGCTTGTGCTCAGCATGCCGATACTTATGGCGCTGCTTGACGCGGTGAAAGGATTTTTGTCATGAATGTGCGAAGGGGAACGGGGATGTTTTTTCTGCTGGCGTTTGTGACGGCTCTATTGGCAGGCGCTTTTGCTGAAATACAGGCAAAGGCCAAGGAACCGGAATCAGAGGAAATCTTTGGAGCCGGAGAACTGCTGGGGCAGTTTGATTATGAGGAAGTCGATAAGGCGTTAAAAGATATCTTCCCAAAGGAGCAGATTGGATTTTACGATACGGCTGCGGCCATGATTTCCGGCAGGCAGGAGTGCACGCTAAAAACCCTCTGGCAGCTTGCCGCAGGACAGCTTACCTATGCATTTGCAGGAAGCAGGGAGAACCTTGTCCATATATTAATCATTGCGGTAATTGCGGCTGTCATTCACAATTTTTCCAGTGTATTCCAGAACCGTCAAATCTGCGAGATTAGTTTTTACGTCTTATACCTGCTCTTAATCGCTCTCTGTCTCAATTCTTTTCAAATAGTCATCGAGTGGACGAGCGGGGGGATCGAAAAGCTGACGGCATTTATGACTGCCTTCTGTCCGGTATATTTTCTGGCTGTTTCGATTGCAAAGGGAAGCGTGACGGCGGTTGCGTTTTACAATCTGGTGCTGTTTTTCATCTATGCGGTAGAGGTTGTAATCGTCTGTTTTCTGCTTCCGGTCATACATATATATGTTATGGTGAAGGTACTTGATTTTCTGTCGTCCCAGGAATATTTAAGCAAATTTGCAGAGCTTATCGAGGTGGCTGTCTCATGGCTTTTAAAAACACTGGTTGCCTGCGTGGTGGGCGTCAATATCGTGCAGGGAATGATAAGCCCCGCTATAGACAGCGTAAAGAGAAGCGCCGTTACACGGACGGCGGAAGCGATTCCCGGCGTGGGGGACGCGGTGGGCGGCGTTGCGGAAGTCGTCCTTGGAACGGCTGTTTTAGTGAAAAACGGCATCGGGACGGCGGGAATGCTTATCTGTCTTGCGCTGTGCGTTGTACCGCTTGTGCAGATGGCGGCCGTTGCACTGATGTACAAGCTGGCGGCGGCAGTGATACAGCCGGTTTCGGATAAGCGCATCGTAGGGTGCATAGAGTGCGTTGGGGACGGGTGCCGGCTGCTGATGCGGGTGATTTTTACGGTCAGTCTCTTGTTTTTGTTAACCATTGTTATTGTCTCTTTTGTGACAAGCAGCGTATAAGGAGGAGCGGGATGTTTCAATATCTTTATGAATGGATGCAGAACCTGGCCTTTTACATGGTGCTGGCTACGGTGGTGCTCTATGCGGTTCCGGATTCCGGGTATAAGAAATATATTCGCTTTTTTACGGGAATGGTATTGATACTTATGATTATAACGCCGATTTTCCGTATATTCGGGATGGACAGCTATGTCGTCAATTTTTACAGGAGCAGGGAATACGAGGAGAAAATCAGAGAAATCGAGGAAGCGGCCGATTATCTTAAGGATGAAGATTTCTCAGAGGCCTTGGAGGAAGAAGAAGGCATAATAAGGCGCAGAAATGACAGTATCAGGGTGGAGGAGATAAAGAAGCTGATTGACATGCTTAGAGGCTGGAAAATTAAAAAAGACCAGATTGTCATCTTGTTTTTGGCGGGAGTGCTTCTGTTGATTATTGCACTGCCGGAAAAAAAGCAGGGCACCGATACCGGGGAGGAGATGCGGGAGGACTATGAAAGCGCGGATTTGACAGGTATCGCATCGGAACAGAAATATGTTTCATATATGGAGAGAAACCTGGAAAGAATACTTTCGCAGATGGAAGGGGCGGGAGAGGTGACCGTGATGATTACGCTGAAAGAATCGTCGGAGAAGGTTGTGGAAAAGGACAGGGAAGCCTCCAGCGAGTCGGTGAGCGAGGAGGACAGCCAGGGCGGCGTGAGAAAGACGGACAATGAAAGTCAAAAAGAGACGACGGTTTATTACGGGGACGGTGGAAGCGGCGGGCTTCGTGGGAGCAGCTACGAGGGGGCAGGGCAGAATCCTTACGTGAGCAAGGAGCGCACGCCGAGAGTGGAAGGCGTGGTCGTAGCTGCGGGCGGAGGCGGCGATGCGGTAGTGGTTCAGAATATAACTGAGTGCGTTCAGGCATTATTTGGAATAGACACGCATAAGATTAGGATAGTAAAGAAAGAATGAAATTCGAAGCAAGAGGAGGAAACATGGTGAAAAAAATCTTTAAGAAAAATCAGGTGATTATTGCTGCGCTGGCAGTTATGATTGCTGCGGCCGGATATTTGAATTATTCGGGACGGCTGTTCGGGGATAAAGAAGAGGCGCAGCAGATGAATGCGGAGCTTGCCAATCAGGAACTGCTCGATATTTCGGAAGAAGATCTTGCAAGCGCATCCGGCGATATTAAAAGCCAGGACAGCGACACGGAGGGGAAAGAGGACGGCTCGGTAGAAGGTACGCCCGGAGAGGCCGTCCTTACAAGTGGCGAAGCCAGTGCGGTCGTTGCGGAGGCGAAGGTGACAAGAGAGCAGGTGCGCGCAAAAAACAGAGAGACGCTGCAGCAGATTATTGACAACAAGGAACTGAGCGACAAGCAGAAAAAGGACGCGGTGTCACAGATGGTAAAGATGACAGAACTGTCGGAAAAAGAGGCTGCGGCCGAGACGCTGCTTGCATCCAAAGGCTTCAGCGACGCAGTGGTGAGTATTGCAGACGAGGCGGCGGACGTGGTGGTAAATGCCAAAGAGCTGACAGAGGCCAGCCGCGCCCAGATAACGGATATTGTGACAAGGAAGACGGGCGTGCCGGCGGAAAACGTAGTAATCAATCCAATCAATGAAGGGGAGAAGTAACAGTGCTTCTCCTTTTTGCATGAATTTTTTTGCATGAAATTTTTGTGGGCGGACTACTATTAATTTTCCGGTGACTGTGCTAAACTATGGAAGAAATATGAAATATCAGGAGATTAATATATGCCACAATTATCGAAAGAAGTGAAAGAACAGATTGAGAAGAGAAGGACCTTTGCGATCATTTCCCATCCGGATGCGGGAAAGACGACGCTGACAGAGAAGTTTTTGCTGTACGGCGGCGCTATCAATCTTGCAGGAAGTGTGAAAGGGAAGGCGACGGCAAGGCATGCGGTGTCTGACTGGATGGAGATTGAAAAGGAGAGGGGAATTTCCGTCACTTCTTCTGTCCTTCAGTTTAATTACGGCGGGTACTGCATCAATATTCTGGACACTCCGGGGCATCAGGATTTCTCGGAGGATACGTACCGGACGCTGATGGCGGCGGATTCGGCGGTGATGGTCATTGACGCTTCCAAAGGAGTGGAGGCGCAGACGAGAAAATTATTCAAAGTATGCACGATGCGCCATATTCCGATTTTTACATTTATCAATAAGATGGACAGAGAGGCGCTTGATACTTTCGAATTGCTGGATGATATCGAAAGCGAGCTCGGCATAGCTACCTGTCCGGTGAATTGGCCGATTGGCTCCGGCAAGGAGTTCAGGGGCGTGTATGACAGAGAGACAGGAAAGGTGGAGCTGTTTTCCGAGACTCATAAAGGGACGACGCAGGGAGAGGTGCGAAAAGTATCCATTGACGATCCGGAGATGGATACGCTGATACTGCCGGAGCAGAAGGCGAAGTTTCTGGAGGAGATGGAGCTTCAGGACGGAGCCGGGGCGGAGTTTGACCAAGAACTGGTAAGCCGGGGGGAGCTGTCTC